>SVES01000076.1 GCA_015057305.1 Pseudobutyrivibrio ruminis | reverse complement strand
TTACCATCAACTACTCTTAGCTTTGCCTTTCTTTTTTCTTCTCTTGTCATATGAACCTCCTCATGTATTATCATTCCCCACCCTATGGGCATTTCATTTTCTGATTCTAATTTAACATGTTTTAGTATGAAAAAAAGCGATTTGGCAATTGTGGTTTTTACTTTGGCAGATTTGGTCTTTAGAATATAGCCATCTATGAAATATCTTTGATATAATTACTTCTAAGGAGGCAGATTATGAATATTGCTGTTGTAGATGATAATTTAAATGATAGAAAAATGATTCTAGATTACCTTTCCCAATTTTTCAATGAATCTGGGGAAGATTATACTACCAGTACTTTTGAAGATGGAGTTTCTTTTTTGAATGACTATTCATTTTCATACGATTTCATAATATTTGATATAGACATGCCACAAATGAGTGGCATTGATACTGCCAAAGAATTGCGCAAAAAGGATTCAAATGTAACTATCATGTTTGTCACCAACATGCCACAATATGCCTTAGAAGGTTATTCTGTTGAAGCAGTGGACTATGTTCTTAAGCCTCTATCCTATCCAGATTTTCGTCTGAAAATGAAAAAGGCAACCAGATATATTCTGCGTAACTCAGTAAAAAAGGTAACCATAAATACCACGGAGGAAGGCTTAATTACAGTAGACTCCTCAGACATATATTATGTAGAATCCAAGCTTCACTATATTTATTATCACACCCAAAAAGGCATATATAAAATGCGTGCAAAACTCACCGAAGTAGAAGACATTTTACTACCCTATCATTTTGCCAGAAGCGGCGGAAGCTTTTTGATTAATCTTGCTTATCTTGAAAAAATAGATGGCAACGAAATTGTTGTCGCAGGAGAAACTTTACCTTTGTCTCGTAGAATGAAAACCGCACTTATGAGCGCATTCACCAAATACATGGGAGGAATCTAAATGGTATCATTTTCAGTTTATGCATTTGAAGAGATGCGACTGCCAATGGAACTTTTAGCAGCTATGCTTATATTCTTGTACCCTTTTGCAGATAAGAAGCCACATTTTATACCAAAAGCAATCGTTGGATATGTAGCAGCAGCTCTGCTTTCACTACTTTATTTTGTTATTTTTGGAATAGATAAAGAATCCCCTAGACTTCTATTTCTGATTATATTCTGGTATCTATTATTCGCATTAATCGCTCCACTATATGGCCGCCTATGTTTCTACATCTCTATAAGTGATGCCTTTTTATTTGGCGGTCTGTCCTTTGCATTGCAAAACTTCGTTTACAATATTTTTCACGTATATATAGCAGCCAAATTGTTTCCGTATATACGAAGTACATTGATTGTATATATTATTTGCACCGCCATTTTTACATGTATCATCTACTATATTGTATACATATTGTATCGCTCAGTTCTAAGTGCCAGCAATAGAATTATTATGGAAGATAATTTCAAAAACATATTTATTTATTCAATCATAAATATTTTAATCTACTCAAGTTTGATTTATTATCAGGCGGTTCTTAAACAGGGCTATTCTGTATTTGACCAATATGCCTGGACCACTGGAGCTTTTATAAGCTTACTTATTTTACTTGTGCAGTACAATGCAATTAGCGCAATGATTTACTCTGAAAAAACACAGATAATGGAAAATATGATTAGAAACAGCGAGCACTATTATGAGCTTTCAAAGGAACACATTGCCATTATAAATAGAAAATGTCATGATCTTAAACACCAACTGAAGGCACTTAGAACTGTAAGTGAAGATGAAAGGGATGCCTATATCTCAGAGGCAGAAAAAAGCATCATATTTTATCAGGATTTGATATACACAGATAATGAGGCTCTAAATACTATATTAGCGGAAAAAGGCCTTTTCTGCCGTGAAAAAGGAATCGATTTTAATTGCTCAGTTGATGATGTTGATTTATCTTTTATTCGCGTATCCGATTTATATGCTTTACTCGGAAATGCTATTGATAATGCAATCGAATATACAACTAAACAGACTGATGAAAAGTTGCGTTCCATCAGTCTTAGAATAAATAAAAATAATAATTTTGTCGGTATCCAGATATCAAATCCTTTATCATATGAAGATAATTTAAAACTATCTAACATAGACGGCAGTGATATAAATACAACTAAATCTGATAAGCTCAATCACGGTTTCGGCCTAAAAAGCATTGAATATCTTTCCCAAAAATATAATGGAAATATGGAATACTTTGCCTGTGATGGAGTGTTTACTTTGCAGATTGTATTACTATTACCAATTATGTAATAAAGTTATCTTTTATTATTAGTCTAAACTCCTTCACAACTCAATGTTAGATTTACTTCTAACTAAATAAAAACTGCTGGAACCCTTCAAGATTCCAGCAAGCTTTTCTATTACAGCTATAGAAAATTATTCCACGCTCTTAAGAGCTTCTGTCATTGGAATTCGTTTAATCCTTCTAATATCAAAGAATAGTACCACAATATAGGCAACAATTACAATCATAATCATCTTCAAGTAGTCCTTTGGTGAGATGTAGAATTCGAACCAGCCGCTCAAATCAGCCATTACAGCGCGCCACATCTGCATCAGCACAAAGGTGCTAAGCCAAGCCCCTATTATCGAAAAGATTACGACCATGACGGTGGTTAATCTGATGAAGATACTGTTAATCTCACCGCTTGAATATCCTAAAACCTTTAGCATTGAAATAGATACTGTATTCTTTTCAATGATGATTTTGGTAAGAAGCAGGATTAAAAGCATTGCAAGTATTAGACATCCCACTGCAAAATAATCCATATATCCTCCCATTGAATGGTCTAGCTGCCTTACCATCTTTAGGATATCCTCCACTGTAACTACAGAAAGAATGTAATCCTCATCTATATCTGTTATTTCAGCATCTGACAAAAAGCCAGTATAGTGCCCTTCATCATAATCAAATACCTTGTTGAAATTATCGTTTGGCATGAATATTGCAATAATACCCTCCTGATCATAAATACCTACTATCGTAAATACGTATTCATCACTGGTATACTTTTCCTTGAGAGTAATAGTCTGCCCTTCCTCTAATCCAAACTTATCTGCAAATGGGGATGATACCCATACCTCATCTTTATCTACAGTACCATCAATGCTAAAGTAATCACTATCCTCTATATAGCCGTAGGCAGTTACCTCTTCACCGATATGCACTCCGTCCACAGTAAGAAGGCCTCTTGAGCTATATTTTTCTGCTGATGGCTCCTTTGTTGTAATATCATTTCCATCTGAATCCTGCAGTGATTTTAAAATATATTGATAATCTGCAATCATGTAATCCGGCGCATGCTTCTGATAGTTAGCAAGTGTAGATGGTAATCCCACTGCAAAGCCAAGGAGAATCATTACAAAAAATATTCCTAAAGCCAGAGTGAAATATCCTGTTGCATTTTGCATAAGTACCCTTATTCTAAATCTGTTTAAAAATCTCCACTTAGGTAATCTGATGGCCTTCTTTCTCTTTGAACGACTTAGATCTCTTCGCAAAAACTTAAGTGGCGAGAAGGAAAGCTTGGACCTAATCACTATAAAGTTAATTAGTATTACCAAAATAGATGGATAAACCGTAGTCTTAACAAATGCATCAATATTCCATAGAGTTTCGTAAGTAGGCAAGCTGTAGGAATTGTAATACATCATAACAACTACTTCCTTGAATACTGTATAACCAAGCACATTTCCCACTATAGCAGCAAGCAAAGTAACAATAATAGGCACTGCTATGTAATGTCTTAGCAACTCACCTTTTGTGTAGCCTGATGCTCTAAGAGTTCCTATTACGCTGGCTTCATTGATGATAGTGTTGCTTTCTGTAATAGCAAATATAAAGGCAATAACTGCAATAAGAATAATAAGTAGCACCTCTCCCATAGCCTTGTCACTACCCATATCCTCTGGTGCAAAATGAATAGCCTGATTTACGTACTCCGGCACATAACCTGTCACCTCATTTAAATTCTCTAAATCAGGATTATCCTCATCTCCACCTGTTGCAGCAAGTATGTAAAGGCGTTCTACTAAATCATCAGAAAGCTCCTTTTGCTCCTCAGTATCAGCAGGCGCATCATTATATGTAAATGCATATTGGTATATGGTATCTTCACCTAATTTTTCAAAAGCATCTTCCGTAACGAGACCTATGTCAAAGGTCATAGCATTAAACATAACATCTGTGTTATCTTCAAACAGGGTGCTATAATCAGGCAAAGCAAAAAGACCTGTAATCCTCATCATTTTGCCATCAACCTCTATCTCATCATTTACATTTACGCCTATGTTAGCAGCATGCATTCTATCTATAGCAATTTCGTTATCCTTAGATGGCAGTTCACCTTCCATAATACATGGTTTATTAACCTTATCTCTGATTACAAATACTCTTACAGTATTTTTTCCCTCAGATACCTCTTTATAAAACTGTTTGTAAACAGTAATATCCTCTTTTTCAATAGCCTCTATCAGCTTATCACTAGCCTCTTCCTTAAGATTAAAATGTCCATCCTCAATATTATATTTATCATAAGCATTAAGAGCTGCTGTTTCCATGCTATCATTTGCCACAAACATTCCGGAAACAAATCCTATTACGATTGTCATTATGGCAAAGAGAGCAAAATATTTTTTCCATTCACTTCCGATTTCTCTTGGAATTCGTCTTGTTAAAGGGCTTCTCATTACCAATCAATCTCCTTAGCACTAATCTTATTCTCGTTAATAATATCCTTTCTCACCTTGCCATCCCTTAGCTTGATGGTGTGGTCAGCCATGTGAGAAATTGCCTCGTTGTGCGTAACCATAATTATGGTATTTCCGTAGCGCTTGTTTACATCCTCGATTAACCCAAGAATCTCCTTAGATGTGTTGTAATCAAGGGCTCCTGTAGGTTCATCACACAACAGGATGTTAGGATTTTTGATAATTGCTCGACCAATAGATGTACGCTGCTGTTGTCCACCTGATAACTGATTTGGAAGCTTATGACGATGCTCATATAATCCTAGTGTCTTTAACAAATCATCTATGTCCAGTGGATTATCAGATAAATATGCACCTACCTCAATATTTTCTTTTACATTTAAGTTTGGAATTAGATTATAAAGCTGAAATACATATCCTAGATGCTTTCTGCGATAGTTGGTCAAAGCCCTTTCGTTCATATCCTTAAGCTTTTCACCGTCTATAGAAATGTATCCTGAGTCGGCACCATCGATGCCACCAATTATGTTAAGTAGTGTGGATTTACCAGAACCTGATGGTCCAAGCAATACACAAAACTCTCCTTTAGCAACAGAAAAATCTGTACCCCTTAGTACTTCCTGCCTACTATCACCTGTTCCAAATGCCTTATGTATATCCCTTACCTCTAAAAACTTATCTGGCATATCATTCCTCCTGTATAACATATATTCTAACCATTGTTAGTTTTTCCTAACCGATATGATATACCTTTTCTTTTTTCATTGCAATATAAGACATTGTTTTTTCACAGTAATCCTTAATCATAAAAAACCCCCTAAGTAGATTTGGTTATTTACCTTGTCTACTTAAGGGGAATCATATCAAACTCTAGTCTCTTGTTAATTATTATGCTTCCTGTAGTATTGCTTCTACCTGATCCTTCTTTTCAAAGAGCACGCAGCCTCCCACATGGTCATCCTTAAGGATATCCCCTGCCTGAAGAATTCTAAATAATCTGGAGCCAATCGCCCCTTTGAGTCCCAAGTCCATTACATTTGTATCAGAAAATGGGGAGAATGGACATGGCTCCGCGCCACCATTTGAATTAATATGGAAAAATCCTCTACCAGCAGCAACGCAGCCCCCTGATGATTTTTCATCCCCTGGGAACGAAATGAATACCATATCCTCATACTGAGTTCTAAGTTCACTTATCCTGGCTCTAAGCTGTTCTTCCTGTGCTTCATCCAATGCCAAGTGCTTGCTCTCATCTGATACTGGCACATACTCTACGTAAATAACCGCCTTGCAGCCGTAGCCCTGGAGCATAGAAACAAAATCATCTGACAGTACATCATCAAAGTTTTCTGTGGTAACTGTTACTGAATTGCCAAAAATCTGACCATTTTTCTTGAAGATTTCCATGTTTGAAATCAGCTTATCATAAATTCCCTCGCCACGTCGAGCATCAGTTGCTTCCTTGTGGCCTTCAATGCTCATTATTGGCACAAGATTTCTGCTTTTGTCAAACATATCAAAGTACTCATCACTAATGAATACTCCATTTGTAAATATTGGAAACAGTATATTAGGCTTTGTTGCTGCTGCTTTAATTACGCCCTTTCTAAGAAGTGGCTCACCGCCAGCCAAAAGTATAAAGCTAATTCCCAAAGCTTCTGCCTCATCAAAAATCTGAAGCCACTGCTCATCACTCAGCTGATTTACTGGTTCACAATCCTTTGTAGCTTCGTTCTGCCTAGAGTAACAGCCTGCACAATGGAGATTACAATTGCTGGTAATAGATGCAATGAGAAATGGAGGCACGTGTAGTCCTTCCTTCTCAAACTTCTTTCTAACATCAGAAGCCTTCTTTGTGGCAAGGGCAAACTTACCCATGAAAATGCTTTCCTTAGGATCCTTAAATGTGGCTCTAAGGGAATCCTTAACCACTCTTTCTACACCTGCAGTCATATACTCTTGAATATCAAATTCCTTTTCCATAAATTAATACCTCAATATTTCTTTGATTGCGCGTTATTTAATTTGGTAAAACCATTATAGTCTCATTGATATATTTTTTCAATAACCTAAATTGGCTCTGTGTCCATAAGGGCACAGAGCCAATTACTAAAATCTATTCAATTATTTACTATCCCATTCCTTTTTAGCATCTGCTTTGTATTCTTCCATGGCATCCTTCATAGAACTGCCCGCTTTAAAACAGGAAGTCTGCAGTTAGCGTTAGTGCCAAGGGCTTACTCCCCCTCGCCTACCACAAGGCCTTCCGCAAAAAAGTTTTAACTCACTTTCCTTGCAACCAAATGCATGCGCATTTTTCTGGCACGCTTTAGCTTTTCCACCCTGAGACCTGAATTGTCACAAAAGCTTCTAATTTCATCCAGTGATCTGGCTGCCACATCACCATGACCAATCAGATTTGCCAGTGGCATTTCTGTGTGATTCATAATCCAAAGAATAACCTTTGGCGCTGTATAATCCTGAAGAATTAGCCTTCCACCTGGACGTAATACTTTGTGTACACTATCAAAAAACTTCTGTGGGTTTGGATAGTGATGAAAACTGTTGGAGCAAATCACAACATCAAAAGTGTTTTCTTCAAAAGGCAGATTCTCGCAGTCACCAACAATCCAGTCTACCCCTTTAAGATTCTTAGACCTTCCCACTTCTATCATTCTAGGCGTAATATCAAGGCCTGTATAATGCTTTGTAGAATCCTTTTCATATAGAAGTGATATCATTGGACCTGTACCACATCCACAATCCAAAAGTTCATTATAATCTTCCTTCTCAAGCTCTGATGCAATATAAGGATAATCCTCCTTACATATTTCATAGATTCCTGAATGATTTGATTCATATACATCTGCTGCCTTTGTAAATTCTTTTATAGTCAGTTCCTTATACTCATTGGCTGTTCTCATAAGCCCCCCTATTATCGTTAATATATATTGGTCATATATATTATAACACTTTTCGTTAGTTGCGCCTAACCAAAAATCTTTAAGGAAGAATACGGGAGCTTCCCTCTGGCATACAGAAGACGTCATACATTTTAGCCTTCTATAATGTGCACCTACGACTTTTCCTCAGCTTAATTATTGCTAAATCCTTTAATGACTGGAATCAAAGTTATCAAAGCTACTATACCAATCACTCCTAAAATAATGCCAAGCACTATATATTGGCTCCAAAGCATTGTTAAGCACATGCCTACGCCAAATAATAATACTCCAATAGTTCCTAAAATCACCGTACCTACAGTTTTCATTGATGGCAAATGAAATTTCTTACCAGAATGTATAAAATCTTTAAATCCATTAACTATTAGAATAATTGCTCCAATAGTGGCGCACACTACCCCAGTATTAAATAAATTCCATTCGCTAATGAGACACATGCACATTCCTATTGCGAAAAATAAGCCGCCAATTGTGTAAATAAGAATATTTAAATATGTTTTTTTTCTCATCTATTAATCCTCTGTTCTAGTTATTATTTATCATTTTATTATGTTCTTCTCTACGGGCATTTTCTTCAGCCTTAAGTCTAGCCTTTGCCTCCTCTACAGTTTCATCATCTTTTCTGAGATATCTGTCAACGAATTTATCCTCTATCTTGGTAAAACCGGATACCACTCCATCAGACATTGAATTAAATCCATTTACTACAGCATCAGACATTTTGTTAAAACCTGTAGTTACGTTCTCAGCAATTTTTTCATTTGTTTCTACTAACTTTGATTTAGACATAATATTGTTTCCTTTCTTTAAATCAACAGTTGTTTGTTTTTTCAATTGCAAGTATACTTACGTTAGAAATACAAAACAATCAACAATATTTATACAAGTGTTGGGTTAATAAAATGAATGTAAAAAATAATAAAAGAAAAAGAGAGTCAAAAGAACGTATTACAAAGATTTTCATAGAATTGATTCAAGACAAAGAATTATCTGAAATCAGCGTAACTGATATCTGCAAGAAGGCAAACCTTAATCGTGCCACCTTCTATGCAAACTATTTAGATATTTACGATTTGGCAGATAAAGTACTAGACGATTTAACCCAGCAGGTAGCAGAACTTTATCAAGAAGATATATCTCAAGGCTACAATAGCAACGATTATCTTCGCTTGTTTAAGCATATGAAGGATAATCAACTGTTCTACAAGACATGTTTCAAGCTTGGTATCGGAGAACGCCCTATCATCCAATATGATGTAGATGCTGCAAAAAAATATTTTGGAGAGAAAAACATCATGTATCACGCTGAATTCTTTAGAGGCGGTTTTAACCGTATCGTAAAAATATGGCTTGAAAACGGATGTCAAGAATCTCCCGAGGATATGGTTGAAATAATACACAGTGAGTATCAGGGAAGGTAAGATTTTTTGTAATTAACTTCCAAGTTAATGTTCCATCTATAGCATGTAAGCCATTGCTCCCACAAATGCCGAAAAGCAAATAAGCGTGATGGGGCTTAATCCTTTTTTTATGATTTTTCTCGAACCAAAATATATCAATGCGATAAC
>SVES01000075.1 GCA_015057305.1 Pseudobutyrivibrio ruminis | reverse complement strand
AAAATAAAAAAGCTGATTCATTTAAAGGAACAACTAGGTATAAAGCTATACATGGACGGAGCTTGCAATAAAAACAGAATATGCTCTTATGCAAAACAAGGAGTAGATGGGTTTGTATTAGGAACAAGCGCCCTATTTTTAGCTCATTGTAATTACAAAGAAAAAATAAAAGAGCTTAGACAGGGGGCAGTTCAGGGCTGCTAAAACTATTTGGTTCCAGTATATTTTTCTTCGCAGTATTTGCATCGATATACTTCGTTTTCCTCGTCGGTCAGGGTGAAAATTTGATCTAGGCCCTGCTCAATTGTGCTTATACAACGTGGGTTTTTGCAGAAAATTACATTTTTAATTTCCTTTGGAAGGCGAAGAGTTCTTTTCTCTACAATAACGTCATCTTTTATAATATTACAAGTGATATTGTGGTCTATAAAGCCGAGAATATCTAAATCAACACGTTGGATAGGACATTCAATTTTGATGATGTCCTTACGTCCCATTTTGTTGGATTTAGCATTCATAATCATGGCAATAGTACAATCACTTCCAAGCTCGTCTAAATGTAAATCCCTGTAAATTGTCATGGATTCGCCGGCTTTGATATGATCTAGTACAAATCCCTCGTGAATTCCACTGATATTTAACATGTTTGTCCTCCTAAACTAATTCCAAAAGTGTCAAAATGAGTGCCATACGAATAAATACACCATATTTTGCCTGTGTAAAATACATGGCCCTTGGATCATCATCTACTTCTACAGATATTTCATTTACTCTAGGAAGTGGGTGAAGAACCATCATATCCTTTTTGGCAAGCTGCATTTTTTCTGGTGTCAGGATAAAGAAATCTTTTAATCGGATGTAATCTTCCTCGTTAAAGAAACGCTCTCTTTGAACGCGAGTCATGTAGAGTATATCCAGCTCTCCCATAACATCATCTAAAGAATCAACTTCTTTAAAAGGAATATTGTGTTTTTCTAACACATCTTCACGTATGTACTCTGGAACTCTGAGTTCTTCAGGAGATATAAGTACAAATTTTATTCCAGTGTAGCGAACCAATGCATTAATGAGAGAGTGAACGGTTCTACCGAATTTTAAATCTCCGCATAGACCAATGGTAAGATTTTTAATTTCTCCTCTAAGGGAACGTATTGTAAATAAATCTGTGAGTGTCTGTGTGGGATGTTGGTGACCACCGTCGCCGGCATTAATAACTGGAATAAGTGAATGTTCGGAAGCAACCAGTGGAGCTCCTTCCTTTGGATGACGCATAGCGCAGATATCTGCATAAGAAGAAATTACGCGAATGGTGTCAGAAACACTTTCGCCCTTTGCTGCTGAAGAAGAATCAGCAGATGAAAAACCAAGAACTGAACCGCCAAGATTTAGCATGGCAGCTTCAAATGATAATCTTGTACGAGTACTTGGCTCGTAGAAACAAGTGGCAAGCTTTTTTCCGTGACATTTTTCAGAGTATTTCTCTGGATGATTTTTAATATCATCGGCCAGGTCCATAAGCTGCTCAAGTTCCTCTCTGGAAAAATCCAGGGGGCTCATTAGATGACGCATAGGTATCCTCCCATATATGTTGTTTGTTCAAAATCAATTCATTTTACCACATTGAATACAAAAAGAAACCCTTTTGTGATAAAATATTTTTCATGAAATATGCGGATATTATAATAGACATATCTCACGAGAGATTGGATAAAACATTTGAATATATAGTGCCTGATGAGTTAGAAGAACAAGTTACTGAGGGTGTACAGGTGGTTATTCCCTTTGGAAACGGCAACAGAGGAATTACTGGATATGTTGTTGGACTTCATGACAAGCCAGGGTATGATGTGACAAAGCTGAAGCCTATTGCGAGGGTGGTTAGAGATAGTATCGCTATAGAGAATCAGCTTATTTCTTTGGCTGCATTTTTGAAGCGTAATTATGGCAGTACTATGAATCAAGCCCTAAAGACTGTAATTCCTATAAAGAAAAAAGAAAATGAAAAGCTAAAGAAAGAGATTTCTTTGGCTGTTTCTGTGGAAAAGGCTACCATAGAGCTAAATGAATTGCTTACAAATAAGCGCCATGCCATTGGTAAGGAACGACTATTAAAAGAATTGCTAAAGGTAGATGTGTTAGATTGGGAGCTAGCTACCAAAAAGCTTCAGATTCCCTCGGCCAATATTAGAGATTTGGAGTCAAAAGGGATTGTCCAAATCCAATCAGTTAGAACCTTTAGAAATCCCCATATGAACACATTATCTGGAGACAAAAGGATTGTGCTGAATGATGAGCAGGAAGCTGCGGCAGAGCAAATAAAAGGGGATATAGATACAGGAAGACACAAAACATATTTGATTCATGGAGTTACAGGCTCGGGCAAGACAGAGGTGTACATGGAAGTCATGGAGCATGTTATTTCCATGGGCAAGCAAATTATTGTGTTGATACCAGAAATAGCATTGACATATCAAACAGTCATGCGATTTTATACAAGGTTCGGGGACAAGGTTAGCATACTAAATAGTAGAATGTCTCCGGGAGAGCGATTTGACCAGTTCGAACGAGCAAAATCTGGGGAGATTAGCATTATGGTTGGCCCCCGTTCTGCACTGTTTACACCCTTCAATAATTTGGGACTGATTATCATAGATGAAGAACATGAACCTAGCTATAAGTCGGAGGTGGTGCCTAGATATCACGCAAGAGAGACAGCTATATATAGAGCTAGCCTGACAAATGCAACTGTCATTCTTGGCTCGGCTACACCTAGTCTTGAGGCATATAGTAGGGCAATAGCTGGAGAATATCAGCTTATAAAGCTTAACAATAGAGCCCAGGGGCAGGATATGGCAAACTGTGAGATAGTCGACTTAAGAGCAGAACTACAATCAGGAAACAGGTCCATGCTAAGCCGCAGGCTAAAAGAATTAATGGCGGACAGGCTTCAGAAAAAGCAACAGATAATGCTTTTTTTAAATCGTCGAGGACTAATGGGGTTTGTTTCTTGTAGAGCCTGTGGTCATGTGCTAAAATGTCCACACTGTGATGTGGCGCTTCATCTTCATAGTGGCGGTGTCATGAAATGCCACTATTGTGGATTTACAACCAAGGCTGCTAGGGTTTGTCCTAGCTGTGGTAGTAAATATATCGGAAGCTTTAAGGCTGGAACCCAAAGGCTGGAGGAGATTGTTAAGGAGACATTTCCTGGCACTAGAGTGCTTAGAATGGATGCTGACACCACATCTGGTAAAAACGGTCATGAAGAAATATTGTCAGCCTTTGCAGCTCATGAAGCAGATGTTTTGATTGGTACCCAGATGATTGTAAAGGGACATGATTTTGCAAATGTAACTTTGGTGGGAATAATTGCTGCTGACATTTCTTTAAATGAGAGTGATTATCATAGTGGGGAACGAACATTTCAGCTGTTGACCCAGGCTGTAGGTAGAGCTGGCCGTGGAGCGGAACCAGGAATTGCTGTTATACAGACCTACCAACCTGAAAATTATGCAGTTGTCACTTCAGCAAATCAGGATTATGATAGTTTCTATAAGCAGGAATATGCATACAGAAAATTGCTCTCTTATCCACCTTGCTCCCATATTTTGGGAATACAGGTTAGTAGTGAGAAGCAGCAGGATGCAATAGCCCAGGCTGATATTTTGGTACAGGTTATAAAACATGCAGATTCTAAAATAATAATCATGGGACCAGAAGATGCATACATTAGTAAATTAAAGGATGTTTATCGCAGAGTAATTTACTTAAAAGCCAATGATTATGATAGACTTGTAAATGTTAAGGATGCAATCGATAAATTTTTGCTAGAGCAAAAGGAATATAGAAGTACAACCACGTGGTTTGATTTTGACCCAATATCGACTATATAGAAAGGAATTTGGTTATGGCTTTATTAGAAATTAGAGAGTATGGAAAAGATGATGTTTTATTAAAGGTATGTAAGCCAGTAAAGGAGCTTACTCCTAGACTAAAGACATTAATTGAGGATATGTACGATACAATGTATGATGCTGACGGAGTAGGTCTTGCAGCACCACAGGTGGGTATCCTTAGGCGTATTTGTGTTATAGACGTGGGAGAAGGTCCAGTTACACTTATTAACCCAGAGGTACTTGAAACCTCAGGTGAGCAATCTGGCAATGAAGGTTGCTTGTCAGTACCAGGAAAGACTGGTCTTGTTACCCGTCCTAATTATGCCAAGGTAAAGGCATTAAACGAAGACATGGAAGAAATCATCGTGGAGGGCGAAGGCCTTATGGCAAGGGCTCTATTGCACGAGATTGATCACCTTGATGGTCATATCTACGTTGACAAAGTGGAAGGAGAGCTTTACAACGTAGAGGATTTAGTTGAGGAAGTAGACGACGAAGAATAGATAACGGCAACACCATATTTTTCTAAAGAGAGGTGGCCGTTCACATTTTCATCAGTCAACATATTAATACCAAAAACATTATCGATGCTTACTGATTCGGCACTACAGTTTAAATAGAAATCGTATGCATCAGCGCCAGAATATCTGGAATGTTTTTCAACACCTAAAGGCAAATTCGTATATACGATATTTGCCTTTTCTAATATCTCCTTATAAAGGAATTCTAGATCTTTTTGGTTTGTACGGCATGCAATATAGTAAGCATTGCCTTTGCCGTATGAATTTTTTGTAATCGCTGGAGTGCCTGCAATATAATCCTCATTATAGGTTGCAATGACTTCTGCGGTAACATCTCTTAAAAGCTCTTGGTAATCAAAAACCTCTATAGTGGAGGCATTGGCCTTGTTCAGCAAGGTGATGCTATTTTTATCATCTGGGTAGAGAGTGTCGATTTCTTCTGATTTCAGTCCAAATACCTTATAAAGACCATCCCCAGGAAAGCCTCCAAGGTTTGATAATAGGTCTTTATTTACATAGCCAGTAAAATAGGTCGCAAGGAACTGTCCACCAGCCTTAACATAATTTGAAATCTTTTCACCAATTCCATCATGAAGCACATACAGCATTGGTGCAAAAATTATTCTATAATTACTCCAGTCCATATCCGAGGAAATAATGTCTGGCTCCACACCAAGGCTCATAAACTCGTTGTATATGTCCATGCAAGTCCTATCATATTTTTTGGTTTCATTAGAAAGCGCCCAGGCATCATCTACAGCCCAGCGATTATCCCAGTCAAACAGTATGGCAACCTTGTTATTGGATATGGTACCGGCAATCTGTGAGATTTTTTCAAGGTCAGCTCCCAGCTTCTCGACCTCTTTAAAAACTCTGGTATCATCAGTGCCAATATGGTCTATAACAGCTCCATGCCATTGCTCGGAAGAACCACGACTCTTTCTAATCTGAAAATACTGAACTGTATCCGAACCAGCAGCAATTGCCTGCATAGAAATAAGTTCATGGACTCCAGGTCGACGATATTTGTTATATGGTCTCCAATTAACAAGGCCAGGTGCAGATTCCATCATCATGAAAGGCTGTGATGGTTTCATGCTCCTGAAAAGTGCATGGTTGAAGCTTCGTTCTAATAGCTGGTCAGCATCTGTCTGCCAATTGTTGTGCATTTCTGGATAGTTGTCCCAGCTGATTACATCAATGAAATCCTTCATGTAATGATAGTCATAGTCGTAGAACATCTCCATGAAGTTTGTTGTGGTTGGTTCTTTGGCACCTGCATTTTTTAGTGTTTCTATCTCAAATTTCATAAAATCTGTTGCAGACCAAGTAGAGAATCTTTTCCAATCCAGATTGAGACCAAGGACACAGTTTTCCCCGTTTTTGTAAGGTGGATCAATCTGCTCGAAGCTGTTGAATCTGTGAGACCAAAATGTGGTCCACCAGGCTTTATTTAGCTTTTCAATATCATGGTCATATTTATCTGCAAGCCACTGTTGAAACTTCTTGCGGCAGGTGTCGCAGTAGCAGTAGCCTCCAAGCTCGTTGGAAATGTGCCACATTAAAAGGCCAGGATGACCTGCAAATCTATGGGCAAGGGCTGTGTCTATGATATTAACCCTTTGACGAAATTCTGGTGATTGCATACAGTGATTGTGTCGAAGACCATGATGATTTCTTACGCCCATTTCATCGCAGCGCATGGCAGATGGATATTTTTCATCTAACCATGCTGGACGAGCTCCTGTTGGAGTGGCAAGTACTGTATAAATACCATTGTCATAAAGCTTATCCATAATTTCAGCAAGCCAGTCAAAATTAATATTTCCTTCGGTAGGCTCATGAACAGCCCACGAGAAAACACCCATGGTAACTGTGTTGATATGGGCTTTTTTCATGTATTCTATGTCTTTTTCTAAAATATCAGGGCGGTCAAGCCACTGCTCAGGATTGTAATCTCCTCCATGAAGCAATCCATTTATTTGTGGAAATAATCTATTGGTGTTCATATCCTTCTCCTTTGTAGACTTCCCTGATGAAGTCTCTTTTATCAAATCCTACCATAGAAATATTGCGAAAACGATGAAAAAAGAACGAAATAATTTATATTTTCGCTCATGAAGCACACATTGATTATCTTACTCGCATCCCTTATAATTAAAAAAGATTTTTGCAGTAATGCTGCACTGCTCCCATGGAGCTTAGAATGGAGAATAAAATGAAATACATTAACACCCTTAAAGAGGGAGACAGAGGAACAGAAACCTACTTATGTAAAAAGAAAACACAGGGCATTTCAAAAACTGGAAAGGCCTTTGAATCCTTGACATTGTGCGATAAGACTGGCACTATTGATGCTAAAATTTGGGATGTGGATTCGGAAGGTATCAGTGATTATGATGAATTGGATTTCATCACGGTTACTGGAGATATTACCAGTTGGAATGGTGCTCTTCAGTTTAATATAAAAAGACTTCGCAAGGCTAATGCTGGAGAGTTTGAAATTGCAGATTACATACCATCTAGCAAAAAGGATGTAGATGTTATGTGGAATGATTTGACAAATCTTATCAATTCCATCAAAGCACCTTATATGAAGGCTTTGCTTAAGAAATACTTTGTTGATGACAAGGACTTTATCAAGGAATTCAAGGCTCATTCGGCTGCTAAATCAGTACACCACGGATTTACAGGAGGCTTGCTAGAGCATACTCTTTCAGTTGCTACCAACTGCGATTATTTCAGCAAGCAGTATCCATTTTTGGATAGAGATTTGCTTATTACAGCAGCAATCTTCCACGATATTGGAAAAGTGAGGGAGCTTTCAGATTTTCCTAGAAACGATTATACCGACGAGGGTCAGCTTTTGGGTCACATCTATGTGGGAGCCAATATGGTAGATAGGGCCATTGATGATATACCAGATTTTCCTGAGGTCAAGCGTAAGGAGCTTATCCACTGTATCTTATCTCATCACGGCGAGCTAGAATTTGGTTCACCTAAGAAGCCGGCAATCGCTGAGGCTATCGCACTTTCATTTGCGGATAATATTGATGCAAAGCTTGAGACAATCTACGAGGCACTTGAAAACGTTGACGAGAATAATTTAACATGGCAGGGATTCAATCGCCTGCTTGATTCAAATATTCGTAGAACAGGTAAGAACTAATGAATAAAAATGACATTGTAAGACTTACAATTGAAGATATGTCCCTTGAGGGAGCAGGAATTGGTCACACTGATGGTGTGACCATTTTTGTCAAGGATGCAGTAGTAGGGGATGTGTGCGATGTGATTATCACAAAGGTGAAAAAGACCTACTGCTTTGCAGCGTTGAAAGAGGTTGTAAAGCCTAGTACGTTTCGCGTAGAGCCAGCATGTGATATAGCCAAGCAGTGCGGTGGTTGCCAGATTATGCAGGTGGATTATGCAAAGCAGCTTCAGATAAAGGACAATATCGTAGCTAACAATCTGGTGAAAATCGGAGGATATGACAGGGTTTTTGTAGATAGTATCCGTGAGCCTATCATTGGTATGGAGGAACCATTTCGCTATCGCAATAAGGCTCAGGTACCTATTGGAGTGGATAAAGATGGCAATATTATAGCTGGTTTTTATGGTGCTCGAAGCCACAGAATTGTTCCATCAGATGATTGTAAGATTTGCTCTAAAAAGAGTATGGATATTGTATATACGGTAATTGATTACATGAATGAGTGCGGAGTAAGGCCTTATGATGAGGCAAATGGTAAAGGATTGATTCGTCATGTCTTGGTTCGCGAGGGCAAGGCCACAGGTGAGACCATGGTTTGTGTGGTAGTAAATGGCGATTCGTTGCCAAAGGTGGATTCTCTGGTGGCTCACGTGAAAACGGTTGAGCCTTCTCTTGCATCACTAGTGCTTAACATAAACACCCGTCGTGACAATGTCATTATGGGCTATGAGACTAAGGTACTTTATGGCAAGGAAGCTATCCGTGACACAATCACACTTACAAATGGCGATACCATTGCCTTTGATATAAGCGCCAATTCATTTTATCAGGTTAACCATGACCAGATGGAGCGGTTGTACAGTAAGGCTTTAGAGTATGCTGATTTGCATGGAACTGAGGATGTATGGGATTTGTACTGTGGTATTGGCACAATCTCTTTATCCATGGCAAAGCATGCTGGGCGTGTAATCGGTATAGAGGTAGTGCCACAAGCCATCGAAAACGCCAAGGCTAACGCCGCTTTGAATGGTTTGACTAATGCAGAATTCTATTGCGGAGAGGCGGAAGTAGTCCTCCCAAAAATCTATGAGAAGATGTCCCAACCAGACGTCATTATGGTAGACCCACCTAGAAAAGGTTGCGACGTGGTTGCACTTGATACCATGATTGCCATGGCACCTAAGCGCATTGTCTACGTCAGCTGCGACAGCGCTACCCTAGCGCGCGACCTCAAGCATTTGGAGGAGCATGGGTATCATTTGCAGAAGTATACAGTGGTTGATCAGTTTGGGCATACTATGCATACAGAAACTGTGGCATTACTTTCTAAGAATTAGTTACAAATTAAATACTTCATAGATGTAAAAGTCGATTTGGCTGAGATGGGCACCTTCTAGTGTGAAGGTGCTCATTTTATTAGATATCAGTAATTTTTTCACGAGGCTGCGAGTTTTGCATTTATGAAAATATGTGCGCACGATTTTCAAAACCGTGGGTTAGGGGTGGAGCTCTTTTGCTGGGACGATTTGGGGCTAGATATTGAATATGTGCTATTCACATGATATTATATTCGTAGTTACGAAAAAGATAATTCGGAGAAATGAAAATGACGATTAGTGAAAGAATATTCATGTTAATTGAACGTGAGCAAATAACACAGAGTGAATTTTGTAGAAGAGTTGGTCTTAGACCGAGCACTGTCAGTGAGTGGAAAACTAAGAATCATACTCCAACTGCAGATAAAATAATGGATATATGTGCTGCACTTAATGTATCTCCTGAGCAACTTCTGACGGGAAAAGGTATAGATAGTGTAGAGGATTCAGTTGACTATC
>SVES01000074.1 GCA_015057305.1 Pseudobutyrivibrio ruminis | reverse complement strand
GCTATGGAGCAGGGTCTTACATTCGCTATCCGTGAGGGTGGTAGAACAGTAGGTTCTGGTCGTGTTGCTACAATCATTGAGTAATCAAGAGCGAACAGCCCAACCCAAATAGTAAAATCAAGGCTTCCGAGGATTTCCTCGGGAGCCTTTTTTCATGCAAAAATATATTAAATAGCAATCATAAAATAAGTGCTTGGTACCTTTTTGGTACCTTTTTTTCCTATAAAGGTACCAAAAAAGCACATTCTAAATATAAAGAATGTGCTTAAAATATTAATTATTTTCAATTGGAACTCTGAATGTATGTAATAAATCTTCGAACCAGATATTATATTCATCTGAATCTATAGCATCTCTTGCTAACTTATCATCTAAGTCTTTCCAGCCATTTAAAAGTGAAGCTACCTGAGGACTCTCTATTGTAAGAGTAGAAGTGAGAGTCTGTGTTTCTTTATTTACACCAACATGTATATCTATAGGGATTTCTTTTGATTTCATCTTATTAAGAACAAGTAACAAATCTGCGTATGTACTGATTTGTGAATTAGGTTTAGTAGGTGTATTAAAACCAAAGAATGAATCTATAGTTATTCCTATAATCTCACAAAACGATTCAATTATCTCCATTGGAGGCTCACTATAGCCATTTTCATAATTTGAATAGCTTGGAACTGAAAGCTCCAGCTTAGCAGCCATATCTTTTTGAGATATATTGGCATTTTGCCGTAATGCCTTCATCTTTTGATTAATTTCTAAATAATGTGAAATTCTCATAGCAATAATCCCTTCATAATCTTCATTAACTATTTGCTAATTGATATTTTAGCACAGTAATTTAAATTTTAATATTATTAAATATAAAATATTAAAAATCTAATATTTAGGTATTGACATATTAAAATGCAAATAATATGATTAAATACAAGAAAACTAATATCGATATTAAATATTTAATAAGGAGGGCGAAATGAATGAAATCTAATTACATGATTGGTGTAGATGAAGTTTCAAAAGAGCTTGGAGTATCTAGAGGTCATGCGTATAAGATTATCAGAACTTTGAATGATGAGTTAGCAAATAAAGGGTTTATAGTAGTTTCTGGTAAGGTACCTAAAGCTTATTGGGAAACAAAATTCTACGGTTATAAGACCGAAGTAATAGCAATGTAAAGGAGGTTTGGATGCCAGCATACAAAGAGAAAGATGGTACTTGGTCCAGTTCCTTTCATTACACAGATTGGACAGGTGCCAATAAAAGAAAACACAAGCGAAAATTCAAAACAAAGAAACAAGCACTAGATTATGAAGCTGAATTTAAACTAGCGGCTAGGGCGGATATGTCAATGAAACTAAAGAACTTTGTAACAATCTACTTTAGTGACAAGGCAAATGAACTCAAGGCTAGGTCAAAAAAGAATAAGGAGTATATGATTCAGGCTTATCTTATTCCATTCTTTGGAGAGAAGCCAATGAATGAAATAACAGCAGCCGATATAATTGCTTGGCAAAATGAGGTTCAATCAAGCAATAACTTCTCTGCATCGTATCTAAGGATGCTTCAGAATCAATTAACGGCATTGTTTACACATGCAGAAAGAATTTATGGGTTGAAAGATAATCCGTGTAAACGAGTTAAGAAGATGGGAAACTCAGATGATAGAAGTTTAAATTTCTGGACAATAGAGGAATACTCAAAATTCATAGATACATTTGAAATTGGTTCAATGCATCATTTGATGTTTGAAATTCTATTTTGGACAGGAATAAGAGAGGGTGAGCTCTTAGCGTTGACAATGAATGACATTGATTTAGCGTTACAGAAGCTTAAAATTAATAAGACGTTCTACAGGCTTGAAGGTGAGGATATCATTACAAGTCCGAAGACAAAGAACTCAATACGAACAATTGAATTGCCTTCATTTCTTGTAAAAGAGATACAAAGATATACGGAAAAATTATATCGGTTCCCATGTGATGAAAGATTGTTTGCAATAAGTGATAGAGCCTTACAGATGTTAATGAAAAGGCATATTCAAAAAGCAGGGGTTAAGAATATCAGAGTTCATGATCTGCGACACAGTCATTGTGCATATTTAATTCATCAAGGCGTACAGCCATTGATAATAAAAGAAAGATTAGGTCATAAGGATATAAAAGTAACATTAAACACTTATGGTCATCTTTATCCTAGTGAACAGCGAAAGGTTGCTTCATTACTAGATAATCTTCAGAGTGAAAGGGGGAATCAGTAATTGCCAGTTTTAAAGAATAAGACTCAAGGCAATTTCACGATGGTGAGTAATGGAATATTAAGGGATAAAGAATTGCCACTAAAGGAAAGAGGGTTATTAGTAACATTGTTGGGGCTTCCGGATAATTGGGATTTTTCAATAAATGGTTTAGTTGCGATACTACCAGACGGTAAGGATAAGATTAAAACAGGTCTCAGGAAACTCGAAGAGATGGGATATCTTAGAAGATATCAGGCTCGTAATGAAAATGGAGTTTTTGGAGACTTGATTGTGGAAGTCAATGAAATACCAGTAGTTGTACCGCAAGTGGAAAATCCGTCAGCGGTAAATCCGTCCACGGATAAACCGCATACGGAAAAACACCAACAATATAATACTAATAAATATAAAACTAAAGAATATAAAAAACAAAAATATGTAAAGGGGGATAGTCAAAATGGAAATTCAAAATCTAATGGAACAGGAGTTAATGGCTCTAAAAGAGAGAGCAGCTGGACAAAATCAGAACTTGATTTATATGGATTCTAAAGTTTGCCCAATATGTAAAGGCACTGGCTTTGAATACTATGAGGATGAGCAAGGGCGTCCTTTTACTAGGGAATGTTCTTGTGGAATTAGGCAAAAGCAGATTAAGAAAAATAGAATTGAGTTTGCCAACATACCTTATGGATTTAAGACAATGAGACTTGATAACTATCGTGAAGATATCTATGAAGCTCCTGAGTCTAGAATCATAGTTGAAAAGAATTTGAAGGCTGCCAATTGGTGGATGGATAACTTTGAAGATATGAAAAAGTTTGGGAAAGGTTTTTATCTTTATTCACCAACTAAAGGTTGTGGTAAAACCAGATTTGCAATTTCTCTGGCTAATGAATTAATTGAAACCAAGAATTGTTCAGTGAAGTTTGCCACATCAATTCAGATTATCAATGAACTGAAAGCTACCTGGAACAAAAGTTATGAATACACAGAGCAACAGTTATTAGAAGAATTGGCAAGAGCAGAAGTTTTGATAATTGATGATTTTGATACTGAAACACCTAAAGAATGGATTGAGGAAAGATTTTATCAAATCATTAATACAAGGTATATGAACAATCTGATTACAATCTTTACAAGCAATACAGCATTGGAAAATACAAGCTATGATGAGAGAATCAAAAATCGAATTCTAGAAAAAAGTTATAGACTTGTCTTTCCAAATGAATCAATACGAGACCAGCTAGGGAAAAGTAATCAAGAGGAATTGAAGGCGGCGATAGCCTGACGAGCGAAGCGAGTTACCGCATAACGTGTCGTTATGGGTAACCCCCTAGAGATAATGACACTGCGTATCATTATCTGGGGGCTCTCCGAGGGGTCTGCCGACGGCTTGCCCGCCAAATGAAAGGAGTGATTTATATGATATCTTGTTCATGTCATTTGTCGAATAAAGACCATGCGCTTACCACAACACATTCAATCACGGCAGCTAGTAAACATAATTTGAGGCTATACACTAAGCAAACAGAATACAATGTCGACCTGATTGAAATTGTTGAGGGAAGCGGTACCAGCATCCTAGATGATGTGAAAAAAATTTATAAAGAAGAATTCTCAGAAGTGTTGAAGGAGTACAATGAAGGTAAGAGAGCGGATAGAAAAATTAAGGATTATTTGAAATATGTTTCCGATAATAAAAAGAACGATGTTGCAGCTGAGGTTATATTGCAAATCGGAGATATGGAATTTTGGAAAGATAAATCAATTGAACAATGGAAAGCCATGACGCCACTTTTGAAGGAGCAACTGGAAGTATTCAAAGCTACAGTTCCTGAATTCAAAGTGGCGTCTGCTGTTATGCACCTTGATGAGAAGTCACCACATATGCAAGTTGTAGGGGTTCCTATAGCTACAGGTTATCAAAGAGGAATGAAGAAGCAAGTGGCTAAAACAAAAGTTTTCAATAAAGAACGACTGGAGGAAATACAAGATATTTTGCATGATCATGCTGAAGGATTAATAAAAAATCATCCAGAGATTTTTGGAGACGAAAAACTGAAACCTAAGGAAAAAGGTCGTAACAATGATATGTCAAAGGAGTTCTATATCAGGTGTAAGCAACAGCAATATGAACAGTTGCAAGCTCAAGTAGATATTCTTGAGGAGCAGCGTGATAATTTGGTTGAAGAGCAGAAAGAAGTTATTAAAGAAACGAATAGAATTGTCTCAGATGCTATTAATAAGGTGGCAGATACAGAGATGAAAAAAGAGTTTATCAGATATGCATTATTAGATGAGCCAAAGACTAAATTAGGAAAAATTGTTTCTGCTGCATTCAGGGAATTTAAAGTGTGGTGGGAAAAAACTAGAAAGCCTGAAGTGAGAGAAAGTATTATTGAAAGGTTAGATAGAAATAAAAAAGAAATTGCAGAAAGAGAAAGAGTAAAAAAATCAAGAAATATAAATGAACTGGAAAGATAATAAAAGGAGGGTTACAAAAAGAAATTAAAGCCTTTGTATGTACATCAATCAAAGGCTTTAATTTTTTTGGATTGAATATGATCTTTAAGAACTTTATTAATATATGCGCTAAATGTTCTATCATCATTTTCAGCTAGTTGTTTAATTATAGAAATTGTCTCTTCGTCTAGCGAAATAGAAACTTTAACTTTATAAGGCTTTTCTTTCATACTTTATACCCTTTCTTACTACTAAAATTATTGTATAAAATAATTCAGATGATATAATGAAAGTGGCAAATAGTAGTAAAAAGTAGGATTAATTTATAAGGAGGGAAAGCTATGTTTTGTCCAAAATGTGGAACAGTTATTAATGAGGGGGAAAAGATTTGTAGTTCATGTGGAGCAGATATTGAAGAATATGGAAATAATACAAATAGTAATGTGCGCTCAGAGATTGATCAAATGAGTACAGCTACAAATACAACTCAGTTTTCAGTAGAACCAATGAAAATTGTTTATTGGGGATTAGCATGTATTGTTTTGATTATGTGTTTTATTGGTGCTCATAGTATTGTCAATGGTGGAAATGAAATAATGGAAATACAATCAGTTGGTGGAAGAACACTTGAAGAGGCATATTATCAAGAGCTTGGTAAAGTATATGCGGGATTGGCTATGACTATCAGAGCTTTTGGAATTTTTGCAGCTGCAATATTAGCAAAAATGGGTATGAACAATAAATGAAAATTAAAAGATGTATAAAATGCAATAGACTTGAGGTAAAAGATTGTGATTATTGTATTCGTTGCGGAGACAAGCTGCATATAATAAACAAAGGTGAACAAAATCAACTTATTGCAATTTGTGCCATTGTAGCGGTAGCTTTATGTATACTTATAATCTTTATTGTTGAAGAAAAAAGAATCAATGATACTCATGAGACAATAGAACATTATCAATATGAAAAAGCTAAAGAAGAATATGAGTCGACACCAACAATAACAGATTTAAAAGTAAATCCAGGATGGACAAATAAGAAAGATGGAAATTATGTTTATATTTCTGGCTCTGTGACAAATACAAGCGAAACAAAAACAATTAGCTATTTTGAAATAGAGGCTAAGTTTATAAATAGTAAAGGTGATGTTATTGATTCAGATTGGACTAATGATGCCAAAGAACTAGGACCGGGTGAAACAAGACAGTTTGAGATAATGCATCGATACAATATTAATTCTTCAAAAATTAGATTATCAGTGAAAGAGGTAAAATAGAAAAGATGTTCTGTAGTAAATGTGGTTCGGAGATTAAAGAGGGGATGCAGTTTTGTGTTAACTGCGGTAATCCGGTTAAAGATGATAAAGTTGTACCTATTACCATGCCAAGAAAAAAAGTTAAAATTTTAGTAGCAGGCGTGATTATATTAGCTTTGATAGTTGGAGGATGTTTGTTTGGACGTCGCCTGTTAAATAAAGGATATTATGAAAATATAGCATGGGGAACAAGTAGTGCTGATGCAAATAGCATACTAAATAAAAAATATCCAGAAGCAGGATTTGAAATTTCAGATTCATCAACAAATAAAGACAAAAAAAGTATATTCGGAATAATCCTGGATTATGAAGATATGGATGTATCAGCAACACCATTGTTAACATTTAATGAAGATGATGAACTAGAAGAAGTTACGGTGTATTATATGGTTGATGATGATTTTGATGGGACAATCATAGATTTTATTTCTGATCAGAAAAGTATGTATGATAAAAAATATGGAAATGCAGAAATAATTGATACATTGGCTTATAGATGGGAAACATCTGAAAGCGAAATTATTTTTGGTAAGTATGGCGATAAAATGGCAGTGCTGATGATGGAGCCAAGGGATTAAAATGACTATGGCTGATATATTATTAAGCATAATATCCTGTATTATATCAGGAGTGATTAGTTGGGGACTTTCAGCGTGGTATTATAAAAAATCTAACAATGACGCTGTATATTCAGAAATAGTATTACCTTTACAGTTGACCGATGATTGTAATCTTTATAGAAAATGTTATGAAGTCCAAGCATCATTCGCCTATAATCGAATACTGAGTATCAAAGGCAAAAGAATACTTGATAACATTTCGAATAAAGCAATGCTTATACATTTAGGAAAACATAGATATATGGCATCTGGATTAATAGAAGAGCTATATAAGGAACTTGAAATTCCTCAATACGAAGAGGTAGAATACTTAGATGGTCATGAGGGCAAAGAACCGAGACATCAAAATGGATATCAACTCGAAGTCGAATTGGCAGAATTGCTGGAACAAGGCGAAACGGAAGAAAATGAAGAACAAATAAAAAAAAATCCTTATTGATTATGGGAAAGAATATATGACAGACATTGAGTACACTCTTTTAGAGGGTATAATAAATAATATGTCTATCTTTAAAGCTATAAAAAGAAGTGAATCATATAATTCATTTCTCAAAAATAAAGAAGAAATTCAATCATCAATAATAAGTCTTAAATAAAAACATATTGCTAATAATTTAAAGAAATTGTTGCTAAGAAATATTGCAACAAGGGAAAAAACTTGGTATTATAATATTACTTAGGGCTGGTCGAAAGACCCGGGTCCACATATCGACGGGCAGGACGCCCGTCATTTTTTATATGGAGAATTATGAAAGAACTCAGTATATTTGTTGATGAATCAGGTGATTGGGGCGAATACAAGGCGCACTCACCATACTATATTATCTCGTTTATTTTTCATGACCAGAGTGTAGATATTCATGAAGAACTAACTAGACTTGAAAATGATTTAAAGAGTATTGGATACTCTGGACACTGCCTTCATGCTGGTCCTATTATACGTGGTGAAGAAGACTATAGAGGCGTTGATATAGCAACAAGAAAAAAGATATTCATGAAAACAATGGCATTTCTCAGAAGAATGGATATTCATTATAAGACCTTTTATATAGAGAAAAGACAGTTTGATAACTCACTTGATGCTATTGGACGTTTGAGTAAGCAGTTATCTATCTTTATAAGAGAAAATTTGGATTTCTTTTTTGGTTTTGATACGGTAAAGGTTTATTATGATAACGGTCAAAATGAAGTAAATAAGATTCTATCATCGGTGTTGAACATACTACTTGATAATGTAGAATTTAAGAAGGTTTTGCCTAAAGATTATAGATTGTTTCAGATGGCTGATTTCATATGTACAATGAAGCTTATTGAGTTAAAGATGGAACAGAAGTTGCTATCTAGATCAGAGATTTATTTCTTTGAAAATGAACGTACATTAAAGAAGAAGTATCTAAAACCTATTTATAATAAGGAACTAGATACTAGAAAATAAAGATGTTGAGATGAGCTCTGGTACCATTCTGGTACCAAAAACTTTAAAAACAGCAAATAATGATGCGAATATAGATAATCACATCAAAAGAAACACTGTAAAATCAACGATTGTAACTACGATAAACGTAAGTATGAATCGTGAGGGTGGTAGAACAGTAGGTTCTGGTCGTGTTGCTACAATCATCGAATAGTCGCGAGTGACGAGACTAGACAAACTATGAAATAACAATACCTCTAGATGGGTACTTGTATCCATTCTAGAGGTATTTTATTTCATAGTGTAGTATCGTCGACAGACGGTACCTCCCGGATTTGCATAGCAAATCTGGGAGTGTCTAGTCGAGTAAGGAGATAAAATGAAAAAATCAATTAATACAATTAATTGAACAGCCCAACCCAAATTATAAAATCAAGGCTTCCGAGGAATTCCTCGGGAGCCTTTTTACATATAGTGAGATAATAATGAATTAACCTTTGTTGTTAGTAAGCAGTGAATTTGTTAGAATATCACTAACTAAAAATAAGGAATGCTTAATTTATGAATGAAAGACCGATTACAACTTTATTTATGTTAATGTCAGTTGATGGAAAGATAAGTCCAGGTGCATCGGATGAATTAGATGTAGATAAAGATTTTCCAAATATCAATGGACTGAAAGAGGGGCTTTATCAGTATTACGATATAGAACAGACAACAGAGTTGTGGTCATTTAATACTGGAAGAGTGCAACAAAAGATGGGAGTTAATGAAAAGCCAATCCCAGAGAAGACACCAGTATCGTTTGTATTATTGGATAATATACATTTAACTGAACATGGTATACGTTATTTTTGTGCAAGGTCAAAAGAGTTTGTTTTAATAACAACTAATAAGAAACATCCTGCATTCACTGTTAATGAGGATAATCTTCATATAATTTGCCAAGATGAGTTATGCCTAAAAGATGCCCTAACGGATTTGAAATCAAAATATGGTTGTGAAAGAATTACAATTCAAAGTGGTGGAACTATTAACGGTATGTTCTTGAGGGAAAAGTTATTTGATTATGTTGATATCATAGTTGCGCCAGTGTTGATTGGTGGAAAAGATACGACTACTCTTATAGATGGCAATTCTATAGTTAATAGTGACGATTTGGATAAATTAGGAATACTACGCCTTATTAAATGTGAAATGCTGGATAATTCATATATCCGACTTAGATATAAAGTAATCTCATAAATATTGAGTTGATTGAAATAGTTAAGGATAGGATACTAGCACACTCGATGCTGAAAAAGAAAATGATAAAGAAAAAGGAATAGCTTATCATGAAACTTAGAAACATTCTTTGGTCCTGCGTCAAGATTTAGTACAAATTAAAATGAGAGGTTCTGTCAGTTAAGCAACTGACAGAGACTTCACCCTT
>SVES01000073.1 GCA_015057305.1 Pseudobutyrivibrio ruminis | reverse complement strand
AAGTTTAAGACGGATAATAATCTAAGCTTTAGTCATTATATAGATGGAGAAATGTATAATAAATTGGGAATGCAACCTTTTGAATAAAAAAGACTTACCAGTTTTGGGAGACCACAGAAAAGCATTTTCTTTTTAGCTGGTTTCAATTTCCTGTATTATAAGGTTATTGTTGAATTATTAAGAAAGAAGGTATAAAATAATCATATGAAAGTTGAGCAAAAGAAGTGAGGGAATGTATATGGATAAAGAACGAGCAGGTGTGCAACCTTTGACCGCTTTGGTAGAGGAAAAGATTATAAATATTATCAAAGAAAATAATATGAAACCTGGAGATAAACTGGAGAATGAATATGAGCTGGCAAAACGCCTGAATGTAGGACGCGGTACAATAAGAGAAGCTATTAAAAGTATGGTTTCCAGGAATATATTGATTACAAGACAGGGTTCTGGTACTTTTGTTTCTCCACGGCAAGGGATTCCAACAGATCCGCTTGGATTAACTTTTATGAAAGAAAAAGAAGGTTTGGCATTGGAACTTTTAGATGTCAGATTGATATTAGAACCAGAAATAGCTGCAATATCTGCTATCAGGTCAACACAGGAGGATTTAGATAAAATTGTAGAACAATGTGATAAAGTTGAACGCTTGATTTTAGATGGGAAGGATTATGGAAAAGAAGATGTTTTACTTCATCGGTATATTGCTGAGGCTAGTAAGAATCAAATTATTGGAAATCTGGTTTCTATTATACATTCATCTGTTCCGCTTAGTATCGGACTTACTAATAATGAACTGAAGGAGAATACCATTATATATCATAGAGAAGTAGTAAAAGCTCTGCAGAATAGAGATCCTCAGGGGGCACGATATGCCATGATATCTCATTTAGGGGAGAATCGAAGATATGTTCAAAGCTACGAAAAATGTGGTAAATAAAGTTTGAAAAATAGAGGTTACAATTTGTAACTTCTATTTTTTACTCTTTAAGATACATCATATGACTTTGTGGTAAAAAACAAAAAGTAAAAATACATCATATGACTTTGTGGTGTGTTGATTGGAAATATTAATAAGAATAAGAATAAGGGAAAAAGTTGTATATAAGTACGAAATAGATAGTTAATCATTATTTTTATTGACAATAACCAATGAAAATGGTATTATGACTTTATAAGACATCAGATGTATTTATAAAATAAAAAAGGAGTTTGAAAAAGAGATGAGAGTGAAAAAGAAAACTACTATTTTCTTAAGTATTATGCTGGTGCTATCCACACTAATCTCAGGATGCGGAAAAGAAAAAACAAAAGAAGTAACAGCAGAAAATCCACTTGTTTTCCGTATGTCATTAGTAGATGGAGAATCAACAAATTACTATAAGGGAGCAAAAAAAATTTCAGATGAGGTATTCGAAAGAACTGACGGAAAAATTAAAATTAAAGTAATACCTGGTGGAGCCCTTGGGGGAGAACGTGACACAGTAGAACTTGCTATGAGTGGAGATTTGGATATAGCTTCAGCTGCCAACTCTGTGTTAACAAACTGGATTCCAGAGATGTCTATTTTAGATCAGCCATATCTTTGGGAAAATGCGAATCAGGCACATGCAGCTATTGATGGAAAGGTAGGAGATTTGGTTCAAAGAGAAGCTCAAAAGTTGGGATTACATGTAATCGGATATATGGAATCTGGTTTCCGAGATGTTTTTTCAAAAAAACCAATTGATAGTATGGATGATTTTAGAGGTGTGAAAATCAGAACAATGCAAAATCAATACCATATTGCTGCATTCAAGTCTTTTGGAGCTATGCCAACTTCACTGGGATTTAATGAACAGTTTACGGCATTGCAGCAGGGAACTATTGATGCTTGTGAAAATGGAGTAAATGGATGCTGGGCAAATGGATTCTATGAAGTAACAAAGAATATTACCAATTCAAAGCATGCTTTTGTTTATATCGTAATATGTATGTCTGATAAAGCGTGGAATATGATTCCAGATGATTTAAAAGATGATTTTGAGGCAGGTGTAAAAGCTGGATATGAAGCACAACGTAAATATCTAGTAGATGCCAACGATGATGCAAGAAAACGTTTAAAAGAACAAGGGGTTAAATTCCATGATATTGATACAAAGGCACTTAGGGAATCTTATCAGAAAGAAGCAAAAAAGCAGGGCTTTAAATTTGATTCAGAATGGCAGACAGCTATAAACGAAGCACTTGCTACCCATTAGAAAGGAGAAACGGTATGAAGAAGATATTATCATATTTACAAGATGTAGAGAATTTCATTATGATTCTTTCATTTTCGATCATGGTTTTTTGTGTATTTGCACAAGTTGTGAATCGAAATTTTATAAAAGCACCGATTGTATGGTTTGATGAATTAGCTACTTATTCTATGATTTATATGGTACTTATAGGTACGGAAGTTGGTTTGAGAGATGGTACACAAATTGCCGTTCAGTCACTGGTAGATAAATTACATGGTAAGGCAAAAGGAATAGTGCAAATTATTGCAAAATTAGTGGTTGTAGCATTTTCTGCTAACGTATTTAAATGTGGATTAGATCTAGTACTAAAACAGGTGGAAACAGGACAGACTTCTCCAGCGTTGCATCTTCCTATGTCTGTTCCATATACAGCATTAGTAATTAGTTTCGGAATTATTGCGGTTGTCCAGACGGCAGAAGTAATTTCCATGATTATAGCAATTGTTAAAGGTAAGACAGGTGAGGGGGTAGAGGCATGAGTGGTTTAATCTTATTTGGAACAATGGCAATTTTACTTATGATTGGAGTACCAATTTCCATTTCATTGGGAGGTTCTGTACTTTCTGCAATTTTGTTTTGTTCTGATTTTACAGTATCTACTGGGGTTATTGCTCAGAGAATTTTTGGTGGATTGGAATCTACATCTATTATGGCAATTGCATTTTTCGTACTTGCCGGTAACATTATGACAAAGGGAGGAATTTCTAGGAGATTAGTTGAATTTGCCAACTCTATTGTTGGTGGTGTTCGTGGAGGTATGGCATTGGCTTTGGTACTGGCATCTGCCTTCTTTGCAGCATTATCAGGATCTGCACCAGCTACAGTTGTTGCAATTGGCGTTATGTTATATGAAGATATGGTGAGTCTTGGATATCCAAAGGAAAGGATTGCAGGACTTTTGGTAGTATCCGGCGGTATGGGACCAATTATTCCTCCAAGTATTATTATGGTTGTATATGCTACCATAACCGGAGCATCTATTGGTGATATGTTTAAGTCAGGTATGTTCATCGGTTTTCTCATTATGATAATTTTGATGGCTGTTGTTTTATTCTATGCCAAAAAAGAAAAATGGCCGAAAAATCAACAAAAGATTAAACCAAAAGAAATTGGAGAATCCTTAATAAAAGCAATTCCGGCGTTGATGCTTCCGATTATCATTTTGGGAGGAATTTATTCCGGATTACTCACACCAACAGAATCATCAGCTGTAGCAGTTGTATGGGCACTGATTGTTGGAATGTTTATTTACCGAGAATTAACTGTAAAAGATTTGGTACCTATTTTTCTGGATTCTGCAAAAAGTTCTGCGATGATTTTATTTATAATTGCAACTTCTACTGCTTTTTCATGGATTTTTGCATATTCAGGAATTTCAGGTGATCTTGTACATTTTATTACTGGATTAAATTTAAATAAAACATTATTCTGCTTAATTGTAGCAATTGTGCTGTTGGTTTTTGGTACATTCCTAGAAGGAATTGCTACGGCAGTGTTGATGGTTCCTATTCTATGGCCTATGGCAAGTAGCCTAGGAATAGATGTAATTCATTTTGGTATGATTGTATCTATTGCTAACGTGGTAGGAACAATGACACCGCCGGTTGCAGTGAATATTTTTTCCGCTGCATCTGTTACAAAATTAAAGATGGGTGCCATTGTCAAAGGACAGATGCCATTCTTCATTGGTTATATAGCCGTGTTTTTAGCGGTTGTATTAATCCCATTTTTGAGTACATTTTTAATTAACTAATATACAAATTAAAAAGGGGGAAGATTTAACTATGCAAAATCAGGAGAATAAGAGAAAAATGGAAAAATGGAGTGTACAATCATCAGATGAATCTGGATTTCATGCAGTGGTTACACCGGAAAATAGTGACTGTAAAGCAACTTATATCTATCGCCTTAATCTTCCAAAAGGGGAATCTTACTATTTGGAATCAAAAGAATTGGAAATGCATCCTGTATTAATGAAAGGAAAAGCAAAATTAAGTAAGCACCATGTATTGAATGAGAAAATGGAAAAATTAGATTCCTTTTATATTCCTGGAAAGGATGCAATTGAAATTACAGCAGAAGAAGATTGTATTTTTTATATTGCAGGTGCAGTTTGTGAAGGAATTGGGGAACCGCATTTCCGTAAATATGATCCAACACTTCCAATTGGTGAAATTCATCAAATTCATGGAAGTGGTGTAGGGAAAAGAGAAGTAATGTTCACTTTGGCACCAAGTGATTCTGCATCCAGATTGTTATGTGGATTAACTTGGGGAGGAGAGGGAGCATGGACAAGCTGGCCACCACATCAGCATGAAAAGGATTTAGAAGAAGTATATTGTTATTTTGATATGCCTCTACCAAGATTCGGATTTCATATAAGCTATCTGAAAAGTGGAGAAGTAGAAGATATTGTAACACATACTGTACATTCTGGAACCATGGTTCAGGCACCGTGTGGTTATCATCCAACGGTTGCAAGTCCAGGAACACGAAATACTTATCTTTGGGTATTGTCATCTTTTACACCAAAAAGCAGAAGTTACGATCTTGCAGTATTGGATCCAGAATATGAGAACTGTTAGTAAATTTAGTGAGATAAGGAGTGAAATAATATGAATTTAAATGATTTGACAGGAAAAAAGGCAATTGTAACAGGGGCAGCTCAGGGGCTCAGCCGTGGTATGGCGGAAGGATTAATGGAAGCTGGTGCAGAAGTGTGCATTTTAGATATTAATCCAAAAGTAATAGATGTTGCACAAGAATTTATTGATAAAGGATTTAAATGTCATGGAGTGATTACGAATCTTGGTAAAGATGAAGAAAGAGAAGCGGCGTTTGGACAGGCAGTAAAGAAGTTAGGCAATCATTTAGATATTATAGTAAATAGTGCAGGTGTACAGAAAAGACATAAGAGTGAGGAATTTCCATTGGAAGACTGGAGATTTGTATTGGAAGTAAATTTAACTGCTGTATTTTCTTTATGTCAGATGGCTGCAAGACAATATATGAAACAAAATACAGGCGGAAAGATTATCAACATTGCTTCTATGCTAACATTCTTTGGAGGATATACTGTTCCAGCATATGCGGCATCCAAAGGTGCGGTTGCACAGATTACAAAAGCATTTTGTAATGAATGGGCGGAAAAAGGAATTAATGTGAACGCATTGGCACCTGGATATATGGCTACGGATATGAATACTGAATTATTAGATTCGAAGAATCCAAGATATAAAGAAATCACTAACAGAATTCCTGCTAAAAAATGGGGAACTGGTGATGATATGAAAGGTCCCGTTGTGTTCCTAGCGTCAGATGCATCTGACTACTTAAATGGTGCCATAATTCCGGTTGACGGCGGATACTTAGTAAGATAAGAAAAGAGAGGGATATATAGATGAAAGTAATTATTACAGACTGTGATCATGCAGATATCAATATAGAAACAAAAATATTAAATGAAGCAGGATTAGAATTTGAATTAAAACAATGTAAGACAGAAGAAGATCTGATTTTAGAATGTGCAGATGGTAATATTTTTATTAATCAATATGCACCAATTACGGAAAAGGTTATGAAAGCACTTCCAAATCTTAAAATGATAGTACGTTATGGGGTTGGAGTAGATAATGTGGATGTTATAGCTGCAACAAAATTGGGTGTAAAGGTGTGTAATGTTCCCGATTACGGAATGAATGAAGTAGCAGATCAAGCTATTGCACTACTAATGGCAATGGTTCGCAAAGTGGTAACAATGAATGATTATACAAAATCTGTAAAATGGGATTATGTACATGCGATTCCAATTCGCAGGAATAGTACACAAATTGTAGGAGTTGTAGGACTTGGAAGAATAGGACGTAATTTTGCACAGAAAGCACATGCATTAGGATTCCAGGTAATTGGATATGATCCATTCTATAAAGAAACTGAGGAAACAAGATTTATTACACCGGTTACCATGGATGAAATTATTGAAAAGTCAGATGCTATTTCAATTCATTGTCCAGGAGAAGGTAATTTGAATTTATTCAATGAAAGTGTATTTAAAAGAATGAAGAATACAGCAGTTATTATAAATGTAGCACGTGGCGGAATTATTAATGAAAAAGATTTGGATAAAGCATTGGAAAAAGGAGAAATTGCAGGTGCTGCACTTGATTGTGTAGAACATGAGCCAATGTCACCAGATTCTCCAATTTTCAGACATGAAAATCTAATTGTAACACCGCATATGGCTTGGTATTCTGAAGAAGCTGCCCAGGAATTAAAAAGAAAAGTTGCAGAAGAATCCGTTCGCTTTGCAAAAGGAGAACAGGTGAATTATCCTGTAAATTAACCAATAAATCATTTGTAATTATGGAGGTTTAACATGAAGAGTATATTAGAAAAACTACAAAAGATTGGAATTGTTCCGGTTATTAAAATTGAAGATAAAAAAGATGCTGTACCTCTTGCAAAAGCTCTGTATGAAGGAGGGCTTCCATGTGCAGAAGTAACTTTTCGTACTCCTGCCTGTGTGGAATCAATTCATATGATAAAAGAAGCATATCCGTCAATGATTGTAGGTGCTGGAACTGTGCTTACAAGAGAGCAAGTTGATCAAGCAATGAAAGCTGGAGCACAGTTTATTGTAAGCCCTGGATTAAATCCACTAATAGTAAAATATTGTGAAGAAAAACAGATTCCCATTATCCCAGGCTGTGCAAATCCAAGTGATATTGAGCAAGCACTTCAATATGGGCTTGAATTAGTAAAATTCTTTCCAGCAGAAGCAGCAGGAGGACTCAATATGATAAAATCCATGAGTGCACCGTATGGTAATATGAAGTTCATGCCAACAGGTGGGATTAATAAAAAGAATCTAAGAAGTTATTTAGATTTTGAAAAGATTATAGCATGTGGAGGCACCTGGATGGTATCCGGCGATTTAATTGAAAATGGAGAGTTTGAAAAAATTAAAGACCTTACAAAAGATGCAGTAGAGACAATGCTTGGATTTGAATTAGCTCACGTTGGATTGAATATGGAATCTGCGGAAGATGCTAATCAGACAGTAAAAACATTTGAAGGACTGTTCGGCTTTTCAAAATCAGAAAATCCAAATTCTATTTTTGCTGGAAGATATATTGAAGCTATGAAAGCACCATACTTGGGTAAGAATGGACACATAGGAATTTTTACTATTGACATAGAACGTGCTGTATACCATTTAGAACGTCAGGGAGTGGTATTTAACAAGGAAAGTGCAAAATTTTCACCGGAAAGCAAACTGACAGCAATTTATTTGGAGCAGGAAATTGGAGGGTTTGCAGTACATTTGGTACAAAAATCAAAATAGGAGGATAGAAATATGGCTAAAGTTGTTACAATGGGAGAAATCATGTTAAGGTTATCTCCTCCTGGATATGAACGCTTTATTCAGGCTGAAATGTTCGAAGCAAGATATGGTGGAAGTGAAGCTAATATTGCTATTTGTCTGGCTAACTATGGACATGATGTTACGTATATTACAAAGTTACCAGATAATGCTATAGCGGACTGTGCATTGGCTACATTGAGAAAGTATAATGTAGATTGTTCTTCAATTGTCAGAGGAGGAAAACGTCTAGGTACATATTATCTGGAAAACGGTGCATCTGTGAGACCAGCAAGTGTTGTATATGACAGAGCTGGTTCTTCTATGGCAGAATCAACAGAGGCAGACTTTGATTTTGATAAAATTTTTGAGGGAATAGATTTATTTCATACATCAGGAATCACACCGGTCCTTGGTGAAGGTGTTGCAAGGGTAACAAAGGCAGCGCTAATTGCTGCTAAGAAAAAGGGAATCCGTACCTCCTTTGATTTAAACTATCGTGCAAAATTGTGGACAGATCATATTGAAGAGAAAAGAGCGATGATGGCAGATTTGATGCAATATGTAGATGTTTGTTTCGGCAATGCTAGAGATGCAGCCATGGTATTAGGATATAAAGATGGGGATACTGATTTTATCAATGGAGATTATAATATTTGTGTAAATAAAAAAAATATGCAGAATGTGATAAAAACATATGGATTTACGCATCTTGTTAGCTCTTTAAGAGAGAGTATTTCTGCATCTGATAATGGCTATAGTGCTGTTGTAGCAACCCCAGATGATATATTTACAGGTAAGAAATTTATGGTTCATATTGTAGATCGTGTAGGAAGTGGTGACGCGTTTGCATCTGGATTTTTACATGGTATGTTAACTGGAAAAACAAAAGAAGATGCATTGAACTTTGCAATTGCATCTGCGGCAATTAAACACACCATTCCTGGAGATTTGAATTTTGCATCTGTGGAAGAAGTAGAAAAACTTGCACAGGGTGATGGTACAGCAAGAGTGCAGAGATAAATTACTTTGAATTTGAACATAATAAAATAGGAGCGCAACCTTTTGAATAAAAAAGACTCACCAGTCACCAGTTTTGGGGGTCTTTTTTGTTTTAAATATAAAAGGATAATGTTGGATTTTAATATTTGTGAAAGTTATACTTATTAGTAAGAAGTCCTTAAATATTTAACTACAAGAAAGGTTGATAAAATGAAAGAAAAACTATCAATACGGAAAAACTATTTAATGTTAATATCAGGAATACTTTGGATAATGGCAGGGACTATGGTTATGAACATAGGTGTACCAATTCTAACAAAGTTAATAGTACATGGATTTTGGTATTTATTATTTGCTGTAGCTACTTTTTTGGTGTTTTATATATTTATATTTTCAAAACTAGTGGGAAAGCATACTAATAGAATTAAATCTAAGAAAAATGATAGGCTTCCATTTTGGGAATTTTTTGATGTTCCTTCTTATATTGTAATGATTATTATGATGACAGGAGGAATGTGGATAAGGAGTTCACACTTAATACCAGATAGGTTTATAGGGCCATTTTATAGTGGGCTTGGATTTGCTCTATTTTCCTGTGGGGTAAGATTTATTAGTGTTTTTTTGAGAAAAAAGGTAGTTAGTTAAAGCTATAAAAAACATAGTTTATATGGAAGTATTTTTTCATGAAAATTATGTTTTTTATTATTTTATTAATGATATGCTATCATTAATAAAAATATGTAAATAAATGTATTTTAATTCAATTAAAATAGTGCTATCATTAAATATAAAGCAACATAAATCATATTGTAATATTATAAAAAAATTTATAGATACAACGGAGGCAATCATGAAAAAATTATTAACTATGTTTTGGAGCTTTTTCAAAATAGGAGCCTTTACCTTTGGCGGAGGCT
>SVES01000072.1 GCA_015057305.1 Pseudobutyrivibrio ruminis | reverse complement strand
AATACACTTTTTTCTCCTTTGGAATTGGGAGCTATAACCGGAACGATATCTGTAGGGCGGACTTCGCCATCAGTGATGAGTGGTCTAGCATGGGTGTCTACGAATTTAGTGGTTAGCGGAGAGCGTTTTGCAATCTCCATTATTTCTTTTAATTCAGGTTGAGTTATATCAAGTGCATATCTAGTACACATAATGCTTCTCCTATGGATATTCCTCTGCAGGTACATGCTCTAAGTCTGAGTCATTAGTTTCAAAATCTAGCTCAGTTTTGCTATCTCTTCGTGATATTCAACACGCATTGACTGTTGAAGCTGTTATGAAATGGTATGCAAATTCCTATTTGAATTATAAAAATCCCCTTTAGGGCGACTAAATACTAAAGGGGAAAAACATTTGAGGATACAAATACATTCTTTTATGAGTCTACTAAGAATTTTAGATTATCTATTTATCTCCATAATGTCCACGGCAGTGGGAGATGTATATACGGCCGTCTTCGAGGTGATAAACGAGACGGTCTTTTTCACTCATCTTCAACCTCAATCAATTCGTGAGCAGTGCCTTTGCCTTCTCGTAATTCGTTGACAGACTTCAAAATATAAGCTTGATTCTCGGGACTATAGAATGGATCATCTTGTTTAATTTCAAATGGAATTCTATGTTCTCTGAGAACCGCTTTTACAAACATATTTATAGCAGCTGATGAAGTTAATCCTACAGAGGTGCAAAATGCATCAAAATTGGTTTTATCAACATCACTTACGCGTGCTGTAATAGTAGAAAGTGCCATATGTATTATCTCCTTTTTTCTTAATTATATAACGAGAGTAGCACTATGGCAAGTAGAACATGTCTATTGTACGACGATAGTCATATATCGGATAAATATCTACTCTTTGGATAATTGCAATATCTATTATTTAAATAATAATCTCGCTGCCTCCGCAGCCGCGTCAATTCCTTCTGTGATATATTTAACGATGGTAATGGTAGAATGAGTAGGTTATTAACATTGCTGTTGCTATATAAAAATGGATATGCTGTTGGAAAATATATCAGTATAGAAAAGCAGGTTGAAAGAACAAAAGATGTGTATTATGACGTTCTTCAGGAAATTGATTACGGCTGGCATGAAGAGAATTTGGTATTTAAGAAGCCAGGCAGCATTGTTATAGTCTGTGGTTTCTTTTATTGTTTTTAGGAGAGCAGGGTAGAATTTTTCGGTCTCTGTTATCATGCGATTATTAGACCATCAATGTTGTTTCTCAAATCCGTAGGACCAACAGCGAGGTAGACAGGACATGCAGGAGTCATTCTTAGCATAAGGCGGTTAACACCTCCAATGCATCTTTCAGAGTGCCTTTATCAAAGCCTTGATTTAACGCTATGGCATTTTTTGAAAGGCTATCCAAGACGGTGGCTATTTGAAGTCTTTCCACATATTTGACACAGAATTAAAACAATTAAATGCTAATCTAATTTAATAATGGAAGGAGTATGTTTAAATTTATGGCGGAAAAACAGTATGGTCAGTTTACTAAAGAAGAATATGAACCAATGGTTGGTCTGTCAGCATTGGATGTGTTTTTGGCTAGAGTGTACAGGTTTGTAATACTTATTCCGACTGCCGTTGCAGCTACATCAGCAGTAGCATATACTCTGACCAAAATAGCAGGATTCTATCAAGAGGTTTCATGGGGTGCATTGCTGATTTTTGATTTAACAAATCTTTGTTATTTTATGTTGGCTCTTCACTTTTATCGTGCAGGTCTTCAGGGCGACAGTCTGGAAAAACAGAGCAAGTTGAAGCTGCATAAAATCGCGGTAGGAATTGGCATTATTATTCAATTTAATTTTACGATTTACTTGATTCCGTATGGACAGTGGTGGGCATTTGCACCGTTCTTTATATTCTTTACAGTATTCTTTTTTGATATTAGGCTAACATGTAGCGTTACGGTGGCAGTTCTTATATCAACGGTACTTTCCTGGGTTATTTCTCCAGATATAATGTGGGAACCAGAGGGACCAAACTACGTACCATTTTATATAATTCGAATAAGCTACCTGATTTTCTCGGCTTTTCTACTTTTGAGTTTGACTTATTTGGGAAGTAAATATCTAATTGATGAGTTGGAGAAATATGCTAATTATGATACATTGACACATCTTCTCAATCGAAGAACGATGGATAGTTTGCTAAAAAAAGTAATTAAGCAGTCGCAAAAAGAAAAATCTACATTCTGCATCATTATGGTGGATATAGATGATTTTAAGCATGTCAATGATACCTATGGTCACGACTTTGGTGACGAGGTACTTAAATATGTAGCCCATTCAATTCTTACTGGCGTAAAGAAAACTGATTATGTTTTTAGATGGGGAGGAGAAGAGATATGCATTATGCTCAAGGCACCAAAGGAACAGGCACAATCTGCGGCAGAACGTATAAGGAAAGATATTGCTGATGACAGACTAAAATATAAAAAAGAAGAAGCCGTTGGGGTTACTGTAACTATGGGTGTAAGTGAATACCATGATGGTCTAACAATTAAGGACATGATGGAAGACGCTGACGCAAAGCTTTATTATGGCAAGCGCCATGGAAAGAATCAGGTTGTGGTAGAATTACCAAGTATCTTAAGAGTATAGTGTGTGAAATCTATTTAATAGCACTTATAGTAGGCACTCCGATTATTTTTATTCTGATTATTTTTTGAACTTAATTTTTTATATGTAGAAATAAAACAAAACTGGTAGGATAGTGGGAAAATTACCACTTTGCTTAGTATATATATTTTTCACATATATTTGTTACAATCAAAAGGCAATTAGAGGTAAAAAGTATAATAGAACACCCCGAAAAAATGTTCGGGGGGGGGTACTAATGATACGTACTATATTTATTTTGATTTTAGGAGTTCTAATAACAATTCTATTAGCATGTAGCATCAGCGCATACCATTCTAACAAACCTATGGGTAAGTCTGTCGGCGTGCTTAGTCTAGTGGTTATTCCACCTTTGTTCGGAAATATTATAATAATTGCCGCTACCACTAATTGGTTCTCGGCGGTGGGACAATATATCTATCATATAGGCATGGATATGATAATGTTCGCTTTGATTGGATTTACCTACAATTATTGTAGGATTGATAATCGTTCACTTAAGGGATTTCATCTTTACTCCAGGTTTCTGTATGCGTTGCTTACTGTAGATATAGTGCAGCTTTTATTAAATCCTATTGTGGGACATGCATTTAATCTACAAGAAATTGAGGCCTATGGAAGAGCCTACTTTGTTATGATTCCTCATCTTGGAATGAAATATCATAGAATAATTTGCTATAGCTGTGTATTTTTGGCTACATTTGTATTTTTATACATGAGCGTAACAGTGCCTAGAATATATAGAGAACGATATGCAGTTATTTTGATTAGTTTAGTTATTGGAACGTTATGGAGAACGGTATATGTATTTTCAAGAGCACCAATTGACAGGTCAATGCTGGGATTAGCAGCTTGTGGAATATTAATTTTTTATTTCTGCATATATTATAGACCGGTCCGTTTATTAGATAGTATGCTAGCAAATATAGTATCTGAAATGGACGAAGCAATTTTTCTATTTGATTTAGATGGAAAGTGCATATGGGTTAATGAACCGGGAAAGGAAATGGTCAAAGTATATGATGGGAATTTTGATCAGGTTTTGATAAACCTCAAGGAATTCATAGGTGATATAGAAGGTATTCCAGAAAAACGTCACGTTGATTACTCCATTGATTCAAATGCTGGTGTTAAATATTATACCCTTGAAAAAAATAGCTGTTTTGAAAATACCGGGAAAGTGCATGGTTCATATCTTAAGGTTAGGGATGTTACAGATGAGAAGCTTAAGATAGAAGATGAGTTTTATACTTATAATCATGACATGCTCACAGGATTATATACAAAAGAATATTTATATGAAAAGGTATCTGATCGCATAGCCAAAGGAGATACAGATAACTTTTGTATTGCTTATATAGATGTTCGAGATTTCAAGATAGTTAATGATGTATTTGGTAGGAGCTTTGGCGATTTTGCCCTATGTACCATGGCAGAATGGATAAGAGAGCATGCTGGTAACACTAGTATCTATGGCAGAATGGGCGGAGACAGTTTCGGAGTTTTTTTGCCAAAATCAGGTGTTAAACAAGATGAACTTGAGAATGATTTAGCAAACTTTGTTATAAGACGTGGAGATAAAGAATACCATATTGTTATACATATGGGCTTCTGTGATATAGAAGAGGTAGATGATGTATCTATTTTATTTGATAGAGCACACTTGGCGATAGCAGCTATCAAAGATGAATTCAAGCAACACTTGGCATTCTATGAGAGCAGTATGAGAGAAAAGGTAAAATACAGCCAGGATATTTCAGCACAACTAGGAACAGCAATCAGAGAGAATCAGATTGTTCCATATTTGCAGCCAATAGTTGATACAGATGGAAAAATAGTGGGTGCTGAAGCATTAGCAAGGTGGATACATCCAACACAAGGTTTTATGAATCCTGGAAGTTTTATTCCAATATTTGAAGAAAATGGAATGATAGTGGATGTAGATAAACACATCTGGAGAACAGCTTGCAAGATATTAGACAGCTGGAAAGCAACTCATCCAGAAAAATTTATCTCTGTAAATATATCACCAAAAGATTTCTTCCTAACAGATGTACTAGCTGATATAAAAGATTTTGCAGAAGAATTTGATATCAATCCGCAGAATCTTAGAATTGAAGTCACAGAGACTAGTATGATGAGCAATACCGATGGCAGAATGAAGATATTAGAGGATTTTAGGAAGAACGATTTTATCGTAGAAATGGATGATTTCGGCAGCGGGTACTCATCTTTAAATATGCTTAAAGATATGCCAGTTGATGTATTAAAAATCGACATGAAATTCTTAGGAAAGACAGAAGATCAGGAAAGAGCAAATAAGATTGTGAAAAATGTAATTCGGCTATCCGACGATTTAGGGATTCTATCTCTTACGGAAGGTGTTGAGACAGAAGAGCAATTCGAGATGCTTAAGCAGATGGGATGCATGCTGTTTCAAGGATTTTATTTCTCAAAGCCAGTACCGCTTAAAGATTTTGAAGGTATGATTAGTTAATGTTAAATCGATAGGTAGAAATAGTTGCTTGATTTTGTTTAGTTTGCTCTTGTGAAGAATCAGTGAAATAAACAATAATTAACAGAATAATAACAATTCTGAGTGATAATAAGCCTATGTTGATTTCAAAACAATATAATTGGCAAATTGATTTAATGTGAGGAGGGGCATTATGTCTAAACAACAGAAACAGAAGGCAAATGGGCACAAGGTTAAACGAAGTATAGGAAAAATGCTTTTAACGGTATTGTTGCCAGTTATAATTATTGGAATAGCTGTTATTATTGTATTTATTTCCTATAATGCAAGAAATGTTATCACAGAAGTATCTCTAATGGATTTGGAGGCAGAGGGACAGTCTAATGCTGCAAAGCTTGGCTCGGAATTCCAGATGTTAACAGCCAAAGACGGACAGTACTGTGATACTTTGGAAACAGTATACTTTGAGGATCATGAAGCGATGCTCAAATATATAGAGCCTTCCGCAGACTATGATTCTGTTGATAACACTGGTATTTATATTGGATTTTCTGATGACTCATATTTCTTTGCAAATCATCAGATTCAGCCTGCCGACTGGAGACCTACAGAGCGTGGCTGGTATGCAGAAGGTAAGGACCAGGAGACATTTGTGTGCACAGAACCTTATATTGATGCCAACAATGGGCAACTTTGTGTTACCTTTGTAAGAAAGGTTGATTTTGCAAATGGTGAATTCGGTGTTGCTGCAATTGATGTCTTTTTAACCGCACTTCAAGAGGATGTTAATGCGCTTACACCGATGAAAACTGGTGGTTCAATGGTTCTTGATGGGGATTATATTATTTCTTATTTCGATACAGATTTAAATGGTAGTTTAGTTTCTGAATCGGGAAGCAAGTATCTAGAGTCTGTAAAAGCATATGTAAATAGTGGAAACGAAGAGCCAATAATCATAAATCAGGACTCCACAAACACAGATTATTATGTTTCAGCTGCAACTATTCCAGGAACTACGTGGACACTTATTTCCTCAGTTGCAGTGGATGATGTAATGGCAGAAGCAAATGCATTTATGGTAGTTTCGCTTGCAGCAATGATTATTCTGATAATTGTTATTGTACTAATTATTTTAGTTACTATTAATAAGGTTATCACAAAGCCAGTTAATGGTCTTTCAGATAGTATTCTCAAAATCTCGGATGGCGACTTTACAACAAAGATGCCAAAGGACAATGGAGATGAAATTGGTCTTATCAGTCGTGAAATGACTAGATTTGTACAGATTATGAATGGAGCTATCGGTTCAATTCAAGGAAGAGCAGAGAAGCTCCAAGAAGATTCAGAAAGTTCAAAGAATGCATCTAGCAAGATGAGTACTGAGGCTGGAGATCAGTCAGTATCTATGGGTCAGATTCAGGAAACTATGGATGATATTTCAAATGCAGTTGGGGAGCTGGCAGAAAATGCCACAAATCTCGCACATGCAGTATCTGATTTAACAGATAATGGAAATAGCACTAACGAAACAATGATTGCCCTTCTGGATCAGGCAAAGATTGGTCAGGAAGATATGACAGAAGTTCAGCGAAGTATGGACAATATTAATGATTCTATGAGTGAAATGAACGATGTTGTTGTTACTGTTGGGGATTCTGCTAAGCAAATTACTGATATTGTTCAAATGATAGATTCTATTGCAGAACAAACTAATCTGCTTTCACTTAATGCGTCAATTGAGGCTGCTAGAGCAGGTGAAGCTGGTAAGGGATTTGCTGTTGTAGCTGACGAGATTGGAAAATTGGCACAGAATTCACAAGACGCTGCTAAGGAAATTGGAGATATAATTAGACAGATTACAGGTCTTATCTCTGATTTGGCTGAGAAGTCACAGAGAAATATGGATGCAATCAATGCAAGTGGAGAAGTTGTAGAAAAGGCTGGAACAAGCTTCTCAAAGATATACGAAGATCTTAACAATACAGCTAGCGTAATGCGAGAAATGATTCATATGATGGGTGAAGTAAACGATATTGCCTCATCTGTTGCAGCTATTTCAGAGGAGCAGTCAGCAAGTTCAGAAGAGATTACAGCTACAATCTACACGCTGACAGAAAGTGCAAATCAGATTGCAAGCGAAAGTCAGGGAGTAGAAAATGTAGCCAATTCCGTATCAAATTCTGCACTTGCTATCAATGATGAGCTTTCTAAGTTTAAGATTGAAAATGATATGTAACAAAAATAACGTGTGATAAATATCTGATATTGAAAAAATAAGCCCTTTACCGCAGGAGACACCATGATAATCCTTTGGTATGGGGCTTATTCCAGTTGGGAAAAAATCATTATTAGATGCTGGAAGGCAATTATAGCCATTTGTCCAATAAAATGCAAAATGACTATATTCTCTGATATAATAGAAATGATTTTAGGAAAGGAGGATATTGCTTATGTTCAATACCTCAAAATACCTTCACGAGGTGGAGGCCTAATTTCAAACCCGGGCTTAAGCTAAGCTTGCCCGTTTATTTATATTTGCTGCATGGCTTCGGCTGTGCAGCTTTTCGATTAAAAAATGTGGGGAGGAAATTATTACATGAAAACACTTATAGTCTATTATTCACATGAAGGAAATACTGATTTTGTAGCAAAGAAAATTGCAGAAAAGACTGGTGCTGATTTGCTAAAGCTTGTACCAGTAAAGAAATATCCTGAGAAAGGCTTTGCAAAATTCTTTTGGGGTGGCAAGAGTGCAGTTATGGCAGAAACACCTGAGCTTGAACCATATGTTGTGGATTTAGATTCTTATGAGCAGATAGTATTGGGATTTCCAGTATGGGCTAGTAATGTGACTCCACCACTTAGAACATTTATAAAAGATAATCCTGGTATTAAAGAAAAGAAGATTGCAGCCTTCGCATGTCAAAGTGGAGCTGGAGCTGAGAAAGCCTTTGGAAAATTGAAAGATAGTATCGGCATAGATACATTAGCTGCTACTCTTATTCTTATTGATCCAAAGGATAAACCTAGTGATGATAATGAAAGAAAAATAGAGGAATTTTGCAAGGATATATAAGATGGTAATAGGTGTATTCGTAGAATTACTTAAAGCTGAAGGATTTAATGTGATAGATGTATTACTTTGTGCTTTTACAAGTAGGGAAATGTCGTCGGCAGAAGCACAAATCTTGGCGGATTAGAAGAGTACAAATTTTGGTAATAGTAGGGGGGAAAAATCATGCAGAACGCGGAGTTTGAAAAGAGTCGTCGGTTTTATGAGAATTATGTAGCTCCTATGATACATGAAAAATTTCCTAAATACGAATCAAGAATAGCAATAGGGCTGGTAGGTGAAGGCTCTGATTGTTTTGGATATGATGACTACATGTCTAGAGATCATGATTTTGGCACTGGTGTATGCCTATGGATTACAGATGAAGACTTTGATGAAATAGGGTGCTTATTATCCATAGCATACAATGAGCTTGCTATGCAACATGGTGGTGAAAATCTTACTGAACGACTTCAAGAGCGACGAGGCGTTATGACTATAAGGTCATTTTACTCGAGCATTCTTTACATTGAGTGTAATACTAAGGACTGTATTCTTGAGGAAGACGATTGGCTTAATTTAGAGCATAGTTGTCTTGCTACTGCCACAAACGGTGAAGTATTCAGAGATGACTTGGGTGAGTTTACTAGATTTAGGAATCTTCTTTTATGCTACTATCCAGATAGCATCTGGAGAATAAGAATAGCAAATGAACTCCATCAGTTTTCAGCAGCACTTCAAGTAAATTATGCTAGATGTATGACTAGAAATGATATAGTTGCGGCGGAGCTTTGTAGGGCGAAAGGTCTTGAGTCTGCTATGGAACTATATTTTTTGCTTAATAAAAAGTATGCTCCATATTATAAATGGACTTATAGGGCTTTATCTGAATTAGATAATGAAGGTGAATATACAATGCTTATCAAAAAGCTTGCCTCTACTTTAAGTGATGATGCATCTTGGAGATTTGTTACATACAATCCTAGAAGTATCAATATGAAAGATAAGGTAATAGCTACTGCAGAGGAAATAGCAAAAGCGTTGGTTATCTTACTTAGAAACAATAATCTTATAGAGGGGAATGACGCCTACTTAGAGATTTATATTAATGAGATATTGAAGTGAACTAAACCTCTTCTATTATTTTCATCTGTCTTTTCGGCAACCATATCTAATAGAGCATATTAAATCAAGTGGGAGATGCTTGAGTACTTTGCTTGAGTTGTTGCAATTGCAACAACTATAATTATAAACAATTGATATATTGTACGTGGAAAGTGATAGATTGAATTGGAGGTTAGCCATGGAAGAGAAGAATATTGAATTATTAAAAGATTATATTAAGCGTCTTAGTCACGGTGAAAATCTTGAAACTGTCCGTGCAGATTTTGTAGCAAATTTTTCTGATGTTGAGGCGTTTAATATAATGCAGGCTGAGCAACAGCTGATGAAAGAAGGGCTGCCTTTTACAGAGGTGCAGAAACTTTGTGATGTTCACTCAGCATTGTTCCATGGTAAAACCAGAGAAGAGAAAATCGCTAATGCAGAAATAGAAGTTGAAGCATCAGCTGCAAGAGTAACATCCGACATTACAATAGAAAAACGAGAAGC
>SVES01000071.1 GCA_015057305.1 Pseudobutyrivibrio ruminis | reverse complement strand
GACTAATGGTTATTTAATTATCAATGATGGAGCAGGTAAAGACCTTGAGCCTAACAGTAAATGGATGGCAGCTCTTCGTGAAATTCAAGCTGGTGGAGACACTGAGACAATTAATTATTGGAATAGTAGCTCAGGAGCAACACTTCCTACAACTTCATTTAAGAGAACTTCAATTGATACAGGTGATGCAAGTATTGTAGCTTTCAAGCAGACATTTGAAGCTTATGCAAAACAGATTACTGCTGATGCACAGCTTGTTACTAATGCAAATGGTTTTCAATTTATTGATGCTAACTATAATACATTCTGGTCAATCACTTATGATGGTTCAGAATGGGTTGTAAGACTTAATTCCAGACCTGCAACAAGAAGCTGGGAAGCAATAAAGGAAATTCTTCACTATGTAAATCCCGACGGGGATTCTTTGTATAATCTATTTTACAGAGATTTCTATGAAGGAGCTCTTGATGTTATGCCTGAATTTAACGAATGGTACAATTATGGTGGAAATCAAGTATATTGTGTTGACGATACAGGCTCTGGTTCTGCAAGCTGGTATTTTAAGTAAATTTTCTTATAGCTTTAAGGTATAAGAAAAAAGAAAAACTGAATATGAGTAACAATTTTTAGATTTTTTAGCTTTACTGTAACCCTTAATTTTTGATTCCGTACGTATTGTACAGAAAGATAAAAAATATGACTAAACTAAATAAAAAATAAGACAGTTATTATTCTCTATGAATAGTTAACTGTCTTGTTTTTATGTATAAAATAGGTCAAACATACAACGATTGTAGTGTATGCTTTTTTACTTTTACAGTAATTTGATGGGAGAACAAATTCAAAAAAAGGGTGTAAGACTTAGGGAAAATTGCTAAACAGCTAAAGCCTAATGGAATGGAAAATTTATATCCGTGCTACAAGAAATAAAAGACATATTATATACTTAAATAAATATATAACAGTAATTAGAAGTGCTTAAATACTGTGCTTTTAAGAAAGTGTAAGTTTTTATAACAACAAAAAAGACAGCAACAAATAGTCACTGTCTTTTATACGTTATAGTCCCTGTATTCAGCATAGTCGGTACACCAGTCTTTAAGATTAAACTCTAAACCACCAAAATATGGAATCCCATATTTTGTATGAATAGCTTCAATTTCAACTTTTGCATCATCAGTTATATAAGACTTATATTTTGTTGCCATAGTGTTGTATGAAATACCAAAATACTTGCAGATTTCTTCATCGGAATATTCGTTGAACAAACAGTTGCTGATATATGCATTCATATGGTCTGAATGTCTTGGATTTTGTAAAAAATGCATTGGACTATGCATATATAGTTTTACTTTAAAACTGACTTTTTTCTTAAAAGTATCCTTTAATGATATATATTCGTCTATAGATATAGGGTTTTTACAAAAGAAATCTTGAGGAATGATTTTGGATAAAACTTCCATATATTCACTGTAGGCATTTTTGATATTTTGATGAATTTGATGTTCACGTTCTTCATACTTAATTCCTGAAAGACGTTGGTTCTCATAGTAATTATCGAGCCAAGATTGTTCCTCAGTGTTTTTAGGAGAATCTTCACCTCGTAGAAGAATTCGAAACCTTTCTAAATCAAACATAAAAAAACTCCTTATGTAAATTGTAATATATTTGTATAATATAAAGATTTTTTAAAAAAATAAGTAATTGGAGGTTTTATGGGTAATATCAAAAATGATAAGTATATTTCTAACTATGATTTAGTTGAGATAAATATAGTAAAAGAATTGTATATAAACAAAAAAATTCCTGTATATTCTCCTATAATTCAACGAAGAGTTGATGAGGAAGCAGTGAAAATTCAAAATATAAATTATAAATCAGAATATCTTGAAGACCTTGCTAAAGTTCATATCTTTATGAAACAATTTCCAGTTAATAAAAAGTATCCTATGCTTAACCAGATGTTTGAAGAACAGCTATTTGCTACTTATGAATATTTGAAAGAACAAGGTCAAGTATCAGATTTTAATAAAATCTTTAATGAGGAAACATTCCATAGTTTTGAAGGTGTATTTTACAGAAAGTCTGATTTTCTATCTACAGACCAAGCTATAACTATATCTAATGAGCACTCTAAGAGGATATCTTTTAATACAAAGTCAAAGATTATTGATGTTTCGATATATAACATTATTCTTGAAAAGGCTGGTACTCACGAAACACAGCATTTTGTTACTGGTGATGGAACAAATATTGGGCTTAAAGAGAATGAGAAAAATAAATATAAAAATTTTTTCTTCAATGAGATGTGTACTGAATGGAATGCTATTCAGATTACTAAAAAATATTTAGATAATAATATTCCAGAAAATACAATTAAAAAATCCATATGGTTTAGAAAGAATATAACTTACACAACTCAATCCGATGCATATATTGAACTTGTTCAATTTTATGAACCGTTAAACATAATATCTGGAAATAAATTACAAAATATATATTACAATCAGAAAATGAATATATACAATCTCGATGATGACAAAATAATTAAGGGCTTTCAAGATATTACGAAGCTTTATACTAAGTTGTATCCTTTAATAGATACTAAAAATAAACATTTCCGTGAAAGTAAGTTTGATGCTATGATTAAAGCTTTTACAGACCTTTCAGAATATCATATTAAAACAGGTATAGGTCTTGATGAAAACACCAATCTTGAAACTCCTGAAGGAAAAGCTAAACTTGAAGAACTTAAAAGATTTTTTGACTCCTTTGAATCGATAACCTTTAAAAAATCAAATGAAGAGTTATATCAAAGAGATATTATAAAAAACAATTTATTGGATTTAGTATTCAAGGATAAGGATAAAATAAAAACTGTCTCAGATTATTTGGACAATAAAAATGAAATAGCGGAGGTTTCTAAAGAAGAAACTAAGGAGTCTGTAAAAGAAGTAACAAAGGACAAGGCTTTATCAGTATCTCCTAATGCAATATTTTTTGTTCCTAGTTTTTCAGAGGCAAAACTTAAAGAAAATATTGAAACTATGGACATTGACTGTTCATTCTCCGATATGAAGAGATTTTTCGATAATCATATTATGCAATATGGCTTTATAAAAGATGATAATGGTAACTATTACAAAGATAATGCTTCTGATGAGGAGATAAAAACAATAGTTAGAGACTTTATTCAAGAATGCCCTCAATTTGATGATTGTGTTGAGTTTGTTACAATAACTAAAGATGGTAAATCTCACGTTATTACAGATTATACTTCGGAGCAGGAACTAAAGAAAAAAGCTATAAAACAGGAACTTGAAGATTATAAAAACAGTAAAAATATTAAGAAGGATGACTCAAAAGATAAAAATAAGGGTAAAGATGATATAGATTTATATAAATAACAGTTCCCACTAATAGAGAGCTGTTGTCGATTCAGTTCTTGTTTTTATGTATAAAATAGGTCAAACATACAACGATTGTAGTGTATGCTTTTTTACTTTTACAGTAATTTGATGGGAGAACAAATTCAAAAAAAGGGTGTAAGACTTAGGGAAAATTGCTAAACAGCTAAAGCCTAATGGAATGGAAAATTTATATCCGTGCTACAAGAAATAAAAGACATATTATATACTTAAATAAATATATAACAGTAATTAGAAGTGCTTAAATACTGTGCTTTTAAGAAAGTGTAAGTTTTTATAACAACAAAAAAGACAGCAACAAATAGTCACTGTCTTTCAAACATTGTAATCCTGCCAATCAGTTAGATAATCATAAGCTTCAAAAGAATAGCTTAAATACACATTATACTTTTCACCAATATCTCTTACCTTTTGTTTAAAATCTTCAGTTAAATAAGAATCATATTCAACATTCTTGTCAACGATACCAACTCCAAAATTTTTATAAATTGCAAGATTTAAAAATTTATGTTCAAGAAAACTTATACAAGAATAATCATTGTCTTCATTTGAATGAATAGGAAGCTTATTGATTTTTCTAAGGATTGGGTTAGATAAGATAGCTATAATTTTTGGCTCATACTTTTTTACACATTTTTCTTCGAAATCATTATATTCAGTTTTAGTTATTGGCTTTTGATAAAAAAATGATGAAGGAATGGTAGATTTAAGCAATAAATAAAATTCTCGATACGCACTATTACGGTCTTTATAATATTGCTCTTCCTGAGCTTTTGCTTTTAAATGAGCCTTTTTTTGAAATTCCTTATAATTTTTAAGCCAAACTTCCTCATCTTCATTTAAAGGTGGCTCACCACTTAAAAGAGCATCATATCTTTCATCTGATAAAACCATAATAAAAACTCCCTATAAACATTATTATTAAAAAAGACAGCAATCAAAATCACTGTCCTTTATTCCCAACCATAATATTTTGCACATTCCTTGAATTCGTAGTAACCTGTAACCCACTGATATGCATCAAAATTACCAAAACCAAGATGTACATCATATTTTGACTCAATATTCTTAACCTTTTCAATAAAATCTTGAGTTACATACTTTTTATATATTTTTGCTAGTTTATTGACATTGACTTTGAAATGCTTAGCAAATAACTCTTCTCTTAATCCTGGTACTATGCCCCAATAATAATGCTCACTTCAGTACTTGAGAAAAAGCCTAAAGCATATGGATACACAAAATAGGATTGTTTCTAACAGCTAAAGCCAATGTGAAAAAGGACTTTTTGTTTCCATTTTTATCCACGCTCAGTTATAATGTGAGTATGAGAAACAATATTTTTTATGAGATGCAAATTGGAGGTGGCAGTATGAGTTTGACACTGATTCCAAGTGATAAAGTTAAGGTTGGTATGAGGGCTGAGGCTTCTCAGCTTAAAGGCATTTATGATAAGTATATGATTTTACTTTATGAGAATCCTGATGATACTGAGGGTACGTTGGTTTTTTATGGAGACAGTCAGGATGAGGAATATGCTAAGTGGTTTGAACAGGATAAACCCATTACGCCTATTTACAACAGTAAAAATGAAATGGAAGATATGATGGTCTATGATGAATGAATATTTAGAACTTGAGCTTGTTTCTAATGTAGGAGGATTAGGAGGCTCATTTGTTGCTTATGCTGACTTTTCTTTGGATAATTTCAGAACAAGGTTTAAGGATATTGAAGTCAAAATCGATACTGGCTGTTCTGTCAGTGTAATTCATTCTGAAAGGCTACGCATACCAAAAGTATTATCTCAAACAAAGAAGCTTTCGGACATTAATGCAAACATTCCATTCCTGTGTAGTTATGGAGTAGAGACAGGTGGACTTAAACACGATATTCCTTCAACTTTCAATGAAAAGGTTTCCTGCGAAGCTATGAAGTTTGCTCATAACATCTCAGATTTGATAATTGATGGTGTGAAAGTACCAGCATCTACAATACATATCAACTATGACAGGAAGAGTAATATTCTTATAGGAATGGATATTTTAAGTCTTATGGAAACACATATAGGTTTAAGCAGGGACAATGGAAAGCTTATACTTCTTGCCTGTCCATATGGTCAAATAGTAGATAGCTTTAACGAGGCTATTGAAAAGCATTTTGGACTTAGGCGTGTTTACTAAATTAAGTTAAATAGTGATTTTTATGTGAGCAGAGATTTTAAAAGTCTCTGCTTATTTTTATTGAAGGCTATAGTTCTAAAGCTTCAGGAATAGGAAATACAATCAATGCGGAAAGGAATCATTTTTTTATCTTAATATAGTATATGACCTTATAACGGATTTATGAGCAGAATGTGTTTAAGCAATTGTGACAGTGCATTACTTTTTACAGTGAGTTACCTGATAATACATACATTGACTGTAAAGGAGTCTTCGATTGAGTCTATGGTATTATGTGCTCTTGCTACAAGATTATATACGCATATTATATACTTAAATAAATATAAAGGCATAAACATACATATGGAGAGTACTGTATTCATCACATTACCAGCACTTGGACTATTGGAATATGAGTAAAAAAAAGTTCCCTGCTTACATTGCAAGGAACCTTTAGTTTAGGAAGTGATACATAAGTATCAAGAAGAAAATATCCATATATTATATGCTGCAGGAAGACAATTATTCCTGATATGATTTGTCTCAGGCAATATTTTGTAGAACAACAATTTATAGATTTAAAAACAGTATTGTTACCAATATGATGCAGTACAACAATTTTTTGGGGATTTTTCTGGATTTGCTGTAAAATAGAGCAATAAAATGTTGTACAACATTACATTAAAAAAGATTCAATTTTTTGAAAAAAGTTTTTGAAAATGCTCGCAATTCAAAAAATAAAATGATATATTACATAATGTGAGCAAAATCACAAAACTTCAAATTTCTCAGAACCTAGTATCGAAAACCTATCGGTTTGAAGTTCCCAATTTATAACAATTTTATATGTAAAGCTTTACAGGGAGTAGATTAAGTTTACTTCCCACCGTACATTGAAAACTGAATATATATGTCAATTGTCTAAATGAAAGATTGTTTTAAAGGAGATTAATTTAACTATGGGAAAATCAGCAAATGAAAAATACAACAGCTTACTGGCTATTTCAAAGCTTAGTGAGGAAGAGGTACACAGTTTTAGTGACCACGACGTTGTTCAAATGACTTGTATTGCAATGCTGCTTATAGGTCACCAGGCCAGCTATGTTGGAGATGTTCCTGAACAGGTACTATATGCTCTTGATGAGCTGGTTGCACGTTTTGATAAAGAATAAATTAGATAGGAGACAAACTTTTATGAAGAAAAAATACAGTGCATATGATGCAATTCCACATTTTACTAATGAACAGGTTGATATTATCAGTTCATATAATATAAATCCTTACGTTCAGTTAATGCTTATTGATGAATTTTTTTCAAATCTGGAGAAATACAATATTTCACCAGAAGAAGTTACTGATGATGTAGTAAATGCTTTCTGCAAAGAATTATCACGTTACGACGAGAAGTGATGATTATTATGGTTCAAATCTCTCAGAACCTACGTATTATAGACCAATCGGTTTGAACTTCCACCTTATTACAACTGAATATTGAAAATGCAGGCATAGCCATAACTATGCATTATTAAAGTTACATAAATTTAGGAAAAGGAGAAAATAGAGATTTATGCTTAATGTTTATGATATAGATGATTGTGTATACACGATTAAAAAGGGAACGCAGCTGCGAGACATACCTATGCTTGCTGGTATAGGAGAAGTTGCTCAAAAAGGAGGCTGTTATTCAGGCTTTAACATAGGAAATGATGGTTCTGTTATGTTAACTAACCTGATGCCCTGTGTACATAGAGATGAAATAAATGATTTTGAATATAGAACACTGAAATTCTACAGTTATCCATTGACAGGAGGAATTTCAGCACTTCTTGTAAGAGGAGCATTCTCAATGGATATTGTTTTGGATGGCAGTATATACCCTGACGATAGAATTGAGCAGATGACTTGTCCTGGCAACTCAATAGTCCTGATGTTTCAATCAGACACTATGAATGGAAAAATAACTGCGATAAGGTCAGTGGTTTTCCCTGAAGAACTGATGCTAAAACTCCAGCAAATGATACAAAACAATATGAAAATGGGTTATTCAAGCTGGGATATGCTGAATATGTTTTATAAGCAGATAGCAAGTATGCCACCAAAACATCTGGAGGATAACGCTACGCTTATTGGAACTGCAATAGATGAAATGATACCTAAAAGCATTGATGTTACACCATATGGTCTGATTGTATTAAACAAGAAATAAGCTTTGTTTAACAATTATATGTTAAGCGAAATAATATATATAGGTAGTTATATCAAATCCATACACGGCTCTGGCAGGATAAAACCTGCTGGGGCTATTTTTGTGTTTGTTTATAGACCTTTCCCTAGAACACTTTTTAGTAATAACCCTGGTTGTTGCTTAGTAATGTATATAAAACCACAAAATCAGTGGGAAGTGAAAGGAGCATTCCTGTAATTCAGAAATAACGCCAATTGAATAAAAAGAAACCTCTAGGTAAGATAAAGGTGTTCATCTTGGCGGATGAAAAAACATCTTATGCTAACCGGAGGTTTCTCAAAATGAATTTTACACAGAATGACAGACTTAAGCAAGTTACGGCAGATACACTGATTGTTGGGGTTGATGTTGGATCACAGACACATTTTTGTAGAGCATTTGACTGGAGAGGGTTTGAACTATCCAGAAGAGTGTTTAAGTTTAGTAACGATCGAATAGGATTTCTTACATTCCTTCGCTGGACTGAGGAAATCATGAATAAGACCGAAATGAAGAAGGTTATTGTTGGCTGTGAGCCTACTGGTTGCTACTGGCTTACCTTTCAGAAGTTTTTACAGAATCATGACGTAAAGCTTGTAACAGTAAATCCATTTACTGTAAACAGAAGTAAAGAACTGGATGATAACAGCCCAGAGAAGAGTGATCTAAAGGATCCTAAAACAATCGCTATGCTGGTTAAAGAAGGAAGATATTCAACTTCTTATCTGCCGGAAGGTGTATATGCAGAAATCAGAGAAGCCTCTGTATGTAGAGACCAGATCATGAAGCAGCATATACGTCTGTCTAATCAGATACAAGGATGGTTACAAAAATTCTTTCCTGAGTATCTGGATTGTTATTCCGATTGGGATTCAACAAGTGGACTTATGCTTTTAAAGAGTGCACCACTTCCGCAGGATATCCTAAAAATCGGGGCAGGTGGAATCAATCAAATATGGCGTGATGCAAAGGTTCGTGCGGCAGGATTAAAGAGGGCTCAGACCCTGGTGGAAGTTGCACAGGAAAGTGTGGGGCTAGAAGCCGGTGAGGCTGCAAGACTCGAGATTTGGGTTCTTGTGAATGACTACATACTTAAGGCAGAACAGCTTAAAAGACTTGATGAATACCTGGAAGAAAAGATAAAAGAAGTACCAAATGTGGAGAAACTGCTCGCCATTAAAGGAGTAGGGATGAGTACTGTGATTGGCTTTGTTGCAGAGGTTGGTGATATCGGACGTTTCACTGACCCTAAGCAGATACAGAAGCTTGCAGGGCTAGAGATAGTCAAAAAGAGTTCTGGAAAGAAAAAAGGACAGCCAAGAATCAGTAAGAGGGGCAGAAGAAAGCTACGAAGAACAATGTATGAATCAGCTCGTGCACTGATGAACTGGAATCCTGCATTTCAAGATGTGTTCCTTTATTACAGGAATAGAACAAGAAATCCTCTTGGAGGAATGCAGGCAAAGATAGCAGTTGCATGTAAGGCTATCAGAGTGTTCTACGTAATACTACATACAGGTTGTGACTTTGATGAAGAGAAGTTCCGAAGGGACATCATCAGACCGGAAGCAGCCTGATTAAAACAGCACATACTGTACCAGACAACGTCCGCCAAGAGTTCAATTGGTGCTGGATTACAGGAGTGCTCTCTATCAATGACAAAGCAGAGCGAAGCCGCTGAGACATAATCTATAGGGCAATGACCCTGAAAAGGAGCAAAAGCGGCACCCCACTATGGGTAGGCTGGACGAAGGAATTTAGGACACTCCCACGGGAGTATGATCCTGTTAGACATGAGAGGTTAGCAGCCATAGGGAAGAATGGGACACAGATTCGCCTTCATAAAAAGGATGACGTTATCTTTCGTGCACCCTTCTGACTGGAAACACATATGCATTGTACCTGAAATGACATGGTTTTCGCCCATTATTTAATGCTTATCATTGTTTGTAACTTATTAACCAATTGCACATAGGGCTTAAATACTGGTTCTTTTGTGCAAAATATATAAGAAAGTATAGAGAG
>SVES01000070.1 GCA_015057305.1 Pseudobutyrivibrio ruminis | reverse complement strand
TTAGAAGTAAGCACTGCGGCTAATAAAGGGTTGTATACTAGGATGAAGGAGGACGAATTAATGGGTAGTGCATTAGACGATTTAATGAAAGATAAATATGAAGAGCATGAACGCATTGGTAGAGAACAAGGCCTAGAACAAGGTATAGAGCAAGGTATAGAACAAGGTATAGAACAAGAGCGCTTATCATCTGTAAGAAATGTCATGCGAAGCTTTAAAGTTTCAGCTGAAAAAGCTATGGAGTCCCTTGGAATTCCTAAAAGTGAATATAAGAAGTATTTGACAATGCTTTAATGTTATATGATAAAAAAGGCGCCAAGCGAACTGATTCACTTGGCGCTGTTTTTGTTTAGTTCAAAGTAGCAAGATAGTCCTGAATACCTGATGTGTCAATATCGAAATATTCATATGTGACATTTTCAGCAGCTGCAGTTTCCACTTTTTTATAAACGGAAAATCCAATCCAAGCCACAATGGCAATGGATATAATTGAAAAGCAGGCAATGCCGAGTACGTTTTCTAGCTTTTTCTTTCTTAATAAAGATTTGCGATGTAATTTATCGTATTTCTTCTGATCTACCTTTTCCTGACTCATTTTTTCTCCTATCCAGATTGATATATTTCCAATGGAGCAATCTAGATTACAACTATATGATATACTAACTCAATTTATGGGTATTTTCAAGGAATTCAATAATAATTGCAGGCTAAAAATGGTAAATTAAGTATTCAAACACACTATATCTTGTGGTACAATTTAATTTGTATAAATATAAGCAAGTTTTACCTAAGGAGAGGTGTTATGAGTAAAGCTGATGTGATTTTCAAAGAGATGTGCCGAGATATTTTAGAGAATGGTACTGATACAAAGGACGAGGTGGTTCGCCCTGTTTGGCAGGATACAGGTGAAAAGGCATACACTATCAAGCAATTTGGTGTTGTGAATAAATATGATTTAAGAGAAGAATTTCCAGCATTGACACTTAGAAAGACAGCGTTGAAGTCTGCTATGGATGAAATTCTTTGGATTTACCAGCGCAAGTCTAATAACATCAAGGATTTAAAGCCTCATATTTGGGACGAGTGGGCTGACGAGAATGGCTCAATTGGTACTGCATATGGATATGTGGTAGGAGAAAAGTTTAAATTTAAGGGCGAAATGATTGACCAAATGGATTATGTCCTTAAGCAGCTTAAGGAAACACCATATTCCAGAAGAATCATGACAAACCTGTATCAGTTCCACGATTTGGCTACAGGGCACTTGGATCCATGCTGTTATTCAGCAACCTACAATGTAACTAAGGACAAGGACACTGATAAGCTTGTGCTAAACATGGTTCTCAATCAGCGTTCACAGGATATTTTGGCTGCAAATAATTGGAATGTTTGCCAGTATGCAATCTTACTGATGATGGTTGCACAGGTAAATGATATGATTCCAGGTCAGCTTATTCATGTTATTGCAGATGCTCATATTTATGATAGGCATGTGGATGCGATAAAGGAATTACTTAGCCGCCCAGAGCTGCCAGCACCAAAGGTGCACCTCAACCCAAATGTTAAGAATTTCTACGATTTTACCACTGACGACCTTATTGTAGAGGGCTACGAGGCAGGCGAGCAAATACGTAATATTCCTATAGCAGTTTGATATGCAATAAGGAGGGACCCGCTATGAATTTAATTGTTGCAGTAGATAAAAACTGGGCCATAGGCAAGGACAACAAGCTGCTGGTGAGCATCCCAGACGATATGAAATTCTTTAGGGAGACCACCACAGGCAAAGTCGTTGTCATGGGTAGAAAAACCCTAGAGAGCTTCCCTAATAGCAAGCCACTTCCAAATAGGGTAAATATAGTCCTAACTAGAGATAAGGACTATGATGCAAAAGGGGCTGTTGTGGTTCATTCCAAGGAAGAATTGGATAATGAATTAAAAAAATACAACACAGAAGATATCTTTATTATCGGCGGTGAAAGCATATATAGACTTATGCTTGATGAATGCGACAGAGCCTTTGTTACCTATGTAGATTATGGCTATGATGCAGATACATATTTTCCTAATCTGGATGAGGCATCAAATTGGAAGCTTGCAGAGGAATCAGAAGAACAAACCTATTACGATATTGAGTTTTACTTTAGAACATATATCAATGAATCACGTTAACTAGCAAACATTTGAGGATTGTAAAATGGCACTGAATATTACTGGAAGAAAACTGTTTGTAAAGGCATTGAAGGAGGAAGGAGTTGATACAATATTTGCATACCCAGGTGGTATGATTACAGATATTGTTGACGAGCTCTATAAGACAGAGGAGATTAATGTGGTCTTGGGGCGCCATGAGCAGGCGCTTGTGCATGAGGCTGAGGGATATGCCAGGGCCACAGGCAAGACAGCGGTTGTCCTCGTTACCTCTGGACCAGGTGCTACAAACACAATTACTGGAATAGCAGATGCTTATTACGACAGCATTCCTATGGTTATTTTTACAGGTCAGGTGCCGCTTCATTTAATTGGAAATGATGCTTTCCAAGAGGTTGATATTGTGGGCATGACTCGCTCTATCACAAAATATGGAGTTACAGTCCGCGACAGAGACGATATGGGCAAGCTCATAAAGATGGGCTTTCAGATTGCATCTACAGGTAAGCCAGGACCAGTGCTTATTGATATTCCTAAGGATATTCAGGTGATATCTGGAAATCCAGAATATCCAAGTCATGTAGACATTCGTGGCTATCATCCAAACGAAACTGTTCATATAGGACAGCTAAAGAAGGCATATCGTCTTTTGAAGGGGGCAAAGCGACCACTTATCCTTGCTGGTGGTGGCGTTAGAATTGCAGGTGCCGAAAAGGAGCTTCTTGCATTTGCAGAAAAAATGAATGTTCCAGTGACCACAACTGTTATGGGTAAAGGCGTCATGCCAGAGAATCACTCTCTATTTGTGGGAAATTGTGGAATGCATGGAAGATTTGCAGCTAACAAGGCAGTAACAGAGTGTGATGTACTTTTTTCTATAGGTACACGTTTTAACGACAGAATCACAGGCGAGCTTGATGAATTTGCCCCAAAGGCAAAAATCGTTCATGTGGACATTGCCTCTGCTTCTATTTCCAGAAATGTTTCTGTGGATGTGCCAGTTACGGCTGATGCTAAGATAGCATTGGAAAGACTTGTGGAATATGCTGAAAAAATAAACACCTCAAAATGGCTTTCCCAGATTAAAGCTTGGGAACAAGAGCATCCTCTTGGAATGCCTAATTCGAAAGTTGGCGTTTGTCCACAGGAGGTTTGCGAAGGAATAAACCAGGTATTTACCAAGGCTAATATTGTTACAGATGTTGGTCAGCATCAAATGTGGGCAGCTCAGTTTATTAAGCTCAACAAAGGCCAAGAATTTATTACTTCAGGTGGACTTGGAACCATGGGCTTTGGATTCCCAGCGGCTATTGGTGCAGCTATCGGCAATCCAAAGAAGCAGGTTGTTTTGGTTACTGGAGATGGTGGCTTTCAGATGAACATGCAGGAAATGGCCACAGCAATGTCCGCGAAAAGTCAAGTAATTATATGCTTATTTAATAATTCGAACCTGGGCATGGTTCGTCAGATGCAGCAATTGTTTTACGGCAAACGTTACGAAATTACTGATCTAACAGCAGCAGACGGACATTACTATCCTGATTTTTTAAAGTGGGCAGAAAGCTACGATTGCAAAGCAATGAGAGTTTCATCATCGGAGGACATAATACCAGCACTAGAGGCAGCAAAGAACAATACCTCAGGGCCAACACTTATTGATTTTATTATTTCTCCAGACGATTTAGTACTTCCAATGGTTAAAAGTGGTACGCCACTTAGCGATATGATTTTGAGGTAAATAGTATGAAAAACAGATGGATTGCTTTATATGTAGAAAATCAGGTAGGTGTTCTGGCAAAGGTTTCTGGATTGTTTTCAGCTAAATCATATAATTTGCAGACTCTCACAGTTGGTACTACAGAACGGGAAGATGTTTCTCGAATGACTATTTCTGTAATGGCTAATGACGCCACATTTGAGCAGATAAAAAAGCAGCTGAATGCTATGGTGGAGGTTATCAAGGTTATTGATTTAACAACCATACCTATCCACATGAAGGAAATATTGTATGCTAAGGTATATGGATTAAATAACGAAGGTAAGACTGAAGCTTTCCAGATTGCCCAGGTCTTCAACCAAGGAGGCAATGTAAAGATAGTAGATATTGGTGCAGATGCAGTTCTGTTTGAATGCACCTTGACTGAAAGGAAAAATAACGAATTAATCTCGCTTCTTAAAAGTAGATTTAAGAAAATCGAGGTTACTCGAGGCGGTGCTGTTGCGGTAGAATCTATAAGCAGCTCTTGCCGGTAGGAGAATGGGATGAAAAAATTTAGAGGGTGTTTGGCGGTGCTTATACTTGCAACTGTGTGTATATGCAGTTCGTCGGCGCAGGCTTCTCAATCCGAGGTTGATAGACTAAAGCAGGAATCTGAAAACGCGTCCAATGCAGTCAACCAAATTAATGATACAAAAAAGCAGGTTGAAGATGCTAAAGAACAGCTGGAAGATCAAGCGGACAGTTTATCGGGACAAATCACAAGCTTGAATAATCAAATCACAACGGTAACAGGAGAAATATCTGCCACAGAGGAGGATATTGCAACTGTTGAGGCAGATATTGAGACCTTAAATCAACAACTTACGGATACTCAAGCCTCCCTTGACGAACAAAAGGAGTATATGAAGGTTCGCATACAATATATGTATGAAAATCAGTCCACCAACACGCTGGTTAATTTTTTGGAAAGCGGCTCTATGGCTGATTTTTTGTCACGTTTAGAGTATGCGGCCCAGATAACGGCATACGATCAGAAGGCTGTAGAAAAATTTGAGGCAACCGAACAACAGCTTGAAGAAACCAAGGCGGCCATTCAGGAAAAGAGCGAAGAACTCAGTGCTTATCAAGATAATCTTGAATCAAAGAAAACTCAGCTGGGAACCTTGGTAAACAGTACTTCAACAGCACTTAACACAACGAATTCGCAAATAGCTGATACACAGGAGGCTATAGCAGAATTAGAAAAGCAGTTAGAAGAGGCGAAAGCCTACGAGCAAAAAATACAAAAGCAGTATCAGGATGCACAGGTGGCTTTGGCGGAAAAGCTGGCTGGTGAGCAAGGCGGATATTCTGGTGGATACAGTACAACAGATGAGGAAACATTACTTTTGGCTGCGCTTATACAAGCGGAGGCGGCAAACCAAGGTGATGCTGGAAGACTTGCTGTTGGATCTGTTGTAATGAACAGAGTGGCTAGCTCCAAATTTCCAAATACTGTATCGGGAGTTATATATGCTTCTGGCCAATTTGCACCAGTTACATCAGGTCGAGTGGCTATTATACTTGCAGAGGGGCCTAATAGCGCATGTCAATATGCTGCCGCCCAGGCTATTGCAGGAAATACCAACACAGATGCATTATTCTTCTGTACATACACCTACGCTCAAGCGTTACACGAGTCCCAGGTGGCCGCTGGGCAATCGGGTTTTTTAGACAGAACTGCAGGGACAGTTATTAATGCCCACTATTTTTATAATTATAAGTGAATGCGAGCAGATTTCTGAAAGAAATCTCGCAGCGTTCTAGTAAGCGTAGCTTACATTATAAGTGAAATATATCAAGGAGGGACCCACTTGTGGGAGGATTCCTTGATATCCAGAAGTGCCCATTTGCGTAGCAAATCTTTAATGGCACATCTTCATATAAACAAAGGAGGAAATAATTATGGCAACACCACACAATGAGGCGAAGAAAGGGGATTTCGCTAAAACAGTACTTATGCCAGGAGACCCACTACGTGCTAAGTTTGTAGCAGAGAATTTTTTGGAGGATGTTAAGTGTGTAAACACAGTTCGTAACTGCCTTGGATTTACAGGAACATACAAGGGGGTTCCAGTTTCAGTAATGGCAAGTGGAATGGGAATGCCATCAATTGGTATCTATTCATACGAGCTATATGCATTTTATGATGTAGAAAATATTATTCGTATAGGTTCTGCTGGAAGCTACACAGATAAGTTAAATGTTCTTGATGTAGTTATTTCAGAGAGCGCTTATTCTGATTCAACATTTGCTAAGTATACAAATGGAGTAGAGGACAAGACTCTTTACCCAAGCAAGAAGATTAATGATATTGCTATAGCAAAGGCAAAGGAGCTTGGCATCAACGCTAAGGTTGCAAAGGTTCATTCAGCAGATCAATTCTATACAGCACCTGAGATGGGTGGATGGCAGGCAGTTAAAGAACGCTGCCAGTGTGACTGTGTAGAGATGGAGAGCTTTGCTCTATTTAATAATGCAAACATGCTTGGAAAGAATGCAACATGTATGCTTACAATTTCAGATTCCTTTGTAACATCAGAGGAGATTCCTGCTGAGGACAGACAAAAGTCATTTACAGAGATGATGAAATTAGCTTTAGAGACTGCAATAGCTTTATAATTCTATTGCGAATATAATAAGAATTTTCATAGATTTAGACACAATTCGGAAACCGCGGCGTAATGCTGCGGTTTCCTTTTTAACGAAAAATAGGGATTTCTTGATAATTTTTTAACAAGCAGAGTTAGAGAATTGGCTGATTTGGCCGTGAATATTCTGAAAACAACATATTAAAGGCATATTATGACAAAAATTTTAATTGAATTAAAGGTCAGGTTATGCTAATATTTTCACATCGGCGGGCGATAAGAGGTCTTTTTTTTTGAGAAGGCTCGTTAAAAAATTAACAGTTTGCGAGCTTGAGTTTTGTGGATTTTATACAAAAAAATGGACTTTCAGATTCACCCAATAATATATTTAAACAAAGGAGAAAGAAAACATGGGAAAAAAAGTAGTTATTGCTAGCGCATGCCGTACAGCCATTGGTACAATGGGCGGATCACTTAGTACAATCCCTGCACCAGAGCTTGGCGCAATCGTTATCAAGGAGGCAGTTAAGAGAGCTGGTATCAAGCCAGAGGACGTAGAGCATGTATACATGGGTTGCGTTATCCAAGCAGGCTTAGGACAGAACGTTGCTCGTCAGGCAGCTATCAAGGCTGGTCTTCCAAATGAGACAACAGCAGTTACTACAAACGTTGTTTGCGGTTCTGGTCTTAACTGTGTTAACCAGGCAGCTCAGATGATCATGTGTGGTGATGCTGATGTAGTTGTTGCTGGTGGTATGGAGAACATGTCACTTGCACCATTCGCACTTCCAAACGGACGTTATGGTTATAGAATGACTTGGCCTTCAAACAGCCAGGGCGCTTTAGTAGATACAATGGTAAAGGATGCTCTTTGGGATGCATACAATGACTACCATATGATTAAGACAGCTGACAATGTAGCTGAGCAGTGGAAGCTTACAAGAGAAGAGCTTGATGAGTTTGCAGTTAACTCTCAGAACAAGGCTTGCAAGGCTATCGAAGCTGGTGCATTCAAGGACGAAATCGTTCCTGTAGAAATCAAGAAGAAGAAAGAAACAGTTATTTTCGATACAGATGAAGGCCCAAGACCTGGTACAACAATGGAAGGTCTTGCTAAGCTTAAGGCTCTTTATCCAGACGGAGTTGTTACAGCTGGTAATGCTTCAGGTATCAACGATGGTGCAGCTGCACTTGTTGTTATGTCTGAGGAGAAGGCTAAGGAGCTTGGTGTTAAGCCACTTGCTACATGGGTAGCTGGTGCACTTGGCGGATGCGCTCCAGAAATCATGGGTGTTGGTCCAGTTCCTGCAACAAAGAAGGCTCTTGCTAAGGCTGGTCTTACAATTGATGATCTTGATGTTTACGAAGCAAACGAAGCTTTCGCTGCTCAGTCAGTAGCAGTTGGTAAGGAGCTTAGCTTCGACCTTAACAAGCTTAATCCAAACGGTGGTGCTATCGCACTTGGTCACCCAGTTGGAGCTTCAGGTGCTCGTATTCTTGTAACATTACTTTACGATATGATCCACAACCCAGAGTACAAGAAGGGTCTTGCTACTCTCTGCATCGGTGGCGGTATGGGTTGCGCGACAATAGTAGAAAAGTACGAAGGTTAATCGTTAAGACGATAAGCATACATTTTAGTTTATTCATTATTAGACTAAGTAAAAAATATAAGTGAGAGAAAACTTCACAGAGTCGGCGAGCGCGAGCAAGGGGGCACCATGGTAGCACCAGAGGGGCACCCACGCCGGCGGGGAGTTTCTGGTGCTACCAATGGGGGTTGCCTTGCGGGAGCTTGAAAGTCTTTAGATAGTTTTCTCGGACTAAAATTCTAGGAGGAATTTAAAATGAAAGTAGGCGTAATTGGCGCAGGTACAATGGGCCAGGGCATTGCTAAGGCATTTGCTATGGTAGACGGTTATGAAGTAGCACTCTGCGATATCAAGCAGGAGTGGGCAGAAGGTGGAAAGGATAAGATTGCTAAGGGTTATGCAAGACTTGTTGAGAAAGGCAAGATGGAGCAGGCTACAGTAGATGCTATCCTTGCTAAGATTACACCAGGTCTCAAGGAAGACCTTTGTAAGGATTGCGACCTTATCGTTGAGGCAGCTTTCGAGAATATGGAAGTTAAGAAGACAACATTCAAGGAGCTTGACGAAATCGCTAAGCCTGAGTGCATCTTCGCTTCTAATACATCATCTCTTTCAATCACAGAGATTGGTAACGGACTTACACGTCCAATGATCGGTATGCACTTCTTCAACCCAGCTGACAGAATGAAGCTTGTTGAAGTTATCGCAGGTGTTAACACACCAGTTGAGACTGTAGAGAAGATTAAGAAGATTGCTGAGGAAATCGGTAAGACTCCTGTACAGGTTAACGAGGCTGCTGGTTTCGTAGTAAACCGTATCCTTATCCCAATGATTAACGAAGCTGCTTTCATCAAGATGGAAGGTGTTTCTGATATCGCTGGTATCGATGCAGCTATGAAGCTTGGTGCTAACCACCCAATGGGACCACTTGAGCTCGGCGATTTCATCGGTCTTGATATTTGCCTTGCAATCATGGACGTTCTTTACAACGAGACAGGTGACAGCAAGTATCGTGCTTGCCCACTTCTTCGTAAGATGGTTCGTGGTGGTAACCTTGGTGTTAAGTCTGGTAAGGGATTCTACGTATACAACGCAGACCGTACTAAGACAGCCGTTGATGCAAAGTAATTCGTTACGTTAATAAGCCAGATAAGGCTAAAATCAGTTTATATTAATCCATTGCTCATAGAACTTAAATAGTCTGTAAGCAACAAGCTCTAATAATTCTTAAGCGAGACGTGTTGTTGAGCGAAGAATTCATTAGGCTTGTAGCTGTAACAGACGGGAGAAGTACTAGCGGGCAATGTGACATGAATAAATTAAGGAGATTCAGATCATGGATTTTACATTAGATAAGAAGCATGAGATGGCTAGACAGCTGTTCAGAGAGTTTGCTCAGAACGAAGTTAAGCCAATGGCTCAGGAAATTGATGAGACAGAAGTTTTCCCACGTGAGAACGTTGAGAAAATGATGAAGTATGGCTTCATGGGTATTCCAGTACCAAAGGAGTACGGCGGACAGGGATGTGATGTTCTTACATACATCATGTGCGTAGAGGAGCTTTCAAAGGTTTGCGGTACAACAGGTGTTATCGTTTCAGCACATACATCACTTTGCTGCGATCCTATTCTTACTTATGGTACAGAGGAGCAGAAGCAGAAGTACTTAGTACCACTTGCAAGTGGTAAGAAGCTTGGTGCATTCGCTCTTACAGAGCCAGGCGCTGGTACAGACGCTCAGGGCGCTCAGACAAAGGCTGTTGAAGATGGAGATTCTTGGGTACTTAATGGATCTAAGTGCTTCATCACAAATGGTAAGGAAGCTGACATCTACATTGTTATCGCAGTTACAGATATCGTTGAGGATGCTAAGGGACGTAAGTCTAAAAAGTTCTCAGCATTTATCGTAGAGAAGGATACACCTGGATTTACATTCGGTACAAAGGAGAAGAAGATGGGTATCCGTGCTTCTTCTACATACGAGCTTATCTTCCAGGATTGCCGTATTCCAAAGGA
>SVES01000069.1 GCA_015057305.1 Pseudobutyrivibrio ruminis | reverse complement strand
CACCGCCCCTAAGTTGAGAGTTGAGTTGCAATCTAAGGCGGTGTATATTAACGATATTTTATTCATAATGTCCGCGACATGAAATTATACGTATATTTTCGTTCTCAAAATCATAAACAAGGCGGTCTACATCATTTATTCTACGGCTCCAAAACCCACTGAGGTTTTCCTTTAACGGTTCAGGTTTTCCAATACCATTATATGGATCACGTTGGGTATCTTTTATTAGTGAATTAATTCTTTTTAAAGTCTTTTTATCTTGGGTTTGCCAATAAAGATAATCATCCCAACCTCTGTCTTCCCATAGGATTCCCATTAATATTCATCCTCCAGTAGTTCATGTTCTTCAAAGTGAGCTTTTCCTATTTTGATATCATTCGCGATGCCTTCAAGATATCTTATATTTGATTCAGAATAAAATGGATCTGCAGAGACTTCAAATGGAATTCTGTGTTCCCTAGTCATTTTTTTGGCAAAAATTGTAAAGGCAGTTGTCATAGACATGCCAAGTTCATCACAAAGTGCTTCCATATTTTTCTTTAAGTCAGAGTCCATTCTAAAATTAACATTTACTGCATTTGCCATTTTAAAAACCTCCATAGTTTTTCTATTTTCTTAATTTGATTATATCATGAAAGCATAAAAATGCAAGATGTATCATTACGCCGTAATGATACATCTTGCATTTTTGCAATTAAACATTTATGTGTAAAACTTAAATTATACGCATAGATATAAGGCTTAAAATAATACCCCACAATAATACCCCATTTTACGGAGAATTATTGGGGATTAAAAAGAGATGTTGCCAGATTATTCACCCCAATAGTCTTCAGATTCAGATGAATGCGAAGGTATTCCAAATAACTGGTACATAAAATCTTCCCGTTCATTAAACATTTCTGCTATATATACAGTATCATCTTCAATATAATAAAAGAGATAGTTTGGAGATACTACAAAATATCTATAGTCTGTGTCAATGTCAAAAATGGATGCAAGCTCTACGCCTTTATTTGGTAATTTCTGTAGTCCTCTAGCAGCATCGGTAATTTTTTTTATTGATTTCTTAGAAACCTCTTCGCCATATTCAGCTTTAAGATAAGCGCGTAAAGACTTTAGCTTTCTGCGAACTATTTGCGAGTATTCCAATTTATAATTTGCCATTCTTATAGTCCAAGTTCCATCTCTAAATCATCAGCTGAGATGGTGCCCTCATCTTTGATTGATATTTTAGCTTCATTTAGTTTAGTTAGAAGTTGAAGTTTTGCCTTGAGATTATCCAATTCATCAAGTTCTTTCATATCAACTAGAGCGCATGATCCATGTCCATTTTTAGTGAAGTAGATTCTGTTACCATAAGATAATTCATTGACAATACTTGTATAATTTTTCATTTCTGAAATTGGTTTAATGTTTGGCATATAAACACCTTCCTTTACATGAATGAACAATGTATTCCTATTCATATTATACTAGTATTTAGATGATAGGGCAATATTTAGGGTTAAATATAGCCCCAAATATATCACTTAGATAAATATTGATTAAAGCGAACAATTGTTCTATATTTGCGAAAATCACTTTTGTGACCCCTGTATTTGAGAAATTCTATCATGCATCACTCTCAGAGTTATCATCGCTATCATTTTGAGCATTTTGTGGTTTACAACCTGGCGCTGCCAATAAATGAAATCTGCACGCTTAATGTTATTATTTTGCAAAAAGCTTTCTTTGTTAATCCGCTTCTAGCTTGTTCTTCAAAAACTGGTATTCATCCATAACTTTAATCTAATATCCATGACTTTTTTATCCATAACAAAACGTCCTCCCAATCAGTAGTTTTTCTTTTATACTACTAATTTGAAAGGGCGCATTCGAGAGCTTTATATTTGCCGCTTACGCTCCTGTTCAATAAATGGTTTCCATATTTTGTGAACACTTTTTCCAATAATTTAGCGCTCCCCAGAATATCAATCAGATGAAAAAATCCGTTGATATTACTGGAAAACGCATCATTTTGATTAATATTGCTCTATTGTAGCATATCTACAAGTTTTCGCGTTCACGAAACCAACTCTTTTATTTGACAGTCTCTAATTTGTTTCAAAAATTTTTCCCCTTTTGATTATCTTTTTATTATCACTTCAGCTTTAGGTTGTTACTCTATTTTATAAAGCGAAGAAGGAAATCAGTAACACCAATTATTGTAAATCCACTTTCATCTCTGGTCTCTCCGAAAGGCTTATTTACAACAAGTATTTTTTGCACCTGATCATTTAGGAGAAAATATGGCCTAATCTCTCGCTTCCTTGTTGTTTCATTGGATATATCAGAGGTGACTTGTATGTAATAGGCACGCAACCCTTTTGTTGCATAAAAATCAACTTCGTTTGTTTTTCGAATAGATTTACCTTCCTTGTTTTTTTCAACCGTATCGAAACTGCCAACACTAACAGAATAGCCATTATAACAGAGTTCGTTATAAACAATATTTTCAAGCATCTGCCCCTCGTCTGAAAAAGCAAAATTTAGTCTGGCATTTCTCAACCCAGTATCACAGAAATAGTATTTCCTCAACGCACCAATTTCTTTGCGCCCCTTTAAATCAAATCGACGAGCTTCTCTAAGAAGAAAAGAGTCTTTAAATAAATCAATGTATCTTTCTATTGTTTGTTGATTTATTTTTTCATGCCGCACACTTACATATGTATTAGCTATCTTTTCAGCATTTAGAAGCTCACCCGTAGATGTACTTAAGATATTACATAACTCTTCTAGAAGTTCGCTTTTCTTAAGCTTGTTTCTTTCAAGAATATCTCTAAAATAGGTTGTCTGAAACAGCCCTTTTAAATACTCCTTTTTCTCATCCTCGCTTTTTATTACAGCCAGCGGCATTCCTCCAAATTGCATATAGGCATATATTGCCTCAGTTGCTGAACCACCTACATAATTGTAATACTCTTCAAATGATAAAGGAGCAAGATTGATGTTGGTAGCTTTATCCCTAAATTCAGTGATAATATCAGATGATAACATTCTAGAATTAGAACCAGTAATATATAAATCTATATTATCTTCACGAGATAACCCTAATACAACATCCACAAAAGATATAACCTCTGTATCTTTTTCCTTGGCAAGAACAATTTTACCATCTGTAAAAGCTGGATTAACAATTGTATACACCTTTTGTATTTCATCTAAAAAAACATAGCAATCCTTTTTACCTTGGCACTTACTTCTTATATATGTTCCAAGTTCTATCGGATTTCTATAGGCAATATTCCTATCGTCATCTAACTCTAGTATAAAGATATCATCGGGATGTACTCCATTATTTACCAGATAACTTCTATAAAGTTCTTTTAATAAAAAAGATTTTCCGCACCTTCTAATTCCAGTTATAACTTTTGGGAAACCGTTATTCTTTGAATTTATAAGCTGCTGTAAATATTTATCTCTTGCAATCATTTCTACACCTCAAAAATCGTAGTAATCTACACTTTTTATGATTTAATTCTAAGGCAAATGGAATAATCTAGCAAGAAAATTTGTAGATTTCTACAATTATTTTGATTAATAGAGCCATATATCTAACGAACCATGTAGAATTATTACATTATACTTGGCCTGAATGTTTTTCACTACTGACCATTTGGGGTGTTCATTTTATTAAAAGCTACACTTTTCGCTAACAGTTTTTATCATTTTCTTGAAGCTGTGCATTCTAAACGTCCACGTTATCAACTGTTTTATTTGAAAATAGAATAGCCACATAATATTATACTAAATCAACATTATACGTAACTGTAGCACTTCCATGAACGTGTTTTTTTAACCGAATTCCGGGATGAATCTCTTCAGCAAACTTAAAATGCGTAATCATATCATCTCCTGTTTTATTACTTAGGATTTCTTCATATGCAGCTAATAAATCATAAGCTAATTCTCTAGGCAGGGGTTGCTGACTATGACCACTGTATATAACAGTATTAACATCAATACTATCCATGAATCTTCGAAGAGCATTTTCACATGTCTGTATGCCATTTCTATTTTCATCTGAAAGCACAATATTTGAAATAATCGCATCAGATGCAAAAGCAATTTTCTCTTCGTCACAGTATGCAGCTAAAGATCCTGGTGTATGCCCAGGTAGTTTGTACATCTTGAGAGTAATACCGCCCAAATCAAAAACATCCCCATCCTCCATATTTTTATATGTAAGATTTTCACATATTACAGGATTTTTCTCAGCTTCTATGCGAAGTAATTTATTATTGCTACTAAACTCATCCATGTCAGATAATCTTTTTTCAAGTGGTAAAGCCCAATCTAAAATCCATGCATCTTTGTTATTCATGTAAACTTCATCAAAAAGTGCAGCTCCTCCCACATGATCGGGATGACCATGCGTGACTATACAAATAATTGGTTTATCTGTGATTTTTTCAATATATGAACGAAGTGTGGCGATTACTCCCATTCCAGAATCAATGATGGCAGCCTTTTTGTCGCCGATTACAAGTCCAATGGTAAGACCATTATTAGGGGCATACCCCTCACGAATAATGTATATTCGCTCATTTATTTTTTCATGTGTATACATTTTTTACCCCTTTCTTCCAGGAATTGGCTCTGTGCCAAATACCTTCTTTTCTAACCATCCTGTAAAATGTCTTGCCAAAAAACCTACAATAACACCAACCAATAAAGCAATAATTAATGTACCTTCACGAATTCCAATGATTGTCCCGGTAAATATTAAAGATATTATTGCTGCTAATATCACAGATATTACATCAAACCATTCTTTAACAACAGCAAAAGACAAGCTCCATTTGTCACAAATAGCTAATATTAATCCTTCTGTTGCTTGAGGAACTATGTGGGCCGATACATATACCTGTGTTCCTAGGGCAATTAGAAAAGCACTTAAGAGGGTTATTAATACCTTTACTGCATAATTTTCTACAGAAAAAATAGATATTTGGCTTTTTGTCCAGTTGATGAAATATCCAAAAATAACTGCACATATAAATTGGAGGAAATCCCACATTCGAAATTGTTTTCCTTTAATTGCAACTTCTATTAATATGTAAACAGCGAACAATGCCATCGTCATATAACCCATTTGAATGCCAGATATCTGGCTTAAAACAAAGGGTATTACGTTAAGCGGCGAAATACCTAGTCCTGTTATTGTAGAAACCGAAACACCTGTTGCTAGAATTAACAAACCAATCAGAAAACATAATAATCTCTTGATAATACAAATAGTTGAATAATGATAGTGCTCCATTACTTTTCCTCCGAAATTGCTGCACGCATAATACTTTCTTGGGTCACCTCATCATGAAGGAATTCTCCGGTGATTCGCCCCTCACTAAGGACAATACATCTATCACTCATGTTTATAAGCTCTGGCATATCCGATGATACCATAACAATACCAACTCCCTGTGCCGTTAATTCGCATAAAAGTTTGTAGATTTCAGTCTTTGACTGAACGTCAATTCCCTTTGTAGGTTCGTCAATGAATAAAATCTTTGTATCACCGATTAACCATTTTCCTAGAACTACCTTTTGCTGATTACCTCCTGAAAGGTTTGTTACCATGGTATTAATGGAAGGAGCTTTTACTCCAAGCCTGTTAAAAATTGCTCCTGTTAATTGCTTTTCTTTTAACCGGTTAATAAACAACGTTGGCAACAATTTATCCATCCAGCATAAGGATAAATTGTAATTAATATTAAAATTAGGAATGAAACCAGTCAAGCGTCGTTCTTCTGTTACAAAGGAAATGCCATGTGACTTGGCTTCTTTTGGTGACTTTATAGAAACCTCCTGTCCATCAATGTACACTCTTTTGTTAACATTCTTAGTATATTGACCGAATACACCACCAAGAGTTTCACTTCTGCCTGCACCAACCAGTCCACCTATACCAAGAATTTCGCCCTTTCTTAAAGAAAAGCTTACATCATCGACAATGTTTTTCCCTTTAATCGAAGGATGTGGCACTGTCAGATGTTCTACTCTTAATACCTCGTCACCAATTATTGATTTTGTTTTAGGATATTGGTTTTCTATTTTCCTACCTACCATACGTTCTATTAACGTATCTTCATCTATATCTTTAATATTATCTGTTGAGATAAAAGCTCCATCTCGCATAACCGTTACTCGATCAGCAATTGTGAAAACTTCGTCTAGTTTATGAGATATAAATAGCACGGACGTACCCTGTTCTTTCATTCTATTTATTTCTCTGAACAAAACTTTTGTCTCTGCATCTGTCAAAGAACTTGTAGGTTCGTCAAAAACAATTAATTTAGGGTTATGAGAAATGCCACGCATTATAGATATTAGTTGAAGCTGACCACTATTTAACCTTCCAGCGATTTGATCAGGTCGGACTTCTTCCATGCCCATTGATACTAATAATTCTTCTGTTTTCTTGTATAGACTCTTCCATTGTACAAGTGGTCCTTTTGATGGTAAATCATCTAAAAACATGTTTTCAGCCACACTAGCAGTAAGAACCATATTTAATTCTTGATATACCATCTCAATTCCTAATGCTTTGGCATCTCTTACGCTTTGGAAATGGGTTTTTTGCCCGTTAAAGAAAACATCTCCTTCATATTCCTTTTCAGTATAGCTTCCGCTAAGAATTTTCATTAATGTAGATTTTCCTGCGCCGTTTTCACCACACACAGCCATTACCTCTCCCTTTTTAAGAGATAGTGAAATATGGTCTAATGCAACTACTCCGGGGAATTTTTTGGTAACATCTTTTACTTCGAGAATCATGTCACTCATTTTTTTCCTCCTTTGCTAGTTCAACATTTTCTGGCGATAGCGATCAATAAAGAGTGCAATAATTAGAATGATTCCAAAAATCAAACTTTGCCAATATGCAGATACGCCAATCATAATAAGTGCATTATTTATACCAGCTAGAAGAATACAACCTATAGCTGAACCTAAAATTGTTCCACTTCCTCCAAACATAGAAGTTCCACCTACTATAACAGCTGCAATAATTGTTAGTTCACTGCCATTTCCTATCGAAGTTTGGACAGTTCCCAAACGAGATGCGTATAAAATGCCTACAAAAGTCGCAATCATAGAAGTTAATGCATAAACTAAAATTTGTGTTTTTGTAACATCTATTCCAGCTAAATAAGCTGCTTCACAATTTCCTCCTACTGCAAGAACTTTTCTTCCTATTTTGCAATGATTTAATATAAGGTATCCGATAAATCCAAAGATAAGTGCATATATAACAGAAATAGGAATAATCCCTCCTATTCTAGTCTGTGCTATTGCTTTAAAAGAGTCCTCAAAATGTGATATGTTAATTCCACCAGTCCAAACATTATTTATTCCATTTACAACATACTGCATTGCAAGAGTTGCCATGAATCCTGGAAGCATAAATTTTACAATGGCTAGACCATTTAATGTACCAATGATAAATCCGCAGGCCAAAGTAATCAATATAGCTACAATAAGAGGAACCCCTGCTTTTAAAAGCTTACCGCATATTACACCACCAATACTTATTACAGCACCCAAAGATAAATCAATTCCACCACAACTCATTAAGAAAGTAATAGGTACTGCAACGATGAAAGAAAAAGCTGCCGTCCTTAAAATATCAAATATATTACTGCTTGAATAAAAAGTAGGATTAACAACCAATACTACCAATAGCAAGATAATTAAAGGCAATGCCGCACCTGTTTCTTTTTGAGAAAAAATTGTATAAAAGACACTCTTATTTGTTTTCATATTGCTCGCTCCAATCCTAGTTTAAATCTATTCCCATTTCTTCTGCGTATGCATCAACATCATCAGGATAGATAATTCTAGCAGGAATTGATTGAGAATACTCATATTCAGCACCATTTTCTAAAATATCATAAACATCCTGAACAGCTGTGTAACCGATAGTATACCATTGTGCAGATACTGTACAAGACAAAGTACCATCCTTTACAGCATTCAAAACTTCTGCAGTATCATCAAATCCAATTAATGTGAATTCATCTTCAAGACCATAATCTGATACGAACGCAGCACCTCCTGTAACGGCCTCAGATGCAACTGTAATCATAGCATTTAATTCAGGATGAGCTAAATATGTTGCAGATAACTTATCTGTTGCATCTGCAGATGAATCGCAATCATCTCGTCCTACAATTTCTGCACTTGGTGCAATTTCAGCTAGTTTCTCTTCAAATGGGGTTATTTGTCCTAATTGCCCAAAACTTGTAACATCTGTCATCATTTCCATTACGTGAATGTCATCAGACTTAGAACATTCAACTAATGCTTCTGCTAAACAATGTCCTAAATCTGTATCATCAGCCCCGACACGCAAATCACAATAATCACATGGTTTTGCAAGCGCTACTGTATAGATTCCTTTTTCTTTAGCTTCAGTTAACACATCAGCAAAAAGTTCTTGATCTTCTACAAATAACATTATGACATCTGCACCATTATTAATTGCAGTTTCTGTCATTTCAACCATTTCAACATTACCTGAATTTGTTGCTTGTACTGGAGCTGTAAAATGACCTTCCCATCCTACTTCTTCACATGCTTTTTCGAAGCCATCACCTAATCTTCCCCATGATTCTCCTGAATTTGGAGCAATAACATAGATAATTTTTGCATTCTCAGATGTTGCTTGTACCGTACTTGTTTCTTCGGAAGAATCATTACTTTTAGAAGTACTGATTTCCTCTGACCCACAACCCGCAAGAGAAAATGTCATTGCCATAATCACTGTAGATGTTGTTAAAAATTTCAATACATTCTTTACTTTCATTTCATATCTCTCCTTTTCTTTTTGTTGACATTATCTATATAACGCCTTTGTTGTTGTAACTAGGTATGTTTATAATACCTTTGAGATTTTTTGTCGTCAATATCTCTGTATGATTTTCGGATATTATGACATTGTTTACGGGCGTAAACTATTGATATTGCCTAAAACCTTTTATTATTTTTAGATACCTTTCAATTTTACAGTTGACACTAAAGGTATTGTTAAGGTACTATTTAAACATATTATATTTCGAATTAATTTGTTACGTATAATAAAGGGGTAAACGAATGAAGAATACAAAAGGAATTAAGCCAAAATATATAGAAATATATGATCAAATACGAGAAAAGATTCTTTCTAGCGAATATAAGACAGGTGAATTTCTTCCTTGTGAAGGAGATTTACAAATAGAATACAATGCTAGTAGAACTACAATTAGAAAAGCTATAGAACTTTTGCGAAAAGAAAATCTAATTAAAGTAAAGCAAGGACATGGAACAACTATTCTTCCAGTGGACAGGCATGTTACCAACTTTAAAAAGATTCGTGGTGTAAACAATGTTTTTAGCCGATTCTTAATAGATGAACCATATGAAACTAGTACACCAGGATCAATAGTTGATTTACAATTAGCAACGCCTGAAGTCGCTGTAGCACTAAATATAAATGTTGGAGATCAAATCTATCGTTTACAACATATTGAATCTGTTAATAATGAGCCTTTTTGTTATATGGTTAATTTTTTGCCTACAAATCTTTTCCCCGATTTAGAAACATATAGTGGAAAGATTAGTAGACTCTATGAATTTTTGGCTCAAAACTACCAAGTGTTTTTTGAATCTTGCGAAGAAACATTGCATGCAGTAGATTCAGGTTTTATAGAATCAAAATTATTAAATATTCCATCGGGCACTCCGTTGATTCTTTTTAAAAGAATTAGTAGAAGTAATGTTGGTACGTTTGAGTATGCAGAAACATTAATTCGCCCTGATATAATGCAAGTGGTGTTCTCAATGGGAAATGAAGATTATTTCAATAAACCTTATGAGCACATTTAATAGAAATGAAGATATACAGTCATAGGTAATCCTGTCATATTTTTGGGTAACTTGACGAGGAGAATCTGGTTAGAAGCTCCTTAAATAAAATTTGAAGTCCGAATTTCAGGAGCTATCTAAAAAAGCTCTGAAGCTTTTTTCCATTATTTCTATTTATCCTTACATTATTTCCGATTATTGGAAAGTTTCATCTATCTATTCCAACTTA
>SVES01000068.1 GCA_015057305.1 Pseudobutyrivibrio ruminis | reverse complement strand
ATTCCAACAACGGTCAAGATTGGCAATTACTCAGATTACTATGTTGCTGACAGCGTGATTAAGAAGTTAGATGACATTACTTTTGTGACGACGGCAACTAATATCGTTAAATGTCGTCAGCTTGTATTGAAACGTATGATTGATATCCTTGGTGCGATTGTAGGAATTATCATCACAGCTATTGTAGCTGTTATTATTGCTCCAATTGTTAAGAAACAGTCACCAGGACCGTTGATTTTCAAGCAAAAACGTGTCGGTAAAAATGGTAAAATCTTTAATATTTACAAGTTCAGAAGCATGTATACAGATGCAGAAGAACGTAAAAAAGAACTGTTAGCGCAAAACGATTTGGATACTAATTTGATGTTTAAAATGGAAGATGACCCTCGAATCTTTCCGTTTGGACACAAGCTTCGCGATTGGTCCCTTGATGAGCTACCACAGTTTATCAATGTTCTAAAAGGCGACATGTCTCTTGTCGGGACACGACCTCCAACGCTTGATGAATATCATCATTATGAATTACATCATTTCAAACGACTAACCACAAAACCTGGTATTACAGGACTTTGGCAAGTTAGCGGTCGTAGTGATATCACTGATTTTGAGGAAGTTGTCGCACTTGATATGAAGTACATTCAAGATTGGAGCTTTAGCGAAGATATCAAAATCCTCGCAAAAACAGTTAAAGTAGTATTGAAGAGAGAGGGAAGCAGATAACACCTGCAACTCTCTTTTTTAATTTTAGAAGAGAAGGAAAAAAATAAGTGTCTAATAAACTATCAATATGTATAGTAGCCTATAATAATTATAATGATATAAAAGAAGCGCTCGTTTCACTTGAAAAATATACATCATGTCGTCTTAAAAAGAAAATTTATATTGTGGATAATGGTGCAAATATCTCTAATCCGAGAGATGTAGAAGATTTTAAAAAATTTATTTCAGAGTATAAGGAAATCGAATATTATAATCCTGGAGATAATATTGGTTTTGGAGGCGGTCACAATTTTATTCTGGATAAAATTGATAGTGATTATCATGCGATTATTAATCCAGATATTATTTTTTGTGAAGATGCTTTTAGTAAGATTATAAATTGGATGGACAATAATAAAGATGTTGGAATGGCGATTCCGCTTATAGTTGACGAAGACGGAAAAAGGCAAGATGTTTATAGATTAGAACTTACTGTATTTGATATGTTTAATAGAATGTTTTTAAATAGTGCTTTTCAAAAAAGAGCAAATAAACATATAATGAAAAATATGGATTACTCAACCCCTTTTCAAGTTCCGTTTGGGCAAGGCTCTTTTTTAGTCATAAGAACTAGTCTTTTTAAGGAACTTTCAGGCTTTGATGAAAGATTCTTTATGTATGTTGAAGATGCTGATTTATGTAAAAGGCTTAATCAAATTTCTAAGCTACTATACTACCCATATGCAAAGGTGATTCATAAGTGGGAAAAAGGGTCACATAAGAATAAGGTTCTTTTTAAATATCATATTCAAAGTATGATATATTACTTTAAAAAATGGGGTTGGAAATTAATTTAAAGGAGATAAGATGAGTGAAGTAATTAGATTGATAAATAATTTTTTTTATAATATCCCAGCTTTGTTCAAATCTTTTTTTTGGAAAAGAGATGAACAAATTGTTCTGATGGATTCGTGGTTTGGAAATAAATTTGCAGATAATCCTAGATTTTTATTTCAATATTTATCTGACAATAAAGAAAAACTTGGTTTGACTCACGTCGTTTGGGTTACTAGAAATGAGTCTGTAAATGAGGAACTTAATAACCTGGGGTACGAATCCTATATGATTAACTCGAAAGAATCTATATATTATCATAAGCATGCTAAGTACCATATTGTTAATAACTCACCTAATAATAATGATGAGTTCACTGGAGAATTACTGGAGGGATATTCTTTTGGTGCTATACGAATAAATTTATGGCATGGGATTGCGGGAAAAGGGGTCAAATTTGCAAATACTGCAAAAGTGTCGAAATATTCCCGAAATAAACTTTTTAGTTTATATTTGAAATTAAATAAATTACGTTTTTGGAGATTGTTATTTGATCAGAAATGTGGTTGGGGGGATGCTTACTATTTAGCACAATCTACTGAGGGTAAGAGAGTATTGGAGACATTTTTCAGATTACCTGATAAAAACTATATTTTAACTGGTTATCCGAGAATTTGTAATTGCAGTTCTTTTTTAACTGATGAGCAAATGGTTATCGATAAAATAAATGATTTTTCAAAGACTGTTTTATATTTACCAACGTTTCGAAGTAATACAAATTTTAATTTTCAGAATTTAACAGACGAAATTTCTGATGTGCTTGATGAACAAGATATATTATGGATTCAAAAAGCTCATTCTGCTGATGTACAAAATGAATTTGATAGTAAGAACTCTTCAACAAAAAATGTTTTGAATTTAAATCCTAACTTTGATATTAACACTCTTCTCCCATATGTTGATGTTCTTATAACAGATTATTCATCATGTATGATTGAGGGAATTGGGTTACATAAGAAATTAATTTTCTATGTCCCTGATTTTGATGAATATCTTTCACATGACAGAGGAGTATCCTATAATCCAGACATTGCTATGTGTGGTCCAAAGGCTTACAATATTGGTGAACTAAAGAAATTATTAGTATCAATTGATAGTATCGATGTTTCAACCAAGCAATATAGAACAGCTTTTGAATTATATTGGTCTGAAACCGGAGAAAAAACTTTAGATGAAATTTGGTATGATATAAAAGAACAGACAAGATAGCTAGATAAAATTAAAGGGCGAATAAGTAAGTATTAAGTAAATTTTAGAAGGGAAAATATGAGTGATTTATGCTAAATAAGCTAGATAAGAAAAAGGTATTGAAACAATTTTTGTATGCTCGTGTTTTTCTATATGCAGGAGTCCAAGTGTTATTAAATGGTTTTTCAAAGAAAGGATTAGAAATTGCAAATCTTTCTATTGAGAATAAAATACTTTCAAAGTTGAGAAAAAAATATCGAAATGTTATATATAATTATAAAACTAATCCATGTAAAAATAGTGCTAAAAAGTGTAACGTAATTTGGATATGCTGGCTTCAAGGATTAGATTCAGCACCATTTTTAGTTCAAAAATGTATTGAATCAATTAGAAGAAATCTTCCAAATAAGAAAATTGTTCTTTTGACAGAGGAAAATTATAATAAATATGTAAAATTTCCTAATTTTATTGAGGAGAAAATAAATAATGGGGTTATTACCAAAACACATTTTTCTGATTTACTCCGAATTGAATTATTAACGACATACGGTGGAACTTGGATTGATGCAACGGTCTTTTGTTCGGGTGATGAGTTTCCAGAATATATTTTTGAGTCGGATTTGTTTATGTATCAAATTTTAAAACCAGGTTTAGGTGGACATCCAACTAGAATTTCAAGTTGGTTTATGACTGCAAATAAAAATAGTGATATCCTCAATTTAACTAAAGACCTTCTTTATGCTTACTGGGAAAAAAACAGTGACATGGTGTCATATTTTTTGTTACATGATTTCATTGAATTAAGTATTGAAATATTTCCTGATGAATGGAATAATGTGCCAAAATTAAGTAGCGGAAATCCTCATATTCTGCAATATAAAATGATGGATGATATTTGTGAAAGTGAATTTACTGAATTAATTCGAACTACAAGTATTCACAAATTATCATATAAGAATACAATAAAAAAGGCTAATTATATTTTTTTAGAATTATCAGGTGAAAAATGAAGATTGCAATTATAATTCCTTATTTTGGTAAGTTACCAAACTATTTTCCTCTTTTTTTGAAGAGTGTAGAGTACAATTCAAATATTGATTTTATATTTTATACTGATCAAAAAATTAATTCTAGTAGTTCAAATATTATTGTTAACCAGATGACATTTAAAGAATTGAATTTACGAATTAAAGAGAACTTTGATTTTCCTATTGCTTTAGATACCCCTTATAAATTATGTGATTTTAAACCGGCATACGGTGAAATATTTCATGATGATTTGGTTGACTATGATTTTTGGGGACATTGTGATGTTGATATGATTTTTGGGGACATTGGAACATTTATAAATGAAGATATTTTAAGAAATTTTGATAAAGTATATGAATATGGACATTTGTGCTTATATAGAAATGATTTTAATGTAAATTCACTATATAGAAATACAGATGTTATAGATTACAAGAAAGTCTATCAGAATAAGGGAAGTTGGTGTTTCGATGAAAAATATGGTATTCAAAAGATTTTTGATTATCATGAAATGAAAACATATAAAAAGATAGATATGTTGGATATATCACCCCAGCATTTTAGATTACAAAGAGTACTTGACGGTGAAGTAAAAAATTATAAATATCAGATTTTTACCTATGAAAAAGGGCATATCTATTTATTTTATAAAAATTTGACAGAGAAATTAGTTTTAAAAAAAGAGTTTTTGTACATTCATTTACAGAAACGACCTATGTCTATTGAAACAGATGATATGGAATGCTATGTTATTACTTCAAATTCTTTTGAAAAAAAAGAATTTGGGGAAGAAGTAACTAAAGAAGATTTCTTAAAATATGATAAAAAATCTTTACTAAAAGAACTACAATTTTTTATAAAAAATCAAAGATATCAGTTTAGCAGAAGAATTCACAAATATTTAAATTTTTAAAAAGGGAGAACAGTTGTGATATCAGTTTTAATGTCAACATTCAATGGTCAAGATTATATTGGAGAGCAGTTAGAATCAATTCTTAATCAGACAATTCAACTGGATGAAGTTGTAATTATTGATGATTGTTCAAGTGATAAGACCTGTGAAATAATTGAAAATTTTATTAATAAACATGATTTAAATAGGAAGTGGTTCCTACACAGAAATAACTTAAATAAGGGGTGGAAGAAAAATTTTATTGATGGCTTATCTATGATTACTGGTGATTACGTATTATTTAGTGATCAAGATGATATTTGGTTTAAAAATAAAATTGAAGAATCATTAAAATGTATGGATACTAGCAATTGTGAAGTTGTTTGTACTGATGAAGTTGAATGGTCTGGAAACGAAGAAGTTGTTTTGAACAATCAATTTCCTAGTGGAAGTATGGTTGATCTAAATGATAAAAGAAACTATTTAATTCATTGTTCTGGTTGTTCAATGATGTTAAATATGAACTATGTAAGGAAAGTATTACCATACTATGTTCAAGGGTGTGCTCATGATGATTTCTTTTGGAAAATAAGTCTTTTGGATGGAACGTTATGTAAAATTTCACAACCGTTGTTTTTACATAGAATTCATGGTAACAATGAATCTAGAAAAAAAAGAAATTATAAGTCTACTTTAGAGAATACACAAAAAGAATTGAGAGTTGTCGACAGACTAATTGAATATATTGATGCCACTAAATACGATAGAACAAGCGAAGAGTATCAAAAGTTATTAAATCTTCTTTTGCATAAGAAACAAGGTTTTAAATTGCGAAATGAATTACTTACTAAAAAGAAAATTTATTTATCGATGCTACTTATTTTTAGATATTCTGATATTTTTCGACACAATAAAGAGTTGATTAAAGATATTTATTTAGCTTTACGAAATTAAATTAGGTTATTTTATGATATTTTATATTATTGCATTTGTATTAGTTTTATACTCATTTTTTGATTTTAAAAAAAGTTTTTTTCTGTATTTGGGTTTTAAACTATTTCTTAATCAAAATGTTTCACTCGTTTCTCTGCCTGGAATTCCAACTTTAACTCTTGATTTAGTTTTAACATGGTTCTATTTTATTCTATTAGTTACTTTGAAAAAAGATTATCAAAAATCAACAGATAGTTTTCCGTTGAAGAATCCAATGATTATGTTATTAGTTTCGTATTTTTTTTCAGCGCTATTTGGAATCTCACCTTTTTTAGCAGAAATAGCTAATTATGTGAAATTTATTGCGGATTCAATAATTATAATTTGGATGATTTGGCAAGTTGTTGAATCAGAAGATGACTTCTCATTCATTATGAATTATTTTGTATGGTTGTTTGCTTTTTCAATTTTGTATGCTTTTTATGAATATATAATTTCAGCAAATCCTCTGATTTCTTATGAACAAACTTTGAACTATGATACTAGTAAAGTAGTGGATAATCTGTACTCAGCTGATGGGATAAGAGGTTACCGTGTACAATCAATTTTTTATCATGCTATTGGTGCAGGTATGAATTGGGCACTATTCTTTTTTTGGCTTGTTAGTTATCAAATCAAGAAGATGTCACGATTTAGTTTTTTTAAGATAATAGTTGCAATCGGGTGTGTTATCTGTTGTTTTATGACTAAATGTAGGAGTTCATATATTTTTTTAGCTATTATTTCTTTAGGGTTAATCGATTTTAAATCGAAACGATTTTATAAGTTCTTGCCAGTTCTTTTCTTAGGGATTTGCATAATACTGCCTTTTGTTTCGCAATATCAAGATTTACTTAAAACTATGGTGAGTGTTGATGCGATAAATTCATATAATGCCGGAAGTAGTATAGATATGAGAATGAAACAGTTTTCTTCTGCTATGAATTTACTAATTCAAAGGCCTCTATTTGGTTATGGTCTTAAATTTTTGGATTATTTAAGTAATTCAGATACTGTACAGTTGCTTGGCTTGGAAAGTGTTTGGTTAAATGTTTTAACTAAATTAGGGATGTTGGGTGCTCTTTCATATTTAGTGAAATTAATTTATGATGTCGTTATAATACCTAAGAAATATTCTTTAAACTGGTTGGTATTTTTAGGTGCAGCCTATTGGATTACTTATACGTTTAGTTCGGTACCGGGCTTCTCTATTCATTTGTTCTATTTGATTATGTTTTACTATATTAAAACATCAAAAGTCTACCAAAATAAAAAGGCTTCTTTGAGAGTAAATCAGTTATTCTTTAAGGAAGGAAAAATAATCTATAGGAGGAAGATTTAGTTTGAGTTTACTCAGTAGAAAGTTGCGATTATATTATTTAAAACTTAAGTGGAAAAAGCGTAATAAGCATAATTTTACTTCACCAGGGGTTTATTTTGATATTAATAAGGTAAAAGTTGGAAATTATACATATGGTTATATTAATGCTATAACTTATCCATGTGAAGGTTCAGGATTAGAAATTGGTAATTTTTGCTCAATTGGTGGGGATGTTACATTTATATTAGGAGGGGAACATCGTCTTGACTTTCTTACAACTTATCCCGTTATGGAAAAAATTTTAAGAAAAAAAGTTGATACATTGTCAAAAGGGAAAGTAATTGTTGATGATGATGTGTGGATTGGTCATGGAGCTACAGTATTATCTGGTGTACACATTATGCGAGGTGCTGTTGTAGCTGCTGGAGCAGTAGTTACAAAAGACGTTCCTCCATATGCTATTGTGGCAGGAGTGCCTGCTAAGATAATTAAATATAGATTTGAAAAATCAATTATAGATAGTTTAAATACAGTTGATTTTTCAAGGATTAATTATCAAACTTTTTGTAATTTTGAAAAATGTTTTAATCAAAAAATAGATAAAAACGTACTTGATGATATATTAGAAAGACTCCCAACTAATGGTGATAGTTATGAATAGTAAAACAACGGTAAAAAATATTTTAAAAGTTTCGTTTAGTAATATTTTAAAATTATTAAGTGGAGTACTTGTTGGATTTTTATTGCCAAAAATAATTGGAGTTTCAGATTATGGTTTTTATAAAACATTTACGTTATATGGAACGTATGTTGGTTTATTTGCCATTGGTATAACTGATGGAATTTATTTGAAATTTGGTGGTTTCGACTACTCTTCACTCGATAGAGAAAGATTTAGATTTTATTCAAAATTATTTATTTCTATGGAGTTAATTTTTTCAGCAATTGTTGGCTTGTATGCTTTTATTTATTTAAAGGGGGATAATCAATTTATAGGAATATCAACTGCCATTTTTTTATTTGGGAATAATGTTACGGGATATTATCAGATTATTTCTCAAATAACTGGGAGATTTGATGAGTTTTCTTTGAGGACTATTCTTCAGTCGTTACTGACTTCTGTAGTAGTTATAGCACTCTGGATTTTAAGTTGCTATTTTAATATTTCAATTTCATATAAAATATACACATTTTTATATGTTCTAATCATATTAGCTTTAACAATCTGGTATATGATAACATATAAAGAGATTACTTTTGGAAAATCAATAAAATCTTTTGATGAAACAAAAATCTATTTCAAATTTATAAAAATCGGAACCCCATTATTAGTTGCAAATTTATGTTCAACATTAATTTTAACCTTAGATAGGCAGTTTGTGAATGTCTTATTTGATACTAAAACCTATGCAGTTTATGCGTTTGCTTATAACATGTTATCTTTAATTACCACAGCCTTAGCAGCAATATCAATAGTGATTTATCCTGTGATGAAAAGAATGGATAATAGAAAGTTAATGTATAATTATCCTTTTTTCAATGCAGCTATGTTAGTGCTAATATTTGGATGTTTGTCAATTTATTATCCATTGTTTGGTTTTATAAATTGGTTTTTACCTAATTATAGAGAATCATTACCTATTTTCAGAGTAATACTCCCAGGTGTGGCACTTAGTTCCACAATTTCTATTATTATGCATAATTATTATAAAACATTGGATAATGAAAAAAGATTTTTTATAAAATCAGTTATTACACTTGCAATATCTGGACTAGCGAATTATTTTGCTTATATGATATGTGGTACGACGATATCGATTTCAATAGCTTCGGTTTTAGTAACAGTTCTTTGGTATATTTTTACTGAAAGAGGAATAGCTAGTTTAAATAAAACAATAATAAAGAATTACTTATTTATAATTTGTATGTTTATAATTTTTTATTGGACAACTATGATTAATAATTGGATTTTAGGAGTACTATTATATATGGTCTTGTTTTTAATAGCAGTTTGTGCTATTTATAAGTCAGACTATAGAATTATTAAAAAGATTTTCTTCTAACAGTAGTGTTATAGTTTGTATTAAATGTATAAATGATTTTTAGATTTTGAATTTAAATAACTAGAAAGTGGTTTGATTTATGAAAAAAGCAGTAGTAATTGGTGGTAGTAATGGTATTGGTTTAGCTATTACAAATCAATTAATTAAAAAGGGATTTTTTGTTAGCATATTAGATATTAAGGTACCTGATGATAATTCATTGTATGATAAATCATTATACGAATATCATTATATTGATTTGTTGAATTTAGATGTTTTTGATTTAGAAATTTTTAAAAATGATGAAGAGGTGCAATTACTTATGATCACTGCTGGATTTGGCCGAGTTGCTCCGTTTGAGTCATTAAGTATTACAGAAATTCGTAATATGATGCAGGTGAATGCTTCAGCAACGATTCAAATTCTTAGATTTTTCTATGATAGAATCAGAAGTGATAAAGATTTCTATACTGGTGTGATGGTTTCAATCGCTGGGATTGTATCTTCTCCGTTATTTTCTGTATATGCCGCTTCTAAAGCTGCACTCAATCGTATGATAGAGAGCGTTAATATTGAATTAGAAGAAGCTGGAGTCTCAAATCGTATTTTAAATGTTTCACCAGGTTCAATCAAAGGAACAGCTTTTAATGGTGGAAAAAATGATTTATCATTAACTAGCAGCTTAGCTGAAGAAATAATTGCTAACTTTTTAAATAGGCAGGAATTGTTTATCCCTCAATATGAAGAAGTTTTTCATTCTGTAATTGATAGATATAAACATGATGAACACCAGTTTGGTATTGATAGTTATCAGTACAAAATGGCATCAGGACGATTGGATGCAGAAAATCGTAAAACTATTGTTGGCTATCTTTCAGGTACTTTTGACTTATTCCATATGGGGCACTTGAATTTATTAAAAAGAGCTAAAGCACAATGTGATTACCTTATTGTAGGGGTTCACCCCAATGCAGCGCATAAGGGGAAGAAGACATATATTTCTTTTGAGGAACGTTTAGAGATTGTTCAATCAATTAAGTATGTAGATAAAGCAATTGAGTCATTACCAGAAGATAACGAAGTCTGGAATCTTTATCATTATGATAAATTGTTTGTTGGTAGTGATTATAAAGGAACAGATAGATTTAATGCTTATGAAAAGTATTTTGAAGATAAAGGTGTTGAAATTGTTTATTTCCCGTATACAAAAGGAACCAGCAGTACACAATTGAGACAATTAATCGCGGATAAAATTGGTGAAGAGAAATAGGAAAATCTTATACTCTTTTCGTACCAATTACTGCTTTTTCTGAAAAAATAGTGTAAAATAGTAGGGAATGATTTAAAAGGTTTACAGGCCTTTAGATAT
>SVES01000004.1:113626-118783 GCA_015057305.1 Pseudobutyrivibrio ruminis | reverse complement strand
TGTCTATGGCTTGGATTTGTTATAAAAAATACGGTTTATTCATTTTTGAGCGTGTCCACTCTATGGGGTTCATTTTATTATTAAATACTACGGTTAAATCTAAATATATCTTTATAAAACCGTAAAAAAATATTATGAAAAGAACATACTACGGGTTTTATTGAATAACATAAGAATAACCGTAGAAAAATAGGATATAGCAATCTGAAAAATACTCAATATTAAAATATAGAGGAATAAATAAAGAGGAGATCTAAAAATACTACGGTTTATACATAGAAAAAATGATATACCCGTAAACATTTTTTTCTATTGGTAAAAAAATACGGTTCAGGGTGAAAAAAATATAATAAACCGTAATACTAATAAAATTCCTTTAAGCTAAATGGAAAAATCAGGTGACATTATTTATGTACAATACTTTAAGTCCGAATTGGACTTAATAACGTCCAAACTCGAATTGTTTCCCTAAAAATTGGTGCATATAATTTAATTAAACAAAGGCCTAGAAGAAGCTTCTATATAAGAATAATGTTTTTAGTTTTCTTGTTAAGAGAAGGAGAGATACAAAATGGATTCTAAGAAAAAAGTACCTATGCTAAACAAAATTGCATATGCACTTGGAACTGGTGGTGGAAATGTATTTAGTCAGATAGCTGCGGCATTTTTACTACAATATTATACAGATACTGCATTAATCGGAGCCGGTGCAGTTGCAACAATGTTTTTAATATGCCGTGTATTTGATGGTATAAGCGATTTGGTAATGGGTGGCTTGATTGATAAAACAAGATCAAAGCTTGGAAAGGCAAGACCTTGGCTTATTGCATCAGCACCACTTTCATTGCTTGGAATAGTACTTTTGATGAACGTGCCACTTGGGCTAAGTGATACTGGTAAGCTGGTATATGCTTATGCAACTTATATTTTCATGGCAGTTATCGTATATACGATTTATGGTATCGCAAATACCGCCATGCTTCCACTCATGACAAAGAATCCATCAGAGCACACAATGCTAGCAACATTTTCAGCAATTGGAAATAATGCAATTGGTCTTGTGGCAGGTTCTGCGATAACACCACTTGTTATGAACCTTGGATGGAAATCTGCAAGTATTATTTTAGGCTTGGTTACTTGTGTACTGATTCTTTTCTCAGGACTTGTAAACAAGGAAGTTAATACTGAGGATGGAGATTTTAAGAAGGAAGCTATTCCTATGAAGGAGCAGCTGCCAGCAGTACTTAAGAATAAATACTTTTTCCTGTTGTTACTTATCGGTGTATTTTCATTGCTTATGAATGCTAATGCTATAGGCGCTCAGATTTACTATTGTAATTTAGTGCTTCACGATATGGGATTTATGTCTAAGCTTATGATAGCAGGACAGTTGCCAGGTTTATTGATTTTATTCCTTATGCCTTATATTTCCAACAAATATTCTAAGCAGACCTTCATGCTTATAGGTTGTGTTTTCTTAATTATTGGTTTTGCAATTACAGGCTTCGCAGGAACAAATGGAACAATTATTATTATTGGAACGGTTGTACGTTCGCTTGGTGCTGGTCCACTTCTTTCAGCTATCTTTGCATTCGTACCAGATGTTGTTGAATATGGATACTGGAAATTTGGAATTCGCTCAGAGGGACTAATCAGCTCAGCACAGTCATTTGGTTCTAAGGTAGGTATAGGACTTGGCTCTGCTTTGACAGGATGGATTTTGGCGGCAGTTAACTATGATCCAACAGTTATGGAACAGTCTGAGGCTGTAGTAAATGCTGTAAAGTTCGATTATACATGGCTTGGCGTTATTTTTAGCATTGCACTTACTGTAATTGTTTTAATGCTAAATGTAGAAAAGTACTCTAATGAGTACAGAAAAGAAAATATGTAATTATACATTGAGGTATATATGAATGATTTAAAAAAGCCTGATATGCCACCAGGAGGATTTGTTCCTCCTATGGCTGATATCAGTTGGGTGAAAAGAAAATATTTAGACATTGCCTATGGTAATGAAAGTAAAGCTCAGGCTTTAGACATTTATCTTCCTGATGAAGGAGACGGACCATTTCCAGTGTTAATACATATTCATGGTGGCGGATTTATGCTTGGGGATAAGCGTGATGACCATATGAATGCATATTTAAAGGCATTACATAAAGGCATGGCTGCTGTATCAATAGAATATCGTCTTAGCAAAGAAGCAATTTTTCCGGCGGCAGTTTTGGATGTAAGAGCTGCAATTAGATTTTTAAGAGAGCATGCAAAAGAATATAAGCTTGATGCCAATAAATTTGTAGCAATTGGTGGCTCAGCTGGAGGCAACCTTGCAGCTATGCTTGGAATGAACATAGAAAATGGAAGCTTCCTAGGAGAGGAAGAACAAAGCTTTGATACAAATCCATATGTTGCACTTGCTATCGACCAGTTTGGACCTATGAATTTTGCCACAATGGATGAGCAGGCAAGGCAAAATGGTATTAGCCATGTGGATCATGATGATGTGAAATCTCCAGAATCTTCTTATATCGGTGGGGCAATCCAAGATAATTTAGAAATTGCAAAAATGGCTAATCCTGCCACCTATATAAGTGACAGGATGGTAAAATTCCTGGTGCAGCACGGGAATAAGGATGTACTGGTACCATATGAACAGTCTATTGAATTTGTGGAAGCTATAAAAGCAAAGCAGGGCGAAGAGAAGGTTAGGTTTATCCCAGTGGACGGGGCAGGTCATGAGGATAAAAAGTTTTTTACAGATGAAAATATGAGCAAGGTATTTTCTTTTATTAATGACAATCTAGATATGACTTCTTGCTGACAGAAAAATGAAATTGTCAGCAAGAATCCTGCTTTGCAGGACAAGAAAATAGATGAATCTATTTTCTTGGTATTTACGATTTCTGTTTTTCTGATGAAAAACAAAAATCTATAGATTAATTCAATATCTGAATTAAAAAGGGGCTGAATTGGAATTAATTATATTCAGCCCTTTAAGTATAATTGTTTTTAGGAGTATCTTATTAGGAGGTTCTAAAAAGTGAAGATTAACGTTATAAATGAAACCATGGAACTAACAGATGTGGCCGACAAATGGGTATTTAACGAAAAATATCAGGTGTGGATGTTGGAGGATGTTTTATACACTTCAAAAGCCACGGCGCCTGCTTTTCAGAGACTTTCTATATTTGTGCCAAAGGCATACATGAAGGAAGCAGGAGTGATTGATGAAGCAGCTATCTGCAATGGATATAATGCTGCTTCAGTTCCAGTGATTTTTGAAAATAATTCTGCAGGCTATATGCAGATGCCTCATACGTGGATTGACGGGCCTAGAAATTACGCATTGCAGTATTTAGAGGCAGGTATGGTTTATGTCACTTGTGGAAACAGGGGACATGAAACAATGAATAAGGATAAGACTTTTTGCGGAAAATCCCCTGCAAATTTAATTGATTTAAAAACAGCCATCAGATTTATCAGACACAATAAAGGGGCTATTCCTGGAGATATGGACAAGATAATCTCTGTAGGCTGGTCTGCTGGTGGAGCAATGTCTACCCTTTTAGCTGTAACTGGAGACAATGCTAAGTATACAAAGCTTCTTGAAGAAAACGGTGCATTTATGGATGAAAGCGATAGTGTATTTGCTTCACAGATTTATTGCCCAATAATTGATTTGGAACATGCTGATTTAGCTTATGAATGGATGTTTAGGGCGGACAAGGAGAATGAACCTTCCTTTGCAGGTCCTGCGGCTACCATGACTGATTTTGAGGATGCATTATCTAAAAAGCTGTATGATGAATACATAAAGTATTTCAATTCCCTAGAGCTTAAGAATCCGGAAAATGGAGAACTTCTTGTTATAAATGAAGATGGCAGAAGTGGTTCTGGATATGATTATTTGCTAAAGAAGCTTTCTGATTCAGCAACTAAATTTATACAAAAGCTATCTAACAAGGAGTTACCTGATCGAAATTATTCCGTAGAGGATTATTTAAATGGAAATTACGAATACGAAAAGCCTGCTCCAGCAGGACCTTTGCCAGGAGATGAAAAGGATGACAAGCCAGACAAGGCTGCCCTTCAGAGCTTTGCAGGTCAAGAGGTTGGTTTAGGAGATGTGGATGAGGATGAAGATATTCCATTTGGTTTAGGTGCATTGATGCTTCGTCCCGCAAATGGCAAAGAGCCAGATGAGCCTTTCAAGCCACAGATGATGACTGTTCATGGAAAGCAAAAGACAGATTGGCTAGAGTGTGTGAATGGTAATGCTAGGGTAACTGATTTGGATAAATATGTCCTAAATCATCGGAGAAGAATGAAGCCATGCCCATCCTTTGATATTTTAAGCGGCGAAAGTGGTGAAAACAAAGTATTCGGAAATAAAAACGTAAATGCGATACATTTTAACGAATATATACCTAGAGCTATTGCAGAGCTTAAAGAGAAGTATCCTGAGGAGTATGGGAAATATTATGATAGCTATTCAAAGGATATATTAGATGAAGGATTGGATGATAGAAAATATTTGATAAATCCCCTAAACTTCATCGGAACAGATGAAGTGTCAAAGCAGGCAAAATACTATAGAATCAGAGTAGGTGCATCAGATGCTGATACCTCCCTTTCAGTATCGATGACCCTTGCCTGCAAGCTTAAAGAGGCTGGATATCCTACTGATTATGAGTTGGTATGGGAACAGCCACATTCAGAGGCTGATTACCAGGGTGAAGTAATTGCTTGGATTGAGCAAATCACTAAATAAAGCTGTTAAGGAGATCCTTTATTTTTATAAGGGGTCTCTTTTCATTTTTTGCAATAATGTTTACCAAAAATGAAATTATTAATAGTGATACTTATGATATCTTTAGATTAATAGAATCTATCAAAAATGAAAGGAGAAAAGAAATGAGAGTAAAGAGTATTAACAATGTGGATGCTTTTTTCAAGGCATTGGATAAGTGTAAAGGAAGGGTTGAACTTATTACAGATGAAAAGGATGTATTAAACCTTGCATCAAAGCTAACACAGTTTATAGGACTAACTAGGGTATTTTCTAATCCAGAAATAAGCTCATATGAAATTGTGTGCTATAACATTGATGATTATCAGTATATTAAAGAATTTCTAGTACCAGCAGAGGATTAA
>SVES01000004.1:0-113526 GCA_015057305.1 Pseudobutyrivibrio ruminis | reverse complement strand
GATGATTTAGAGCTTGTAAAAGCTATGACAAAGGAATACGTAAATACGATACAAGCTTATGGTATAGCAGCCTGCGCAAAGCATTTTCCAGGAGATGGTGTGGATTTTAGGGACCAGCATTTGCATCCAACCTACAACAGCTTATCTGCAGAAAAGTGGTATGAAACCTATGGCGCTATTTATAAAAATATGATAGATGCAGGCTTGCTAAGCATTATGACAGGTCATATTGTCTCACCAGCTGTTTCACAGAAAAAGAATCCGAATCTGCAGTTTGAGGATTGTCTTCCAGGCTCACTTTCTAAGGAATTACTTACAGATGTACTTAGGGAAGAATTCGGGTTTAATGGAGTAATCACAACTGACGCTACAATAATGGGTGGATATACTATGAACATGCCAAGAGAAGAGGCGGTTGTACAGTCGATTAAAGCAGGGGCAGATATGCTTGTGTTTACCACAGATTTTGAACAGGATTATGAGGCACTACTTGCTGCAGTAAAAGTTGGAATAATTTCAGAGGAAAGGCTTAATGAATCGGTTTTACGTATTCTAGCTCTTAAAGCAGTACTTTGCCTAAGAGACTACAATTTACCTGATATTGATGTAGCCAAAGCAGCAAAGGAGTGTGCAGATAAAGCTGTTACATTAGTGAAGGACACATCTGCAAAATATAATGATGGTGCAAGCTATTTGCCGCTTACAGTGGAAAAGTATCCTAAAGTAAGATTGGTGCTTCTTGGAGAAGACAAATTGTATGACTGTAGCATGAAGGATACGGCAGTTTCTTTTTTTATGGAAAGAGGCTTTGATGTAAATGTATATGAACCTTTCTTGGATGATTTACATGGCACGACTAAGCTTAAGGAGGATGAAATTACAATTTATCTAGCAAATGAGCAGACAGCCAGCAATCGCACTACTGTGAGACTCAACTGGTGTCCAAAGCATGCTCTTGATATTCCTCGATTTATTCATGAGCAGAAGAGCATTTTTATATCGCTATCAAATCCTTATCATCTAATGGATATTCCAAGAGTGCCGGTGTATATCAATACATATTCTGCTACAAAGGTTTTACTAGAGCAGGCACTTAGCAAGATTTTAGGAGAAAGTGAATTTACAGGGCAAAGTCCTGTGGACGCTTTCTGTGGTATGGAGGATACAAAAATATAGTATTAGACATTTCAATTTTGGAAATGAAACTATATTTATTTGAATTGAAGCTATTATCCATTTTGTAGAAAATTTAATAGTAAAGTTTGTTGAGCAGGCTTTATGCCTGCTCATTTTTTAGATTGGAGGGTAATGATGAAAAACAAAATGGTTAAACGGTTGTTAACAGGAGCGCTAGTTGGCGCAATTTCTTTGGGAAATCTAACAGCATGTGGAAACCCAAGCGAGACGACTAGTGAAATGCAGGAAGCAGAAGCTCCTGCCACAGAAGAAAGTGAAGAGGCTATAGAGGATGGTGTAATGACACTATATGCTGATGGCAAAACAGGTATTACGGATTCTAGCTATGATTACTTATTCGAAGGCACTGCAGCTGATGGGGTTAAGGAATTAATTGATGAAGGAAAGGTTACAATTAACGGGGAAAATCTTCCTACAAAAAATGAGGATGGAACCTATAGTGCTGAAGAAATGTATACCAATGATAGAAAGACATTTTGGATTAATGAAGATGGTACATGGTCATATAATGCACATATTCTGTTTTCAGGTGAAAATGAAGAATTTGACCAGGCTATTGTTGATTTTGTAAATGCCAATACAATGCTTTCAGGAATTAACTATGAAGTAACTATCGAAAATGGAATTGCTACCGCTATTGATATTACAGTTTTTGATGCAGCAATGGCACATAAGGTAAATAAAGGAGATGAATTTACAACCATTGAGTTGCAGGATAGTGTAAAAGGCGAATTAACAGAAGGAGCAGATCCTTCTAAGATTGAATTCAAAAACGACAATGTGGAGGGCGAGGTTAATGACCAAGATATTGTTTTATTTTGGAAGGAAGCAGATGAGTGGCATATAAAGAGCGCAGATGCTGTTGAAAAAACTATAGCAAAAGTGGATATTACAACAGATGCAGAAGGTCATGATTCATTTACAGTAACCTTTGCAGATGGTTCTGTGATGTTAGATACAAGAATTACAACACCATTTTTAGGAAATGCAAATAAGCCTAGCCAGCCGGTATTTGGAATGATGTGGCTTGGGGATTTGGAAAATATTGATGTGATTCAATGGACCTGCGCACCAGGGGTTACAGTTGGATATTCATTGGGCGATAATGCGAAAGCTAAACTTCAAGAAGTTATTGATAAGGTTACAGATGACATGGAAAGTATAGCAGTTTCAGAAGCAGGAGATGGCTCTGATGTAGCAGAGGGAGAAATGTATGTCACAGAGGATTATGTGACAATATTTACGAAAGCGATTGCTGATGCTCAGGCTGTTGTAGATGATGAGTCGATTGAAAATGATGATGTGGAGCTTGCTTTATGGTATCTTGCTCAAGCATATGGTGGACATACAGGAGATATGTTTAGTAAGCGTAATAATGTGTATTTTGGAGATGATGAATACAATGGTACTGGTTTTATGACATTTGCAAAAGAGCATATTGGAACAATGAAATAAAAATACTAAAAGAAATATTTGAAAGGGTTTATCTAACTATGGAAAAGGCAAAAGAAACAGCGTGGAATCCGCCTACGACAATATGGAATTTTATGTTTATTAGTATATTTTTTGCAAACATGGCAATGAATATGGGACTACAGATGAGTAATTCTTTACTTTCTAAATATGCTGATTCATTGGGAACACCAGCTGCTCAAGTAGGACTTTTGGGAAGCTCATTTGCTATAACAGCATTGCTATTTAGATTTGTATCAGGTCCTGCTATGAATGCTTGGAGTCGTAAGCTTCTTTTGCTTTCAGCCATGGGACTTATGACAATTGCATTCTTAGGATTTTCATTTGCTCCCAATATATCTAATGCTACTGGAATACCTACAATAGCTGTACTTATAGCATTTAGACTGCTTCAAGGAATAGGAAATGCATTTGGAAATTCCTGTTGTATGACAATTGTATCTGATGTTTTGCCAAAGAATAAGTTTTCGGCAGGAATGGGATATTATGGTACAGCACAGGTGGTATCACAAGCAATTGGACCAGCACTTGGTGATAGTATGGCATCGAAGGTAGGCTACCATAATGTATATATAATATTTGCTGGCATCATGATTGTATCTATAATTTTGGCTTCTTTTGTTAAAACGGCTCCCCACGATAAAGTTCCATTTAATCTTAGATGGGATAATATGGTGGCAAAGGAAGCTATTACACCGGCTATGATAATTTTTTTGATAGCTATAGGATATACAAGTATTCAAAACTTCTTGCTGTTGTACGCACAAGAAAGAGGAATTGTAGGAGCGGGATATTTCTTTACCGTATATGCGATAACCGCTATCATTACAAGACCAATTATTGGAAACATAACAGAAAAGCTTGGATTTACTCCAGTTGGTATAACCTGCGCAATTTTGACAGGAGTATCTTTGATAATGATAGGTTATGCCAATGGAATAGTAGTTTTATTGCTTGCGGCTATAATTAATGCATTTGGTTATGGAGCATTGCAACCAATGATTCAGTCTCTTAGTCTCAAAGCAGTATCAGATGAGCGGAGGGGCTCTGCTTCTGGTACATACTATATTGGTATGGATGCAGGTACCCTAATAGGTCCAACAATTTTTGGTATTTTTGCTGGAAATATGGGATACTCAGCAATTGTTTGGGCTATAATGTCTATTCCAGTTTTCCTTAGTGCTCTGTTTATTCTTGTAAAGAAAAGTAGAATAAGAGATATAGAAACAGATTTTCAAATGAAATAAGATTATTACTTTTTTTCAAAGTTTCTCCTTCGGTAGTCACCCACAGGTTTTCTGAGGGTGACTACTTATTGTTACAGAAGTTATTACAAATATGCTAGAATTATTTTAAAGTATTTAATGGTTACATGAGGAGATTAGTATGGAAGTTGAATACGTTAAAGAATTTTTAGTTCTATCATCGGTGCTTAATTATGAGCGTTCAGCTGATATTTTATACATTTCTCAGAGCTCCTTATTCAAGCATATAAAAGCATTGGAAGCTGACTTAGGAGTAACACTTTTCGAAAAGAATGGTAAGAAAATATCTTTGTCGCCAGCTGGAAAACGCTTTATTTCCTATGCCCGGCAATTAGAAAACATAGATGGTCAATTACGTAGAGCCCTAACTAAAGGTAATGAGGGAATGTTGGGGAATGTCAGACTTTATATGGAACTGGCCAATATAAAGCTGATAATGGATTTTAATAGGAGCCATCCTGAATATAAAATTGATGCAAGCTATGGTCAGGAAGGTAAGGATGGATGTAAGTTGTTAGCAATGGATGAGGTTGATGTGGGGATATTAGAATCACCTGAAAGGCTAAATGATGAGTTCGAAATTCTTCCTTTTGAGAGTAGACCCCTTTGCGTTATGGTATATGAAGGACATCCCTTTGAAAATAGAAAGCTCTTAGAACTGTCTGAATTGAATGATGAGGAAATAGTTTCCTTTGCCTGGATTCCAGATACAGAGGATGAACGAGTTAAACTTTTTAAGACAACAGATTTTGTTCCTCATGTAGTAATGACAGCAACCAGTGACGAATCAATTAGACGAATGGTACGAGAACATGTAGGCATCGCTCTAGTATTTGAAAATGTATTAGAATTCAATGAGCAAGGCTTAACTCTTATTAATCTAAAGACAGATATAAGTCGTAATTGTTACCTTTGCTACAGAAGGAATGAGAGTAATGAAGCAGTTCTTAGTTTCATAGAATTTGCAAAAAAAAGAATAAGATGGGATGGTAAATAAAAAATGGGTGAAACAATCTTTTTCTTTTTATGAAACAAAGATTGTCTAATTGGAATTGAAGCCTCAATTGTTTGATGCAAGAATAATAAAAAAAACAAGTGGGGTGATTTTATGAAGTTATATAATAAGGAATATAGTTACGAGGATATTAGTCTATGGGAAGATGAAACATGGATGAATAGGGAAAATGAGGCAGCACCTATTTTTAAATTTCTAGAAAAAGTATTAATAGAACGAGAAGTTAAAGAATACTATGTAGAACGTAATGATGAAATCAAAGATACCTGTAATCAACAATATTATTTTAAGGATGTGGTAGAGGAATGGAGACATAAAGGAATGTATTTTTCCAGCTACGGAATGATGGGAATTGTCATGGCTCCAGCTATCATCGAAAAGCAACAGCTTGAGCATCCAAAGGTATTATTTATTCCTTATATAGGCGCAGATTCTAGGCATGAGGCAATGAATCTTTTGGCTGCCAATAAAGACCTGTTGGAGCAGGCATCAATTGAAAATGTATTAGTACAGTTTATTGATGTTAGGATGGCATCAGGCGGAGCAATGACGGAAAAGGCAATTGAAACTGCTGGGACCTTTAGAATTTCATATGATGAGGTATATTTGGATGCCACTTTACTTGACGGGTATGAAACTAAGTTGAAAACAAGTCAGTTATGTGGAAGGAAGGTGGTTGACATTTCTGGGATGCTTGTTGCAAAGTCTGCTCATCAATATGATATTAGTAGAATATATAAGCGAATTGTTCCAGAGTGGAATTATGATATGCATATCAGAAGTATTGGTGGTAAGAGACAAGCTGAGAGCATGAAATTAGAAAGAGATTGCAGGGGAGTAAATGATGAAAAGCTTCAAGAGCTTTTTAAGGAAAAAGGAATTTGCTATGAGGAGCATCAGTTAGGTAGAGAGTGGTATGTAACCTTAACTCCTAAAAATGCTTATTCCATGGAAAAAGGAACCATGCCATTACTAATTGTGATGAAGGAACCTAGAAAGAGTTTACAATATACAATGCTGACAGCCTTCCAATTCTACTATGATTTTATTGAAATTTGTGGGAAAGGTCAGTTTATGATGTTGTTTTTTGCAATGGAAACTCCAAAGGATAATGATGAGTTATTGCCTAATGTTATTGAAAACACCATAGAAAACTATTCCATGGTTGATGAAACCAGGGTATATCTTGCAGGTCAATCACATAATGGCTATTATGCTCAAGAATTTTACAGAAATCATCCAAAGCTTATAGCAGCTTGTGCTGCTCTTTGTGATCCAGTAGGTCTAGAATATGGTGCAAGGGCTGATTATTATTTAAAAGATGCCCAAAAACTGATTATAGATTTTCAAAAATATGATTATCCTTTAATTGATATAAATGGAAATTTAGAAAATAATTACATAAAAAATAGAACTAAAAATGAAAGAGAGGCTGATATAAAGTGCTTTCAGAACAGGATGAAAGCATGGAGGCATAAAATTTATTCAGATAAGGAAATTGACGAAGCTTTAACTTGCGATGATTATGCTACACGAATGAATGGAGTACCTTCAGATAGAACTGAAGTAAGATATATAATGGGTACGGAAGTATATATATCTGATTATGTAAATGATGATGGCAATTGCCTTTTTAGATATGCATCAATTGAAAATACGCCCCATATGATAATGCCACAGATGGCAGAGCTTTCATGGGAATTTTTAAGAAGATTTAAAAGAGATACACAAACAGGTGAAATAACACAGATTTATTAGTTTTTACGGAGGGGAAGGATGGAAATACAATATCTTAAAGAGTTTATCCAACTAGCTGAAATAGAAAGCTATGCTGATGCGGCCGAAAAGATGTATATATCACAATCCTCATTGTTCAAGCATATAAAGATGCTTGAAAATGAATTGGGAGTTAGCCTGTTTGAAAAGAAGGGTAAACATATTAAATTAGGGGAATATGGGCAAATATTTTTGTCCTATGCTTTACAAATTGTAGAGTTAGATAATAATTGCAAAAAGAAGATACAAAGTAAGTTGGAAATTAGAGAACAGCGTATTAGAATCTGGACAAATTATCATCTTGGCGATTTGGCTGTAGCATTTCATACACAACATGAAGAGTACTTGATGGATATCAGGCATGGAGAGTTTTATCCTAAGCAGGTAAATAATGTAGTTGAATCCAGAGCATTTGATTTATATTTTTTATGTGACATATCTGAGGTGATGGATTCTTTAATCTGTATGCCATATGTTCATGAACGAATGGTTCTTGCAGTAAATAAGGAACATCCTTTAGCAAACAGGGAGTGTGTAACCATACAGGATATTAAAGATGAGAACTTTATTTTGTTTCATGATTACGGAACAGCAGATGGTAAATACAATCCCCACAATAATTTCTTTACGGAGGCGGGCTTTGTTCCAAAGAGTAATATAAAAGTGGAACGAGGTCCGGAAATAGTAAATTTAGTACAGAAGAATTTTGGAGTAGCCATACTATCAGGACGTATTCTTGATAAAAAGGCTCATGACAATATAGCTATTATTGAGTTGGAACCAAAGTATAATTATTCTGTATGGTGTTGTTACCATAAGGATAAGGAACTATCACATGGGGCAGAGCTACTTATAGACTTTTGCCGAAAACAAGATACAAATGAATAAAACAGATTGTTGTTATCACAAGGCACATGGTAAATTCCATGTGCTTTTTTCATTTCTTTTTGGTAAATGAACGAAGTGAAACAAGAATTGAAGGTTAGATTGCCGAAACTTATTATTATTTCAAGACGAGGGGCACAAGGAAAATACCCTCGTAAAACTAGGGGGAATCCCAAATATGATTAATGTAGTAGGAGGTTTTTATGAGAAAGATGAAGAAGTTTGCATCAGTAGCACTTGCATCTGCTATGGTATTTTCATTAGTAGCATGCGGCTCTAGTGGAACAGATAGTACTGGTGCAGCAAATGGTGCAGTGGATACTGCTAATCAGGACACAACAGTTGCTGAGCAGACTACTGCACAAGCTGACGTTAAGGCAACAAAGGTTACGGTTCAGCTGAATTCACTGGATGATCTGAATCCATTTTTAGGTGATTATGGAGAAACTATTTCTGGCACAGTCAGGGATGAAATTTTTCAAAAGCTTATGAACAGAGATGGATTTGGTGGTGAACTTAAGCCTGTTCTTATGGAGAGCTATGAGAAAGAGTCAGAAGAAGTTTATCATTGCAAGCTTTACGATGGAATAGTTGATTCGGCTGGAAATAGCATCACCGCAAGCGACGTAAAATTTAGTATTGAAGAATATCAGCGTCAGGGGCTTATGAATGATGCAAACAATGTAAAAGAGGTTATTGTTGATTCGGACTTGGAATTCACTCTTGTATTCAATGACAATCCATCTGCTAATACATTTGAAGGAGCTGTTTGCGCATTCAATATTGTAAGTGAAGAATCATTTAATGCAAGCCCTGACAAGATGGTAACAACTCCAATCGCATCAGGTCCATATAAGGTTGAGGAAGGAAGCTTTTCTAGTGGTATTGGTATGACACTTGTTCTTAATGAAAACTACTGGGAAGCTGATAGACCTGAGCTTATTGATCTTCCTGTTGAAATGCAGAATGTAGAGGTAATTGATTGTAAGGTTATTTCAGAGTCTTCACAGATTACTATGGCATTGCAGACAGATACAATTGATTATTCAGAAAGTGTATCTGCTCAGGATTTAGTAAATTTCCAGGATGGTGGAGCATATGCTGAAAAGTATAATGTTTATTCATCAGCAAAAAACAACGCCAATGTTTTAGCCTTTAATTCATCAGAGGAAAGCCCTTTACATGATCCAAAACTTCGTGAGGCTATTATGTATGCTATTGATTCAGATTTTATTGCAAGTGCAATTAATGGCGGAGGAAATGTTGTCAGCTACGTACTTGGTGGACCTAACTATGATGACTACAATTCAGAATGGGAAAATTTGGTTCCAGAATATAATTTAGAGAAGGCTAAGGAATTAATGGCAGAGTCAGAGTATCCAGATGGAGTGGAGCTTACACTTATCTGCCACACACTTGATCCAGCATTAGCTGATATAGGCGAGATTCTTCTCGAAGAGCTTGCACCTCTTGGAATTACATTAAATGTAAGCTCAATGGAGCTTGGCACATATCTTACATATGAGAGTGATCCAACAAAGTGGGATTTTACTATTGCAAACTTCTCTAATCCATCAGGAGCTATTGTAAATGTGTGGGGTATTTATTTTGACGGTAGCAAGACAGGTACTGGTCTTACAAAGAATTTTGTAGATGATTCTAAATTACAGGAATTAATCCAGACAGCTGAGCTTGCAGAGACTCATACACAGGATAATGTAGATGCAGCATGGGAATATATCATGGAAAATCATTGGGTATATGGTTTATTCCTTCCATTACAGAATTATGTATATAATTCAGAGCTTATCACTGCTTTTGGATTTAACAACACTGGTTCAGTTGTACCAGGTGGATGTACATACAATGTTCAGTAATAAATAAAGCTTTTTATTAGCCGGGTACAGATTTTTAGCTCTATCCGAAAACTGTATTCGGCTCTTTTTGTCTAAATTTATGAAGAATAAGAGGGGGACTTCCTGATGTGGAGATATATACTTAAGCGCTTAGGCATGATGATCTTTGTTGTGCTAGGTGTGGCAATAGTTATTTTTTCAATTCTTTATTTTGTTCCTGGTGACCCCGCACAAATTATTTTAGGTTCTACAGCTACTCCAGAACAGTTGGCAGCTAAAAGAGCCGAGTTAGGTATTGATAAGCCTTTTTTGGTGCAACTGGGAAACTTTCTTTTGGATATTATACACTTGGATTTTGGCGATTCATATATGTATGGAACTCCAGTAATCGATGAGTTGATGGTTCGTTTGCCAAGAACATTTCTGCTAGCATTTTTAACAATTGTTGTACAGACGATTATTGGTATTCCTCTTGGAATTACTGCAGCTGTTCACGCTGGAAAGTGGCAGGATTCAACATCTATCGTTATCTCTTTAATTGGTATAGCAATCCCAAGCTTTTGGCTAAGCTTGATGGCAGTTTTGATCTTTTCAGTAAAGTTAAGATGGCTTCCAGCATTTGGTATTGATGGATGGCAAAACTGGATTCTTCCAGTACTTACGGGTGCTTTGGCAGGAATAGGTATGAATGCCAGACAAACTAGAGCTGCTATGCTTGATGTAATTCACTCAGATTATGTTACTACAGCAAAGGCAAAAGGTTTGAATGAGCACGATGTTACATACAAACATGCCTTACCAAATGCTTTGATTCCGGTTATTACAATGATTGGCGGTTCTTTTGCTATGGCTTTAGGTGGTGCAATTGTTACAGAAGCAGTTTTTGTTATGCCAGGGGTTGGATTGTATATGACAAATGCAATTAGTAATTTGGATTATGTTGCTGTTAGAAGTTCGGTAGTAATTCTGTCTGTGTTCTTTAGTTTGATAATGCTTATTACAGACCTTATATATGCATTTGTAGATCCAAGAATAAAGGCACAGTATATTGGCAGATAGGAAGGAGGATAATTGTGAGCAAAGAAATAAAAGGCTCTAAGCCAAAAAAGAAAAGTCAATTTGCAGAAGTAATGAAACGCTATTTTAAAAATAAGCTAGCAGCAGCTTCATTAATTATTCTTCTGATTCTTATTTTGATAGCAATTTTCGGTCCACTCATTGCTCCATATGATTACAGAGAAATGAATGGTCAGCTTATGTTTGCAAAGCCATCTCTAGAGCATCCTTTTGGGGCAGATAAAATGGGACGAGATCTTTTGAGTCGTATTATTATTGGCAGTCGCTTTTCCCTAGGTCTAGGTTTCTTAGGCGTAGCAGTATCATTGGTATTCGGTGCATTATTTGGTTCTATTGCAGGCTTTTTCGGACAGGTGGCAGACAACATTGTGATGAGAGTATTGGACATTATTCAGGCTATTCCTGGAATTCTTCTTGCAATGACTATTTCAACAGCTTTAGGTGGTGGATTTATAAATACAGTAATTGCACTTTCGGTAGGGGCTATTCCAAGTAATGCAAGAATGCTTAGAGCTATGATTTTAGCAATTAGAAAAGCTGAGTATGTTGAAGCCGCAGATTCAATAAATTGCTCAAAATTTAGAATCATTGTAAAGCACATTTTACCTAACGCATTTTCTCCAGTTTTAGTAGGAGCAGCAATGGGTATTGGTGGAACTATAGGACAGGCAGCGGCACTTTCGTTTGTTGGACTTGGTATACAACCACCTGATCCTGAGTGGGGAGCACTTCTTGCAGATGGACGAAATTATATTACAACCTATCCACATCTTCTTATATTTCCAGGAATAATGATAGGTTTGATTAGCTTAATTGCATGTTTAATTGCAGATGGTCTCAGAGATGCAACTGACCCAAGATTAAAGCAGTAGGAGGAGAAAGACGATGAGTGAAAATACATATTTGAAGGTAGACAATCTCGTAGTTGAGTATACCTCTGATGGAGAGATTGTACATGCAGTTAACGATGTTTCTCTTAGATTGGACAAAGGAAAAACTCTTGGGCTTGTAGGAGAAACCGGAGCAGGAAAAACTACAATAGCAAAAGCTATTCTAGGAATTTTGCCAACACCGCCAGCAAAGGTTAGGCAAGGAAGTATAGAACTGAATGGTAGAAATCTTTTGGAATTGCCCGAAAAGGAAATGCTTAAGGTTCGTGGTAAAGAAATATCCATGATATTTCAGGATCCAATGACTGCATTAAATCCTGTCATTTCTGTGGGAAAACAGATTTCTGAGGCTGTTATCTTACATGAAAATGTAGACAAGGCAACAGCAAAAAAGCGTGGAATTGAAATGCTCGAAATGGTTGGAATTCCAGGCTCACGCTATGATGAATATCCACATCAATTTTCAGGTGGTATGAAGCAAAGAGTTGTAATCGCTATGGCTCTTGCATGCGAACCACAGCTATTACTTGCAGATGAACCAACTACAGCATTGGATGTAACTATTCAGGCTCAGGTTTTGGAAATGATTGCAGAGCTGAGAAAAAAGTTTAATACATCCATGATATTAATTACCCATGATTTAGGTGTTGTAGCCAAGGTTTGTGATGATGTGGCAGTAGTTTATGCAGGTGAAGTAATAGAAAGTGGAAGTTTAGAGGATATATTTGATCATCCTACTCATCCTTATACAGTAGGATTGTTTAACGCATTACCAAAGCTTACAGGTGACGAAAAACGACTTTCACCAGTTGAAGGATTGCCTCCAGATCCAACCAATCTACCAGAAGGATGTAAATTTAGTCCTAGATGTCCATATGCGACTGAGGAATGTAGAAATGGAATACCAAAAATGTGTGAAACAGGTAAAGGGCATTATGTTCGCTGCCACTTTGCTACTAAATTTGCTAGCGAAGGACAGGGGGTGAAATAGATGGCAGAGACATGTGTTGAAATTAAAAACTTACAAAAAATATTTGATGTTGGAAAAAATGCAAAGTTGCATGCAGTAGATGGCATAAGCCTAAAGATTGAAAAAGGTAAAACAATGGGTGTAGTTGGTGAATCTGGATGTGGTAAATCCACTCTTGGTAGAACTATTATTCATCAGCATAAATCAACAGGTGGACAAATCTTTTTCAATGGACAGGATGTTACTCATGTTAGAGGAAAAGAACTTAAGAAGCTTAAGGAACATATGCAAATCGTATTTCAGGATCCATATTCTTCGCTTAATCCTAGATATACTGTAGAGGCAACCATTAAGGAGCCCTTGCAGCTATGTAAAAGATATACTCGTGCCCAGGTGGACGATGAAGTTTCTAGACTAATGGACTTGTGCGGAATTGATGAGCGTCTTAGACTTGCATATCCTCATGAACTTGATGGAGGTAGAAGACAAAGAGTGGGTATCGCAAGAGCTCTTGCACTTAAACCAGAATTTATCGTTTGTGATGAACCAGTTTCTGCTCTTGATGTTTCTATTCAGGCACAGGTGTTGAACTTACTTATGGACTTGCAGGAAAAAGAAGGGCTTACATATATGTTTGTAACCCACGATCTTTCTGTTGTAAGACATATATCACATGATATTGCGGTTATGTATTTAGGACAATTAGTGGAGACTTCTCCTTCAAAGGAATTGTTTGTAAATCCTCTTCATCCTTATACTAAGGCACTGTTATCAGCCATACCAACTGTTGATATTCATGCTCCAATGGAACGTATACAGTTGAAAGGAGAAATCACGTCTCCAATTAATCCTAAGCCTGGCTGTAGATTTGCCAGTCGTTGTCCATATGCAACAGAGGATTGTAAAAAGCCACAGCAGCTTGAGGAGATTAGTCCAAATCATTTTGTAGCTTGCTGTAGAGTCAGGGAAATTAACAATCTTTAATAAGAATAAGGTGTTTATATGAATTCATTTAAAGAGTCATTTTCAGCTAATTATATTTATACGGAAGAGCCGGATAGTAAAGGAAGGCTAAAAAAGCATTATGTGTATTGTGGAAACTGGTATTGCTTTTGCGATAGCAAGAAAGAAAAATCAAGTATAAAACTTCGATTAATCCTTTGTGAAATTATAGGCCTGATAAGCTTTATTTTAGCAGGGGCAAGTGAGATAGAATTAAATAAGGATAAGTTTTTTGGTTTATTTGTGGGACTTGCTACTATTGGTTTGTTTGTTGAAATATATGGCATTGTCAGTTTTTGTTTTTCAAAATTTTATATTACAGGGGATGACTACAAATGGATTGATGAACGAATTATGTGGGGGGCTTTTTTTAAGTCATGGTTACTCATAATTGGTTTGGTAGGCGCAATAGCTGTTAATAATATTGGATTGAATGATGGATTCTTTGGTTTATTGATGTATTTATTAACTATATTTATTTCTTTTATGATTTTTAGAATTCAGAAAAAGGTGACTTTTCATACCTTTAGAAATGAAAATGGAAAAGTAGGCAATGAATATTAAATTTGCTTGGAGGATAAGATGAGTAAAAAAATGATTATTAGAGCCGATGATGTTGGCTATACACAGGTGAATGATATAGGTGCATTTGAAAGTATTGATATGGGAGTAGTAACAGCAGCAGATGTAATGCTGGAATGTCCAGGAACAGAGGCCGCTCTTGAAAAGCTTCACGATAGACCTTGGATTAGTGTAGGGTGGCATGACCATTTTTGGGGCTCGCCAGTGCTTGACCCATCGGAGGTTCCAGCACTATATGATGAAAATACAGGACATTTCAGAAAGGATATTCATCAAGCACAAGATATTCCTGAAGAGCAGCTTTTAAAAGAAATGTACGCTCAGATGGAACGTTGTGAAAGGATACTTGGTAGAGTGCCAGATACTGCTGGGGATTATAATGAGGATACTCCTTTTGGAAGAGCAGCAATAAAGGTTTGTGACGATTTAAAAATTCATAGAAATTTTGTAACTAAAGAAGGAAAAAATTTTGCAATGATTTTTCCCAAAAAGCAGTATGAGTATGCGAAGATTTATACTCTCAATGGCGGAAAGGCTTACGAAGATGTAGACACGGATTCCATTTCAGCTCAGGAAAAAAATTATGACCCTTATTTATATTACGCAGAAGATAGAGGTAAAGCATTTGAAAAATATGAAAAGGGTTTTGAAGTTGTAACACAGTCATGGCATCCAGGATATGTGGACTATTATATGTATCAGTTGGGGGATCAAGGACCAAATCGAAACAAATTTACTGTAATTCGTACAAAGGATGTAGAGGCTTTATGCTCGAAACGATTACATGACTGGATCAAAGATAATGATATTGAACTCATAAATTTCACTGATGCTTTATATGGACGTCGGGATTATCAGAATCATCTTCGTTTTGTAAATAGTGATTTGTACATTAAATAACTGGGAGGATTATATGAATATAGGAGTATATGGAACGGGCACAATTGCATCATGGTGCTCGAGCTTTATAAATCAGATAAATAGTGATGATATTGTAACTTATGGTTGTGCAACATCCCCAGGTTTTGACGCAACAGAATTTGCGAATAAGTGGGGATGGAAAAATGTGTATGGAAGTTTAGAGGAAATGCTTGCAGATAATAATGTAGACATAATTTATGTGGCAGTTCCAAATACACTTCACAAAGAAATATGCATGAAGGCTATAGAGGCAGGTAAGGGAATTATTTGCGAAAAACCATTTGCAATGAATTATCGCGAAACTAAAGAAATTATTGATGCAGCGAAGGCTAAAGGAGTATTTTGCTCCGAGGCTCTTTGGCCATCCTTTCTTCCAATTAGAGATATGGTTAAGACGGAGATTGAATCAGGCACTATTGGTGAAGTTGTTGCAGGGGATATTTTACAGCTCGATAATAGTACTTTTTTACCAAGAGTCATGGATTTAAATCTTGGTGGCGGCTCTATTCTTGACGAAGGTCCCTATGCAATTGGTGCTATGGTAGATTATTTTGGAACTGATATTGAAAGTGTACATGCTCACGTTCGTAAATTTGAGACAGGCGTGGATGCTGGTAGCCATTATGAAGTTAAATACAAAAATGGTGTAACTGTACATGTGCATCAGACAATGGACTGGGTGAAGGAGCAGCATTTAGATACTATTACTATTATTGGAACTAAAGGAAAAATATGGATGAACGCTGTTGCTAACCCTAGTCAGTGTATCATTTATGATTCTATGGGAGAAAAAATAAAAGAATTAGAAATACCTAAACAACTTGTTAATCAGGGAATGCCACCGGTTTCTGGGTATGAGCATGAATGGATTGCATTTGAGAAGGCTTTTAGTACAGGAGTAAAAGAAACAAATGAGGTTACTTATGAAAAAACTCTTACTATTGCCAAGATAATGTCAGAGATAAGAAAGCAGGGACAAATTTCTTTCCCAAATGAGGGTGAATTATTCTAGGGAGGATAAGCATGGACTATACAGTATTTCAAAATGAATACCTAGATTATCCAAATTCAAAACTATGGGATATGGAGACCTGGGAGGATAGGCAAAGTAAAGTATGGGAATTGGGACTTTGGCTGACAAATTATGTATGTACTTATAAAAGGAAGGAATCAAAGCTGGAAAAATATTCTGGCAGGGACGATGGAGAATATGTTTTTAAGGTTCATGCAAATATGTATGAAGATGCGATATCCGAATGGAAAAAGCTAGGTATGGATTTCACAAGAGGTGAGATGGCAAATATTTGCTGGTTTGCATTAAGCCCCGAAGGAGTTAAGAAAAAAACTCTTAAGAATCCAAGAGTTATTATTGTGCTGCACGATGGTGATTATGATGATCCCAATTGGATGATGAATGAATTGGAGTATTACAGAGAGTACTCAATTGCCGCTATTGAGGCAAAGGATGTAATAATGCTTTATGTAGCTTCTAATGGACCAGATTTATATAACACTTTTATTAACGTAAATACGGAGTTAGCATCAGTTTTACACTTTACTCCATCTAAAGTATACATGGATGTATCACCAGTCTATAGAGCTGGAAAGACTTTAAAGGAAATTCCTAATTTTAAATATGTTGATGAAGTAGGAAATGAAATCACAAATCCAGATTCAAAAGTTGAAAAACTTGGAGCATTTGAAATATTAGATGTGACCGGAAGATGGGCTAATACTAGCAGTAATATTATGAGATCTCTTCAATCTGGAGCATATGACCATCCTCTATATTCAATGGAAGAATTTAAGCATTCAGAATGTGGACATGTGGCAGGAAAGGGTCCATGGTTTGAATATAATTTTAAAAGTGGAACTGATAAAGAACTTATTGAATACTGGGAAAAGAGAGGAATTACATTTAAGGAGCATTTTACCGATGGTGAAAGATGGATAATTTTCATGCCCAAAAGTGCTACTGAACATCCCGAAAGAAAGCTGCCGCTAGTTCATATATTTAATGAGGTGACAGAAATCAATCCATTTTTGGATTTGATTTCAATTTCCTATTACACAGAATGGTTTCCTCTTGTGGCGGATGGTAAATGCGCAGTTAGCTTTTATGCTATGGAGTCAGCAGATGATAACGATTTTGTGGCTACTATTATAGAAGAAGCGTGTAATAGATATCCATTAGACCCAGAAAGAATATATATAACAGGACATTCTCATAACGGACATTTCTGTGGAGAGTTTGCAAGACGTCATCCAGATTTGGTTGCAGCCTGTGCGACACTTGGCAACGAGCATGGAATCCCATTGCCTGATCATACAACAGAAGTGGTTTTGCTTTCCTGTGATGATGTTGCAAAGGCGGCTAAAAACGATATTCCATGGATAAATATTAATGGTTACTGTGAAAGTAGAATTGCCTGGGGCGATATGAATAAAGATGAATATACTTGGGATGTGATTGCATGGAAAAGAAGGCGCAAGGCTCTGCGTTGTCCAGAACAGAATGAGGATGTGATTAAAGCTGCTAGAAATTCCAAAAATTATGTTACAAGAATGTTAGGAGTTCCAACTGACCGGACTGATTTACAGTACGTATGTGGTAGAGAGGTATATATAGGTGACATTAAAAATTGTGATGGAAACTATCATTTCAGAATTGCAACAATTGAGAGGATGGTACATATTACAAGTCCTCAGATGCCTTCCTTGTCGTGGAATTTTATGAGCAGATTTGCAAGAAATCGCAGGACAGGCGAAGTGATTGAGAGATATTAATTAAGGAGAAGATTATGCAGGATTTTATACCAAAACCACATCAGGGACCTATTGTTATAAAGGCAAAAAGCTCTAATGAAATTTCAGATACATATAGAGATTCATTGACTATAGCATATCAATATTTGGGCGATTTAATAGAACCTGACACTACTTTTAAGATAGGAAATAAAACATTGTCAACTCCAATTATGGCAGGTGTATGTAATTTAAAAACAGTGCCAGGCGATATTCCGGAGCTTACATATGCCAGAGCTGTTAATGAGGCAGGTTCAGTATATTTTGCACCGTTTTTTGGTAAAGATAATCACAAAAAAGTGCTTTCAGAGGGGTTGCCGGCTATTAGAGTTATAAAACCATTGGCCAGCACAGATGATGTGATAGCTGAAGTGAAATTTGAAGAAGAAAATGGTGCTATTGGTTATGCTATGGATATAGATCATTCATATTCTGTATATGGCGAGCCAGACAGTAATCCTGCATTTGCATTTGGTCCAAAAAATATTGAGGATTTAAAAAGAATTAATGATGCTTCTTCACTTCCATTCTTCATAAAAGGTGTGCTAAGTGTACATGATGCACTTATTGCAAAGGAAGCTGGTATATATGGCATTGTAATATCCGGTCATAATAACCGCTTCCCTTGCATGACACCACCATTAATGATTTTACCTGAAATACGAAAAGCAGTTGGGAATGATATGACTATATTGCTAGATGGTGGTATTAACAATGGCTATGATGCTTTTAAAGCACTGGCTCTTGGAGCTAATGGAGTTTTATCTGCCAGGGCTTTGTTGGCTACAATGGTTAAAGAGGGACCTGAGGGAATGACACAAAAGATTCTTGAAATGACCGCCGAACTAAAAGGAGCCATGGCAAATACAGGCTCTAAGGATTTAAAACACATAAATAATAAATGTATATATCGACTGTAGATAAAATAAATTCCATTTTAGACTTAATGAGTTCTTAAAATGGAATTTTTTTATAGGAGTTTCGGCTCTATAATTCTCAATATAAAAGTCGAGATTGGAATATAGGATAGGAGAAGAAATATGATTGAAATTAATGATTTGAGAAGTGCCATTGATTTTTTGAAAACTCAGCCAGATCAGCTTGTAGAGACAGATGTAGAAGCTGATCCAAATGCAGAAATTTCAGGTATTTACAGATATGTAGGTTCTGGTGGAACTGTAATGCGTCCTACAAAGGAGGACGGACCAGCAATGGTTTTCAACAATATAAAGGGATTCCCTGATACAAAGGTGGCAATCGGTATTCTTTCTAGCAGAAAGAGAGTAGGCTTGCTTCTTGACACTGATTACAAGACTCTTGGCTGGAAGCTTAGAGATGCAGTAAAAAATACTATTCCACCAGTGGATTTTACAGGGGATGCTCCTTGTCAGGAGGTTGTGCATAAGGTTACAGATCCTGATTTTGATTTGAGAAAACTTGTACCTGCCCCAACAAATACTCCAGAGGATGCAGGTCCATATGTCACAATGGGACTTTGCATGGCTACAGATCCAGAAGACCCAGATGTATCTGATGTAACAATTCATCGTCTTTGCATCCAGTCAAAGGATGAAATGACGATGTGGATTACCCCAGGTAGCCGTCACATTGGAGCTATGTGGGATAAAGCATTAAAGGCAAATAAGCCTTTACCTATTTCAGTTTCAATTGGACTTGACCCTGCTATTTATATGTCAGCGGGCTTCGAGCCACCAACAACACCTTATGGCTTTAATGAGCTTCAGATTGCAGGAGCTCTTAGAGGTAAGCCTGTTGAATTGGCAAAGTGTGTATCTATTAATGAGCGGTGTATTGCAAGAGCTGAATATGTAATCGAGGGAGAGCTTACTCCTGGACTTACAATGCGTGAGGATATTAATTCTGATACTGGAAAGGCAATGCCAGAATTCCCAGGCTACACAGGAGAGGCAAAGGGGGATAATCTACCTAATTATCTTCCAGTTATCAAGGTAAAGGCAGTTACAACAAGAAAGAATCCTATTATGGAAAGCTGCATTGGACCTAGCCACGAGCATGTTTCAATGGCGGGTATTCCAACAGAGGCTTCAGTAATTGACTTAGTTGAGCGTGCTATGCCAGGTCGCCTTGTAAATGTTCATGCAGCTCCATGTGGTGGCGGAAAGTTTGTATCTATCATCCAGTTTAGAAAGAACAACATCAATGATGAAGGACGTCAACGTCAGGCTGCACTTTTGGCATTCTCTGCATTTTCAGAAATGAAGCATGTGTTCCTTGTTGACGAGGATGTTGATATATTTGATATGTCTGATGTAATGTGGGCAATGACAACCAGATTCCAAGGGGATGTGGATTTTATTCCTCTACCAGGAGTACATACACATGTGCTTGACCCAAGTAATGACCCTGCATTTGATCCATCAATTAGGGTTCATGGAATTGCATGTAAAGCAATCTTTGATTGTACAGTACCATTTACACTTAAGGACGAGTTTGAAAGATGCAAGTTCTTAGAGGTGGATCCTAAGAAGTGGTTGCCAGATTTTGATTTTTAAATTTTAGAGAGAGGATGATATCATGCCAATTGGTGTAATTTGGTAAGTGTAGTGCTTCCATTGGTATCTTAGTATGCAAAAGAAAAGAATTATTGTAGGAGTTAGCGGTGCATCTGGAGCGCCGCTGGCTCCTAGACTATTAGACGAATTGAAAAAAGTGCCTGACGTTGAATCACACCTTGTAATCACCCGTGGTGGTGAAATGACAATAGAAGAAGAGTGTGGCATGTCAGTAAGCCAATTTTGCTCCAAGGCAGATGTTATTTATGATGTAAAAAATATTGGCGCTGCAATTGCCAGCGGAACATATAAAACCATTGGAATGGTGGTATGTCCTTGTAGTATGAAAACTGTGGCAGGAATAGCACATGGTTATTCTGACAATCTGTTACTTAGAGCTGCAGATGTAGTTTTGAAAGAACAACGGAAGCTTATATTAGTTACAAGAGAATCCCCTCTATCAAAGGTTCATTTGGATAATATGGCTTACTTGGCTGGACTACCAGGAGTTTTTATTTTGCCACCTGTAATAAGCTATTATTCACACCCTCAGAGTTTAGATGATGTGGAAAAACAGATTGTGGGACGAATTCTTGACAGGTTTGACATTGATGCAGGTTTGAAAAGATGGAACCCTTAATTATAGGAGCAGTCATTATGATAAATGTTTTAGAAAAAAGCTGCATGATATTAAATAAAGAAATCAAGGCAATTATCGTATATACGGATAATGGCTTGACGGTGACATTAGCCGGAGGTGACAAATCACACATAGGGGCTGTTACAGCAGTAGATGAATCTGGCAAAATTACAACTATTACATTTCCAGAACACAAGGAGACTATTATCTCGGAAACTTGGGCTAAGGAATTGTTTAAAAGTTACCATATACCTGTAGTTGTATCTGCAGGAATTCACTATGATGTAATTACAAAAGAGCAGATTGCGGAAGTGGTTGAAGCTAGTTATAGTCTTTTAAACCTTATATTGGAAGAAAGCAAAGATTTTGTTTGTAGTTTATTAGAAGCAGAAGAAAAAAAAGATTTTTAGATTTGCACAAATACATAGTTCAAAAAAAAGTTATGGTTGTAAAAGAAGATGTATTTTTTCTTTTACAACCATTTTTTGCTAAAAAAGGTTGTACATTGGTAAATGACTATTTAATTACAACCATTTTCCGGATTTTTGGGCAAAAATGGAGCTTTTTTGGTTTTAGATTAAATTTTGATGTATTATTTACAACCAATTACTTTAGAGGAATTAATTAAATGCTAAATAGGGCATTCTTCTTGCGAAGGTGAAAGCTGTTACAGGATTTCATTACCTAAGACTAAGCAATCATTTACCTCATTTACATACCAAAAATGTGGTCGCTCTGCATATTTGTCATTTGGAAAGTGTAGAGTAAAGGCCAGTTTATTATCAATTGTCTTAAAGAACATTCCATGCCCGCCGTTTTCAGGGTAGAGTGGTTCATCTAATAGTTTCCAAGGACCATTTACTTTTCCAGATCCTGAGATTGCCAGGCCTACGGCGTAGCTGTGGGCACTCCAGCTGGATATAATCATAAATAATTTTCCGCAATCTGTTTGTATTAAACTTGGCCCATCGCTGAAATAACAGTTTCCATCTATGCCAAATTCAGCCTTTGCAAATGGAACTGGTTTTGCCCAAGCAGCATCTTTTGGAGAGAATAGCACTTTGGGTTCAGTTAGAGCTGATGATAAATCTGCTGATATTTCTTGAATACAAAAATCTCCATCGGCATTTCCGGTGCCATCAAAGGCATCCTCAAAGGAATGGGAAAATATGAGATAAACTTTATTATCTTCAAAATAAAGGGTTCCATCTATGCAGGTCCAATTTTCAGGAGTCAGCTTTTTAGAGTAAAGCTCAAATGGTCCGGTTGGTGAGTCTGATTTGAGTACGTATATTCCTTTTTTGAAATCTGCGCCACCAAGAGTTGTCACAAGATAGTATTTTCCATTTACTTTATAGCACTCAGGAGCCCAGTAGTTTGTGGTTGCAAAGAAATCATCGGGTCTTTTGAAAATCTCGATAGGTCCTTCAAATTCTTTTAAATCCTCTGAGACATAGCAGTCAAAGCCAAAGGCTTCACCCCAGCAGGTGTCACTTCTGGTACCATATAGATAGTATTTACCATTGTCAGCTAAAACAAATGGATCTCTGATGTTAATGTTATTTCTTTTCATAATAAATCCTTTCATTGACGCTTTTGATATTTGCTTCTGTAATTGGCAGGTGAATCATTATAATAGCTACTGAATGCCTTATAAAAAGTGCTTATGTCAGAATAGCCAACGGCTTCCATCACATCAGCAATTGTATTATTGGGATTTGTAAGAAGCTTTGCTGCATTTTTCATGCGTAGCTCCTTTATAATGTCTGCATAGCTTTTTCCCGTGCTTTCTTTTAGCAATCTGGACACATGCCTAGTGCTATAGCCAAAGAACCTGGAAAGCTCAGTCAGTGAAAGAGTGGCATAGTTGCTTTGGATATATTGCAGCATGAGAATAAGGTTGTCATCATTTTTGGCTTTTGATTCTGGTGAAACCACAATATCCTTTTCATGCTCCCTTAAAAGATGAATTAAAAATGTGGAAACCAGAGAGTCTAGCATTTTGCCGCGATATTTATAATGGTTGTTGATTTCATTAAGCATGGCTTCAGACATTTTATAGAGTAATTCATCATCGCCAGTTCTAAAGGTAAGGCAGGCATTTCCTGTCATATCATGGAGCCCATGCATGAAAAAATCTGATAAAATATCCTTCTCCTTTAGTATGTCAAAAAAGGAACTTTCGAAGGTGCTTTTTCGCATCTGTATGTTTATTACATTTACATTATCTGCAAAAGCATAAAGAGCATGGCTATGGTTTGGTGCAATTATGCAAATGTCACCTTTTGACAAATTATATTCTCTATTGTTTAGGTAATTGATGCAGTTTCCTTCTCTGACATATATCATTTCAAAGAATACATGCTTGTGAATTAATGGAGGCAAATATCTAGCATGAGTAAGTAGAGAAACATTTTCTCCCGCCTCAAAGAAATCGTCCTCTGTAAGGGAGTCATCAAAGGGCAAATCTAAAATTGCCTTTAAATTCAAGCCAATACGGCGGGTTATCTCGTTGAAATCATCATCACTTAAATAATGAACATTGTAGATTTCTGGATTAGCATCACAAATGTTTTTTAGTGTTTGTTCTATTGGATTTAGTGGAATCATTTGTTTTCTCCTAAACGAAAGAACTACTATAGTAATAATATCTAGTGATAAATTATAAATCAATAAGTTGAAAAGTTTATGTCCGATTTTGCCAATAACATTGTCGCAATATGTTAAAGACCAATTGTATTTAAGTTGTTATTCTTAGGTTACAAAAGCAATTAAGCTTAGGTATTAGGAGGGTAAAAATGGAAAATCAAGAGAAACATTCAGGTTACACGAAAAGTACTTCACTAGCCTATGCTCTGTCACAGGGTGGTGGCTTTATGCTAATTCAAGCCACAGTGGCCAGCTACTTTTCAAATTTCATGACAGACACAGTAATGATTCCTGCTGCTGCAGCATCTGTTATTATGCTGATTGCAACATTGTGGGATGCTATAAATGATCCTATCATGGGAGGAATTTGTGATAGAACTAAGACTAAGTATGGTTCATTTAGACCATATTTACTTTGGGTTCCAGCGGTTCTTACATTAGTATCATTCCTGTTATTTTTAAATCCATCAGGATTAACTAATGGACAGAAGATTTTATACATTGGCGTTTTTTATATACTTTATGGTATGGGTGTAACAGCACTTACAATGCCTCAGATGGCACTTATTCCTGCTGTTACAAAGAATGACAAAGAAAGAGGTAATGCTGTAACACTTGGAATGATTTCAGTTGCTATCGCATTTACGATAGCTTCCACATTCACAACAAGCTTTGTGGGCTTTTTTGGAAGCTATGCACCATTAATGCTAATCTATGGTGCCCTTGCAATCATCGCGAATATTTGGTTGTTTAAAACAACAAAGGAAAGATACAGAGTTGCATCAGATGGACGTTCAGTTTTTGAGGATTTAAAAGTATTTGGCAGACATAAAAAGCTCATTATTATGCTTATTATTTGGATGATGTCATCAGTAGGCTATGGGGCAATGTTTTCAACATCAGTATATTACATTATGTACTATATTATGCGACCTGACCTTATTGGAATATATATGGGTGTTCTTTCTATAGGCGCCCTTGTATCAATGATGGTGTTGATGCCTCTTTTAATAAAGGTATGTGGAACAGTTACAAAGGCTTTTATACTGACACAGTCCCTTACACTTATTTGTTACGTGGTGCTGTTCTTTGTTGGAAATAAATCTATGACAGCTTTGTTTGTTGGTTCATTCCTTGCTACAGCATTTTCAGCAATGGAGCAGGCGCTTATTAATTTCTTTGTAAATGATACAATTGACTATATTCAGCTAAAAGAAAATGTCAGCATGAACGGAATGGTTTCTGCAATTAAGGGATTTTCATATAAGTGTGGTTCTACACTCGTAAGCTCAGGAGTGCTTGCTGTTCTTGCGGCCAGCGGATATATTGCAAATGCAATTGGACAGGAGCCAGATTCAGCAATGCTTGCTATTAATTGCCTTAGATTTGCATTACCAGCTGCAACCTGTGTTATTCTCATTGTGTGCTTGATTTTCAATCCTATCGAGCCTCATAGAGGAGAGATTAACAAGATGAAAGAAACTTTGAAAGCGATTGATGAATAATATGGAATTAAGAAATTGGATTACAAATAATACAAATAAGCCATTTGTGGCAAAAAAGGAAATAGAGGTCAAAGGGTCAGTAAAAGCAGCAGTTGTTTGCGTTACTGGCCTTGGCCAGTTTAACTTTTATATAGATGGAGACAAGGTATCTGACTTTGTGCTTGCTCCAGGCTGGACTGACTACCGAAAGACTATTCAGTATGAGAAATATGATGTGACTGCCCATCTTTTGCCAGGGGAACATAACATTACTATAGAAGTAGGAAATGGTTGGTATAACTGGGATATGGAATTTGGCTATAGCTTTCATTTTCCAGAATTTATGCCACCAAATCCTAATCCTTATAAGCCATTTGGTAAGTGTCTGATTTGTTCCATGAGGCTTGTGATTGAATATGCTGATGGTAGTGTAGAAGAAATTCTTACAGACGAAACCTGGCAGATAAAGGAACATAGAATAAAGCACACCAATGTATATGGTTCTGAGTATATAGGAGATGATGTTGGAAACTGGGAAAATGCTTATTTAGTAAAGCCTGAGGATATTCCTACTGGAAAGTTGGTGCTTCCAGAACAGCCGCCAATTAAAGTAATAAAGACATATAGTGCAAAACTGATTTCTGAAATAGACGGTATTCGTATATACGATATTGGGCAAAATATATCCGGTTTGCTGAAAGCAAAAGTGAAAGGCAAGGCAGGGACAGAAATATCTTTTAAGCCAGCAGAGAAGCTAGACGAAAATGGCATGCCGGATCAAATGGCAAAAAACTGGATGCTGATAGATAATATCATCACTTATAAGTTGCAAAAGGATGACGAGATAGAAGAAGTGCAGCAAGCATTTACATATTTCTCTGGCAGATATTTTGCAGTAGAGGGAGAGGCAGAAGTGGTGGAGCTTAGAGCTGATGCCATAACTTCAGCATGGAAAAACTCTGGCAGCTTTTCTTGCGATGATGACAGATATAATCGTATTTACGATATGATTGAGAAAACTGTGGAGGCTAATATGCTTAGCGTTCACACAGATTGTCCTACAATTGAGCGCTTTGCATGGCAGGAGCCAAACCATTTGATGGGGGCTGCTATCATGTTTATGAAGGATGGCAAAGATTTATGGCGTAAGTTTTTGCATGATATGAGAGACAGCCAGCATAAAGCAGAAGATGCTTTCAAGGACTTTGAAGGAAATGCTATTTTTCCTGGGGAGGGACTTGTTCCATCACAAGCCCCTTGTTACATACCAAACGTGCTTCCGGTGCCTGGAATGGGAAGCTTTTACGACATTATTGTATGGGGCTCATCTATTATTTTAGGAACCAGATGGCATTATCTTTTCTACGGTGACAAAACAATCATTGAGGAAAACTATGATGCAGGTATGAGATATCTAAATCACCTGAAGACAAAGGTGAATGAGGATGGATTCATTAATCATGGCTTGGGGGACTGGGGAAATCCAAAAGGTGAGCTTGCACGAGAAAACATCGAGACAGCATTTTTGTATGCAGATGCCATTACACTTTCCTGGTTTGCAGATATACTTGGTAAAGAAGTAGATAAGCAAGAGCTGGAAAAATACGCAAATACTATAAAAACAAATTACAATGATAAGCTGTTGGTTAAGGCTGCTAATGGTAAATACTGTTATCGAAGCTATGAAAAGAGAGAAGATGGGATAGTTACCACCCAAGCTATTGAGGCACTTCCTCTTTACTGGGGAATTGTTCCAAAGGATGCAGAAGCTGATGTGGCAGATTGTTTAAGAGATAATATTGAATCGGAAGGTGCTCTTATTGCTGGTGAAGTAGGCTTGCCATATGTGATTCAGGCAGCAGCAAAATATGGCATGAATCAAATGATTGCAGATTGTATTACAAAGGAACAACATCCTAGCTACTATGCATTTATTCTTGACGGTGAGACGACACTTGGCGAATATTGGGAGACAAACCCACGTAGCCATTGCCATGATATGATGGGGCATATTGTAGAATGGTATTTTAATGGTATTGCCGGAATCAAAGGCCAAGCACCGGGATTTTCAAAGGTTCTTATTGAGCCTTACCTTCCAAAATCAATGAATCATATGCACTGCATTTTTCAATCAAAAAGTGGTGATATAGAGGTTGAAATGGAGAGAGTAGAGGGCGAAATAAATCTTTTAGTTAATGCTGCCGAAGGCATAGAACTGGAAATCAGCAGGAAGTATTTAGATTAAATTTTTAGATGTAGACGAAAGCTCTGGTGGAGAAATCACCAGAGCTTTTTTATTGCGATTACTAATTACATAAGTTAAAATTGTACAAGGATTTGGGAGGATTTGTATATGAAATTTAACTTCAGCAAAGGACGAAGGGAAAAGCAGTGGCGTAGAACCATTTTTATCTTATTTTTATTTCCTCTTGTTTTGGGTATAATTTTATATTTTGCTATAAGCGCATTAATCCATAGTCAGATAAGTGAGCAAGGCAAGCTTATGACAGAGGAATTTAAATCCGGAGTGTCATTGACGATGAGAGATGTTGAGGTTTCAGCTGGTTCACTTTCTCGCGACAATATATTTATGGAAGCTGCCATGGAGGAGTCTCCCGCCAATCAACAAAAGGATTATATATGTCATGCTATTTCACTTAACAAATTAAACAATTATGCAATCCTCAAAATTTATTATATAAATGAACGTCAAAATTTAGTATATGATGAACAGGGCGCGATATATTCAATTGAATCATTAGCTGAGATATTAAGAAAAAATTCTATGGAAGGTATAAATTTGGACGAGGCAGAGGGATGGACTATGCTATACAATAGCTTTGCACCTACCTTTTACATTGAAAAGCTTACAGATGATTATAATGATGATTGTGGGACGCTTCTTGTTCTTGTGGACAACGATGCATTGCTCAATATTATTGGTGGAGCTAATGTATGTATATTTACTGTATATTCAGATGAATGGAGTATTTCTACTGCTAAAAACTATCCAATGGATTTAGATTGGTCAAATAAAGATGATATATCTGAATGGTATGGAACTAAGCTTGTGACATTTTCAGACACAGATGGAAATTATATCTATCTATCTTGCTTTGACAAATCAAATATGGAAAGACCAATTCATCTCTTACTAGCGTATTTTTCGGTTTATTTTGTGCTGTTATTGATATTTGCATTTGGATTATCCAGATATATGCAGGCGCAAAGAAAAGAAAGAATAGCAGATGCTGTAAGCCTTGTGCCACAGGTTTCTGCTGATTCTGATTTTTCAAGTGTTGTGGATGAGATATCTTCCTCATTAGATTCATATAAGACTAAGGATATGAACGAAAAAGAGAGGCATAAACATTATACCTTGAGACACATTTTGCTAGGCCATTTTAGAGATGTTGATGAAGCCAAGTTTGATGAAGCAGGAATTCTTCCGATGATTTCTGGATGTTATCTTGTTACTGTATTTGTAAACGATTATGCAACTCTTGCGGAAAGTGCAATCGAAAGAGGTGAAAGACAGGACATTGCTGAACTTATTCTTAACACTGCATTTCTAAAGTTTGCAGAAGATAAGGCAGTAGTTGCTGGCGTCACTCTTTACCCTGATTTTGCGCTACTTATCAGTCCAAATGATGGGAATGACATTGGTGTTGTTAAAAATATTATGGAAAATGGCATGTTATTGTTGTCAGAAACCTACGGAATGGATATACAGGCAGTTGTCAGCGGATATGTGGAATCTCCTACAGAAGGTATTACGGAAGCATACAAAGAAACAGAAGAGATTTACCGCTTTATAAAGCTTATAGATAGTGAAAAGAGGATTGTATATAAAGAAGAGATGGATGAGGGTGAGGGTAATCTTCTTGGAGGAGATTACATGAAGCAAATCCAAATTCTTGCAAATACGCTACTTGCAGAAAAATATGACATGATTCCTGGTATGATCCAATCTTTGCTTCGCTACTATGTATCATCACTTCATAGTGACTATCAATTAGGTCAGGAGCGGTTATATGAAATATCAGGTTTTTTAGCAGAAGCTGTTAGTAATTTTGGGACAGATAGGAAAAAAGCAGAAGATATGGCAAGTGAAATTCGAGCAGCAAGGACATCTGTGGCATCATTAAATGCAGCTGTTCAGGATATTTTCCCAAAGATTGCTGAAAAACATAACAGCGAGTCCATGGAAGAATTGGATACAGTGGAAAAAGCTTGTGTATTCATTAGAGAAAATGTTGGCGATGCAAATATGACGGTACCTATAATATGTGAGGCTGTAGGAGTTAGTGTACAGCACCTTTCCAGACTTTTTAAACAAAAGAAGGATATAACTATTACAGAATATATAAACGATTATAGGATTAATATTTCTAAAGAGATGCTTGCAACAAAAGGAAATACTATAGCATCCATTGCAAAATCAACTGGCTTTAATAGCTCTGAAACATATGTTAGAAATTTTAAAAAGCGAGAGGGTATAACACCAACTGAATATAGGCATTTGCATAACAGCTGATTTTTAGAGGGCTTTCACGAATTTTGTGAAAGCCCTCATTTTTTAACTTACCGATAATTTATCTCATTTACGATTTAAATGAGATATTTTGAGGGATGATTAAGAACTGCATCTATCTAAAAAATGATTAATCATTTAATCTTTAGCCATAGACAAAATTTCATCTAAAAGGAGGAGGAATTGATGAAGAAAAAAATTTTATCATTGCTTTTAGTAGCAACCCTAGCTATTGGTGTTACTGCTTGTGGGCAAAGCGCATCATCAAATGATGCTTCATCTGAAGGAAAAGCTTCAGAATCTGCTGATGGATATTTAAAGGATACTGTTACAGTTGCTTTATCTGCTGACGGTGGAACCTTTGATCCATATGGCAGCTTTGTTAATTGGGGACAGGCATCAATGCTTGAGCTTGTGTATCAAGGATTAGTTAGTACAGATTATGATTACAATGTTTATTATCAGGTTGCAAAGCGTATCGAACAGGTTGATGATTACACTTGGGAAGTAGAAATATGGGATTCTGTAAAAGATACAAATGGTAATCAAATCACTATGGATGACGTAATTTGGTGCTATGACCAGGTTATTGCTTCTGGAAATGCTGGCGCCATTCCTAAGTTTGATCACTGGGAAAAGATTGATGATTATACAGGACAGATGATTTTATCAGAACCTTTTGGCGCTGGTGATTATGAGAAGCATTTTTCTAATGCTAAAATTCTTTCTCAGGCAACTTATGAGGAGCTTGGTGATATGACACAGAATCCAGTTGGAAGTGGTCCATACATGCTTGATAGCTATGTTGTAAATTCAGAGGTTGTGTTAACAGTAAATCCTGATTTTTGGATGGATGGTGTGGTTGACTATGAGAATCCTGACAGTGAGTATTATAATCCGATGATTATTAAAACGGCAAAAACATTCAAATATGAAATCATTCAGGATGCATCATCAAGAGCAATAGCACTTGAGACAGGTTCTGTAGATATTGTTGATGCTATGGATGCGTCAGATGTAGCTAATTTATCAACTAATGATGATATCAATGTTGTTAATTTACCACAAAGACCACCTGTTACCATTGTTATGAATGCAAACTCTGAGTCTGTTCTTTCAAATCAAAGCTTACGTCAAGCAATTTGCTATGCTCTTGATAATGAGGCAATCGGAGATGCAATTGGATTACCTTATAGTGTAGCTTATGGCTTCCAGCCTAATATGGTAGATTCGCCTGAATCATGGAGTACAGGAGAAGGCCGTGATTATTACAACTATGATGTAGATAAGGCAGCAAGCTTACTTAGCGAGGCTGGATATAATGGCGAAACACTTACTTTATTATATGTATCAAGTACTGCTAATGATGCAGCATCTATTATGATTCAGTCTCAGCTTAGAGCGGCAGGCATTAATGTAGAGCTTTTAAATGTTGATCAGACAATCGCACAGCAATATAAATATGAACCAGATAAGTGGGATATCAGACTTGAAATTGTTGGTGGTGGAGCTTACTTGGCACAGACAACTAAGGGGTGGTGGTCTGAAGATATCATTGATTTCCTTACCGATGATTTAAAGGGCTGCAACACATCGCTTGTTGTAGATGAGGAGTTAGACAATTTGTATGTAGCTCTTAAGGATGACAATAGTGATGAAAATATTGCTGCTTGGGATGAATACTTCAACGAAAAGGCTTATGCATACTCAATCTGCAGCTATTCTACACAGACATGTACAGCTGGAGATATTGAACTGTTTGATCTTGCAACAAATGGAGGATTGCTGACTAATTGCTTTAAGCTTACAGAATAAAACATATAAACTCTGGCAGAGATTAAAGCTCTGCCAGGGATTTATAAGAAAAGGGGTTTTACATGGCACGTTATATAATCAGAAGATTGATAATAACAATACCTATTATACTTATGGTTACGGTATTTGTATTTACTCTTCTTTATTTTACACCAGGAGATCCAGCAACAATAATACTTGGAGATACCGCAACAACAGAAGAGCTTGCAAGTATGCGAGAGTATTTGGGGGTGGATCAGCCATACATTGTTCAGCTTGGACAGTATTTGAAAAAATTGTTTATTGATTTTGATTTGGGAGAATCATGGATTTATCGTACAAATGTATCTACTGAGCTTGCAAACCGTATGCCTCGTACAGCTGCTATTTGTATATACAGTGTGCTTATAGGAGCGTTGATTGGAATACCGCTTGGTGTTATAGCTGCAGTTAATCAGAATAGGCTGGCAGATAAAATTGTGTTGGCTGTATCGTCAATAATGACATGCATTCCTAATTATTGTATTGCATTGGTATTGATACTTGTATTCGCACTAAACTTGGGATGGTTTCCCGCTTATGGAATTGATCAGGGAATTAAGTCCTACATATTACCGTGCATATCCATAATGATTGGAAGCTTTTCTGGAACAGCAAGACAAATGCGTTCATCTATGCTGGAGGTAATTAGATCTGACTATGTTGTTGCAGCGAGAGCACAGGGATTTTCTAGAAATGCAGTTAATTATCTGCATGCGCTACCTAATGCGTTGATTCCAATTATTACTCTTATGGGCGCACAGTTTGCAGGTGGATTAGGCGGAACAATGATTCTTGAAACTATTTTCTCAATACCAGGCGTTGGCTTATATATTTCTGGAGCCATTACTAAGCGTGATAGACCGGCAATTATTGGCAGTACAGTCTTTCTTGCAATTCTATTTTGCTTGATTATGCTTGGCGTTGATATTGTTTATGCACTTGTGGATCCTAGAATTAAAGCACAGTATGCATCAGCAGGAAGACATCGTAGACATGGTCATAAAAATGGAAGGAAAGGAGGCAAGGGAGAATGAAAAAAAATAAAGATTTTGTTCCTTCCAAGAAAAATATTTCAGATGAAGAAATAAAAAAGCAATCGCAATTTAAGGAATTTATAAAGCGACTAGCAGGAAACAAGCTTGCACTTTTTGGTGGAATAGTTTTCTTGATTCTTTGCCTTATTGCCATATTTGCAGACAAGATTGCTATGTATGATTATTTAGAGGTTGATATAGCGAATAAATATGCTCCTATAAGTAGAGAACATCTTTTGGGTACAGACCAATATGGACGAGATATTTTTAGCAGAGTTATATATGGTGGAAGATGGAGTTTGACACTTGGCCTGGCATCAACAGTTTTATCGACATTCCTTGGAATTATCGTTGGTTCTATAGCAGGATATTTTGGTGGCGTGGTTGATAATGTAATAATGAGAATAATAGACATTGTTCAGTGCTTGCCAGGTATACTTTTGACTATTTGTATTGCAACCGTTATGGGAAATACATTTGGTGGAACGATTTTTGCCATGTCTTTTGGTGGCATTTGGGGAACAGCAAGAATGCTAAGAGGCCAGATTCTTACAGTAAGAAAGCAGGAATATGTTGAGGCTGCCAGAGCTACTAATAATAGTTCACCTAGAATCATATTAAAATATGTTCTTCCAAATTCAATACAGCCAATAATTATAAACGCTTGCATGGGCGTTGGCGGTGCCATAATGGGAGCTTCGTCATTATCTTTCCTTGGGCTTGGTGTTCAACCACCACTGCCAGAATGGGGCGCTATGCTCAATGATGCTAGAAGTGTAATGAGATATTATCCAAATGTTATGATAGCACCACTTATTTTTATATCCTTAACCGTGCTTGCAGTAAGCTTGTTTGGCGATGGATTACGTGATGCATTAGATCCAAGACAGATTGATTAGGAGGTATAAACATGGCTGATAGAAGAACAGCAAAGAAAGGCGAAGAATTGGTTCATGTGGAAGACCTCTATGTTGAATATTCCGCTGGAAAGAAAATTGTACACGCAATAAATGGCGTTACATTTGATATTAGAAGAGGAGAAGCGCTGGCCTTAGTTGGTGAGTCTGGCTGTGGTAAGTCAACAATAGCAAAGGCTATTTTACGTATTCTTCCAGATTATGGTTCACGAACTGGTGGCTGTATCGAATTTGAAGGTAAAAATCTCTTAGAAATTCCAGAGAAAGAAATGGAAAAAGTCCGCGGTGACAAAATTTCTATGGTTTTCCAAGATCCGATGACAGCATTAAATCCCGTAAAAAAGATACTTACACAGATATCTTCGGTTATAAAGCTTCACCATCCTGAGTTGTCAAAAAAGGAAGCAGAGGAGCAGGCAATAAAAATGCTTGAAAGAGTTGGTATTACCCCGGATAGAGTTAGAGACTATCCTCACCAGTTCTCCGGTGGACAGCAGCAAAGAGTGGTAGTTGCTATAGGTCTGTCCTGTGATCCAGATTTATTGCTTGCAGATGAACCGACAACAGCTTTGGATGTAACTATTCAGGCTCAGGTTCTGGATATGATGACAGAGCTTATTCGAGAAACAAACACAGCAATGCTTATGATAACTCATAACTTAGGAATAGTAGCGGAAACCTGCGACTATGTGGCTGTACTTTACGGCGGAGAGATTGTGGAATATGGTTCTAAAAGAGAAATTTTTAAAAATCCATCTCACCCATATACAATAGGGCTTTTCGGTGCTCTGCCTGATTTACATGGTGATGGAGACAGACTTAAGCCTATAGCAGGTGTTATGCCAGAACCATCAGATTTACCTAGTGGATGCAAGTTCCACACAAGATGTCCTTATGCAACGAAGGAATGTGAGAATGGCCCGGTTCCAGTTGTGGAGCTTGGTGGAACACATCGTTGCCAATGTCATAATATTGAGGCTGTTGCGAAGGCAATCCAGAAGGAGGCTTAAATGGGAACATTAGTTGAGGTTAGAGATTTAAAGAAATATTTTAATACACCCCGTGGGCAGCTTCATGCAGTTGACAACGTAAACATGAAATTTGAAGAGGGTACCACAATGGGAGTTGTTGGAGAGTCAGGCTGCGGAAAATCCACACTTGCTCGTACAATAATCCATTTACATGAACCGACAAAGGGACAAATCCTTTATCAGGGGCAGGATGTTACATATCCAACAAGAAAAGAACTACCGGCTCTTAGGGAAAAGATGCAAATTATATTTCAGGATCCATATATGACATTGAATCCTAGATATACAGTAGAAGATACCTTGAAAGAACCGTTAGTACTTTCAGGCGAGTATAAAGCAGGACATGCCCTTGATAAACAAATATCAAAGCTTATGGATATGGTTGGAATTTCAAAAAGACTTAGGATGGCATATCCTCATGAGCTTTCAGGAGGTAGAAGACAGCGTGTAGGAATTGGACGTTCGCTGGCTATGAATCCAAAATTTATTGCCTGTGATGAGCCTGTATCTGCTCTCGACGTATCTATTCAGGCGCAGATTATTAATTTGCTTATGGACTTACAGGAAGAGTATAAGCTAACTTACATGTTCGTTACTCATGACATGTCTGTAGTTAGACATATTTCTCACAATATTAGCGTTATGTATTTAGGACAGCTTGTAGAAACAAGCCCTTCAAAGGAGCTTTTTGATAAACCGCTTCATCCATATACAAAGGCTCTTATATCTGCAATTCCTAGCACTGATATAGATCATCCTAAAAAGAGAATTGAGCTCAAGGGAGAGCTTATGAGCCCTGTCAATCCAAAGCCTGGATGTAGATTTTTGCCGAGATGTCCTTATGCTACAGAGGCATGTCGTGCACCACAGCAGCTGGAGGAGGTTTTACCGGGACATTTAGTATCTTGCTGCAGAGTGAAAGAAATTAATAAAGATTTATTACAGAAAGAAGGGGAGTAAATGGCACTGACAAAAATTAAAACTAATAAAGGTGTGGTTGTAGGAAAAGCTGGAGAAATATCTGATTGTAGCGTATTTTTGGGAATACCTTTTGCTAAACCACCTGTAGGAGAGCTTCGTTTTGCACCACCAGAAGAAATAGATGCATGGGATGGAGAAAAAGAGTGCTTTTCTTATGGACCTGCTCCTATTCAAGGATATAGGGGCTTTGGACCGAAGCATGATATTTCTGAAGACTGTCTTACCATTAATGTTTTTACACCAGCAAAAAGTGCTGATGAAAAGCTTCCTGTTATGTGTTGGATATATGGCGGCGGATTCACTGGTGGAGCTTCATCAGATATATACATGTATGGTGAGAAACTAACAGAAAAGGGAGTAATTGTTGTCAGCTTTAATTATCGCTTGGGTATTTTTGGGTATATAGCTCACAAGGAATTAGATAAAAAATTTGGAAAAAGCACAAATGTTGGTCTGCTTGATCAGGTGATGGCTTTAAATTGGATTCAGGATAATATTGCAGCGTTTGGAGGTGATCCAAAGAGAGTGATGATTCATGGACAATCCGCTGGAGGAGTATCTGTTAGAATGCATTTGGTTTCACCGCTTTCTGAGGGAATGTTCTCAAGAGCAATTGTTCAGTCCGGAGGAGGATATGATGAGGCAGATTTAGTCAGAGAAAGGGATGACATGGAGTCTATTGTAAACAAATGTCTAGAGCATTTGGGATGGTCTTTTGATGATTTGCTTACAAGACCTGCAACAGAGGTTTTTGATTCCATGGAAAAGGCGGCCAGGGAAACGGCTGACGGGTTTGAAGTTGGTTATTTCCAACCATTTATAGATGGCTATACACTTCCTGATGTTCCGGGAAAGCTCATCGCAGAAGGAAAATATAGGGATGTGCCAATCGCCGTTGGAACAGTGACTGGTGATGCATGGATGTTTTCTAGAAAGGTTAAGGATAGTTTTACATCTGATAAGCAGTTTAGAGGATTTTCTCTTGCTCCTTCACAGGCATGGGCATCAGAAAACGTAAGATTAGGAAGAACACCTATTTACACCTACTATATGATGAAAACTCAGCCTGTTGATCCAGAAAATCCGATGACAGGAGCGAAGTCAAAGGCGCCTGTTTGGGGTAGGCAGACTCCTCACTTTTCTGATGTGCCTTATATTTTTGGCACGCTGGATAGAAGTAAAATGGAATTTAAGGATGATGATTATGAGCTAGCAGAAGCAATGCAGATCTATTGGACAAATTTCTGCAAAAATGGAATCCCAGGTGGAGGAGACAACATTCCTGAATGGACTCCTTACACAAATGAGTCTCGCCTTACACTTGTTTTAGGAGATGATGGCATTGCGATGAAACAGGTTGTAGAAAGTGAAATTGAACAGGAATGTATAGATATTACGATTAGAAAGCCAGGTATGCTTTCATCACTAGATTAGAAGGAGCTTTTGTATGAATAATAAGATTTTAAAGGCTGGATTTGGAAAAGGCGTAATTGATTTTTCAGATGAACTTTTTCCAGTTGAAGGCTTTTATAAGGTAGAGGATGCACCGTTTGCAAGGCTTATGGTTTTAGAAGCTGCAAATACAAAATTTGCAATTGCGAGCCTTGAGCTTGTAAATGTTGCAGAGGATGGAATTGAACTTTGCAGGGATATAATTGAGGAATATACTAATACTCCATTAAACCATATCTGGGTTCATGTAACTCACGCGATTTCAACTATGCATGAACCAGGTCCTATGGGACCACCTGACAAAAGGCCTCCTGAGACAGAGGATGATAAGAAAAAGAAGGCTTTATATTATCAAGCCATAGAAAAAGCAATGCGACAGGCCTCAGAGGATGCTGCAAATGATATGAGTGATGTAAAAATCGGATGGGGCGTTGGTGAGTGCGATGCAAATGTAAATAGAGATGTACTTACAGAATTTGGCTGGTGGACAGGTGCAAATCCTGATGAGCCATCAAATAAAAATATGTCAATCCTTAAGGTAGAGGATTTAAATGGCAAAACAAAAGGATTTTTTATCAGCTATGGAATTAAGCCGTGTGCGATTGACAATGCTGGAATGAAAGAAGGCAACCGTGTCGTTTCATCTGATGTTTGTGGTGTATGTAGTCGTATGGTTGAAGAAAAGTATGGTGTTCCTGCTTTATTTGGAGTGAGTGCTGCCGCTGACCAAATACCTAAAGAAACAGCTTTCATGGAAAAGGCAGTTGGTGTAGGACAGAGACCTGAATTTGTTGAGCTACCTGTAGAAAAGGGTCTGGAATTTGTAAGTAAATATGGAAAGCAGATGGGCGAGGATGCACTATCTATTGCTGAAAACATTAAGTGCTCAGATTGTAATGATGAAATCAGATTTGGAAAAGTTTCCTTTGAATGGAAGAAGAAGGCAAGAGCCCCAATGGCACCTAGACCAGCTGAACCCCTCCAAGATGATGGCGATGATACTATTGGAGCAGAAATATTCACTCTAGGTGATGCAGTATTTGTTGCAGAGAAACCGGAGGTATGTTGTCAGACAGAGAAAGAACTTTTGTCAGCATCTCCTTTTTCTCACACAATACTGATTTGTATGGTGAATGGTGGACAAAAGTATATGCCAAATAAGCTGGCTTACGAGCGTAATACCTTCGAAGCGCAAAGTTCATTTTTCCAGCCAGGTGCAGCTGAAAAGTTTGTAGAGGTAGTATCAAAAGAGCTTGATGTTTTACAAAATACTTTACCTGCTGATGTTGCTGAGTCAAAAACTATTACAGAATGCTTCCCTGATGGACAAAAAATGACCGGGGTTATATTAAAGTATAATAAGTTAATTGATGCAAAATCGGTTACTGCTGAGGACTATTCTATATCAAACAGAGAAGTAAGTGAGGTATACGTTACTGATGAAGAAAAGCCGGGTAAACCAGCAGAAAAGGGCTGTTATGTGGTTGTAAAAATTAAGGTTGATAGAAAAAGAGACAAAACCTTGTTAGGAAGAAAAATGCCTAAACATCCACCAAAGGGGATGATAGGAGAACCTAATGGGGCGCCAAAGCCTCCGATGCCTCCAAAGAAAGGACCGGATATTTTTGGAAGAAAAGGTCTTAATTCAACCAGGAGAGCTATTTACTTTGATATATCTCAAAATAAGGACATAAAAGCTTCAGACGGAACGGTAATAAATAAATTTGGTCCAGTTCGTACAACAGGAGTATGTCAGGAGATGGTAGATGAGTTTAAGCATTTGTCATTTGATGGAATGCATTATGCTCTTTACGTACCAAAGATTGAGGCTGGTAAAAAATATCCTCTTGTTATGTTTATTCCTGATGCGACAGGAGGCGGAGACACTTCTTATATTTGTTTGGAGCAGGGAAATGGTGCAATAAATTTTGCCTCAGATGAGGACCAAAAGCGTCATCCGGCATTTGTTCTTGGAATTCAGTATAACTTGCCAGGTCCATTTACCAGGGATGATTTTACCATTAATGAACGAGGCGTCGAGCAAGTATACAATGTTCTTACACATGTATTAAATGAATATCCTGTAGACACAGACAGAATCTATGTAACAGGACAGTCTATGGGCTGCATGACATCTTGTGAATTAAATATCAGATATCCTGAGCTATTTGCAGCGTCGCTTCTTGTAGCTGGTCAGTGGGATCCAGAAAAAATGGGTAAGCTTTATAAAAAGAACTTTTGGATATGCATTTCAGAAAATGACGAGAAGGCATTTCCGGGAATGAACGCTATAACAAAAGCAATGGAAGACAATGGTGCTGTTATAGGAAGATATTATTGGAACGCAAAAGAAGAGTATTCGACTTTGAATAGTAGATTCGAAGAAGCTGCGAAGGACGGGCACAACATTAGATATACAATTTTTGAAAAGGATACAGTTGTTCCAGATGATGAGGAGCCAAATGGTCACAGTAATCACATGTGTACCTGGCCAGTTGTGTATAACATTGAAGCATTAAGAGATTGGCTGTTTACTCAGCATAAATAAAGTATAAGTTAAATTAGGGGGCGATTGCTAATTTGCCTCCTAATATTAATATTGAGGAGAAAAGAATGGGGAAAAAAGAAATTGATTGGTCATGTAAGCATGACATACTTATAAAAAATGAGGATGGTTCTTATTCACCTATGGATGAACCATATTTTAAAGCAGAAAAGGTTACAGATAATGTATATAAAATCCTCAGCAGTGGCGACTACTCATATGTTGTCAAAGGCGAAACAAAAGGTGTAGCAATTGATACTGGATATGGAGCTGGAAATATAAGAGAATATGAAGAAAATTTAATAGGCATGCCAGTGCCAGATGTTATCAACACTCATAATCATTTTGATCATACGGCTAATAACGGGTATTTTGATAAAGCTTATATGCATAAGAAGGCTATTCCACTTGCAACAATTCCATTTAAGAGCTTTGAGGGAATTGAGTTTATAACAGATTATGAAAGAGTCGCTGTTGCAGAAGGTGATATTTATTTTCTGGATGATAAAGCCTTTGAATTTTTTGAGATTCCAGATCATACTGACGATGGGATAGCTATTTTAGATAAAGAGGACAGAGTCGTTTTTACTGGGGACGAATTTATGGTACATGGAAAAGCCCTACGCAGTGCCACAGTAAAGGATTTTTCTGATTATCTAAATAAGTTACTTTCAAGAAAGGATGATTTTGATTATATTTGTGCAGGAGGCGGAGTCTTTGATGTCACCCTTTTAGAAGATTATTTAAAATGTGCAAATGAAATTTTGAGTGGAAATCTGGGTGAAAAGGAAGAAGGTCATCCAATGGTATTTAAAGAAGAAAGAACAGAAGACGGTAAACTTATCTATGATAGAATGATTCCACACCCAGGAGATGGAGGAATGGGAAAAAAGGGACCCAAACCAACAAATTTGCGTTTTTTGGAATATGCAGGAAAACGTATAATGTTTACAGAAGATAAGATACGTTAGCATTTAATTTATAGGTAGGTATAGGGGGAAGAGATGAAAGAAGTAATAACAAAGAAAATTTCTGAAGTATTGTGGCATGTGGGAATTTCCGATGAGGAAATAGTTGGTTTCAGGAAAAATTCCTATACAGACAATGGCGTTATGTATAGTACATACATTTTAAGCATAGGAGATGGCTATGCTTTAATTGGAACTCCTCCACTTAAGCATCTTGATAGATGGGTGGATAAAATAAGAGAAATTACAGATATAGATAAGCTGCGGTATCTGATAGTTTTTGGAAATGAATATGATAGAGAGGTTGCAAAACGTCTCATAACAGAAGGTGCAAAATTTACTATAATCGCTACTAGTAAATGTCTGCTACAGCTTAGGGAATACTTGGGAAATGAATGCAAATACATAGAAATCAGGGAAAAGAGAGTACTTCAATTAGGAGAACGCTTGCTAGATTTTAGACTGATTTCAGGAATGGCATGGCATAAATCCTTATATGTAGTTGATAAAGATGAGGCTGCTCTTTTTACTTCTGACATTTTTGGTAGCTATTTTGCAACGGAATATTCTACATCTGAAGATTTATTTGAAAATGAGAAGGCTTACAACAAAACAATATTAAAACGTGGAATTGAAAGCTATGCAGTTGATGTGGATTTTAATGGGCGGCAAACTGTATATGAAGAAGCAAAGAAGCTCTGTGAAAATGAGTCAATTCGTATGATCTGTCCTTCCTTTGGACCGATTTGGAATAGTGATATCTCCAGGCTTTTTGAATGCATCGAAAATAATAAGCCTGTTTTTGATAGCAAGGTAAAGCGCGTAGCAATCATATCAGATGGTATGGGATACACTAGAGACTTAGCGAATGAAATCGAAAAGGGCATCAATGAAGATGAAAGCAATCCAATAAAAATACAGGTGGTTAAAATAGATTTGGAAAGTATGTCGAGGCTCGAGGCTATAAATAATATACAAAAGGCAGATTTCTATTTGTTTGGGGCAAGCGACATTGGTGGAGATGTATCTAAAAGAATATGGGATATAGCCACATCTCTTAAAAATAAAGATGTTAATGGCATTAAATGCAGCGTATTTGGAAATGGGAAACCAGACGGAGTATATACAGAAAGCCTTTATCAGAGACTTGAATGGCTAGGGATGGATATTACTACGGCAAGGCATATTGCTTCTGGTATTTTGTCTGAGGATGGTCTTAAGGCGGCCTATGAATATGGGTATGATATTAGCTGTATAGTTAGAGGAATACCAAATGAAAGAAGACCAAAGCTTGTGAAGTGTCTTGTATGTGGCGAAATATTTGATGCGTCACTTGGTATTTGCCCTGTATGTGGAGTAGGACTAGACCAATGCGTGCCTGCTGACCAGGATGAATCAGATTTTAAAAATGATACAAATAAAACTTATTTAATTATAGGAGGCGGAGTGGCTGCCGTGGCAGCCGCCGAAGCTATCAGGTTAAGGGATGAAACAGGAAAAATTATTATTATTACCAAAGAAAAATATTATCCGATAAATCGTCCAATGCTTACCAAGAATTTGAATTTGATAGATGAAGCGCCACCTGAGCTTTTTATACATGATGAAGCTTGGTATGCGGATAAGAAAATAGACATTCGCATAGGCTGTGAGGCCACAAAGCTTGATGCTGATGCAAGGATAGTTAATGCTAAAACTATCGATAATAACAATCTAACCTTTAATTATGATGAACTCATATATGCCGCTGGAGCGGAATGTTTCCTGCCTCCTTTTAAGGGCTGTGAAAAAGAAGGAGTTTTTACTATAAGACATTTTGACGATAGCAAAGGTCTTATTGAAAAACTTAAAATTGCAAAATCAGCAGTTGTTATTGGCGGTGGTGTTTTAGGTCTTGAAGCAGCCAGTGAGATTATGAGAAGAGGTGTTACAGTGACTGTGTTAGAGGCAGCTCCTCAGATTATAGGAAGACAGGTGGATGGAAGCACAGCAGAGTTTGTCAGAAATAAGATGAAATCCTTTGGAGTTGATTGCTATGAGGGAGTTACTATTGAGGAAATCACAGGAAAAGATTCGGTTACGGGCGTAAAAATCTCTGACGGAAGAGTTTTTGAAGCGGAAATTGTACTGATTTCTTGTGGCAACAGAGGAAATAATGATTTGGCTTATGAAGCCGGAATAGAGGTTAAACGTTCAATTGTTGTAGATGAGCATATGAAAACAAATAAGGAGCATATATATGCATGCGGAGACTGTGCTCAATTTGCTGACGTGAATTTTCAGCTGTGGCAGGAAGCATTGGCTCAAGGAAGAGTAGCCGGAGCCAACGCAGCTGGGGAAAAAATAAACTATGAAGCAAGCAATATGGGAATGTCCTTTGAAGGCTTTGGGACAACTGTTTTCTCATTGGGTGATGCAGGTAAAAATCCTGATGTTTCATACAAAAAACTTAATATAGTGGATGATGTGGATGAAAGCAGGCAGACCTATTGGTTTGTAAATGGTGGATTAGAAGGAGCCATTGTGGTAGGAAAAAATGACTTAACAGGAGATGTCATCACATGGATAAATACAAAAGCCAGACATGAGGAGGTAATAGGATGAGTGAATTAAATAAACCGAGAACTCTAGAGCTGCGTAGACCAGATGCTGTGAGTAGTCCCTATGAGAGCGAATATAATACAGATGTAGTTGTTGTAGGTGCAGGCTTTGCAGGATTAAATGCTGCTGCGGCAGCAAAAGAAAAAGGCGTGGATGTTCTTGTTATAGATAAAGGAAAGCCGGGTTATTCCGGATTATCGCCTTGGCCATCTAGCTTCAGATGGTTTGACCCGGATAGAGATAATGCTGATGCGTTTAGAGCGGCAATGATGCGAGGAGGAGACTATATTAGCAATCTTCACTGGTATGATATGTGGATAAATGAATCTAAAAGTGTATATGAAAGATTAACAAAGTGGGGAATACTTTCTCAGTATCCAGGTGCCAGAGAGGCAGGAGATTATTTTGAGAGGGAAGACTTTGTAGGTTATAGAGAAACCTTTGATAATTTTGACAGACATAAAAAATGGATTAAGGTGCTAAATGATTACGAAATTCCTTATTTAGAACATACCATGGTTGTTGATGTTATTGTAGAAAATAATAAATTATCTGGGGTTATGGCATTTCATGTGCCAAGTGGACAGATAATTAGAATAAATGCCAAGTCTGTTGTCCTTGCTACAGGAGGTGGTAGCTACAAGCCTACAGGCTATCCGGTAGGTAGTGATACTTTTGATGGTGAATACATAGCTTATAATCTAGGTTTACCTATTGCAGGAAAGGAGTTTGAAGATTTTCACAACACATCCTCACAGGGACCGGGAAATGTTTTTTTGGATAATCATTGGCAATATCTTGAAAATATTTGGCTATGCGGTGGAGACGTAACCAACGAAAACAAAAATAAATATGCTGATAACAAAGGCAATATTATGGTTATGGGCAGAGTAAAAAAGGCTGTATATGGAATAAATTCTGGAGATGGTAGTGAAATCCAGGATGTAGCTGGTGCAGATTTTACCAGAAGAGGTGCATCCAGATGCTATGAGGAAGATCCGGATGAGGTTAGAAGTGGAAAGAAAAGCACACCTGTCGCTGCAAGTGTACTTGCAGGGGCAGCCACTGGAATGTGTTGTCATTTGACCTCTGGAGTTTTTTGTGGAATGTATGACAGTGAAGGAAAAACTGAAATTGCAGGGCTTTATGTTGCAGGTGATGGAATACATGCAACTGCTCCATCAGGTGCGGCATATCCATGTGGTGTAGGCTTTACATCATGCTTTACGTCTATTGATGGTTATCATGCAGGTGGCGCAGCAGGTGAATTTTCCAAAGGTGTAAAACTTTCTAAAGCCTCAGATGATTATATTGAAAAAATGACAAAAGAAATTTTAGAGCCTACTACAAGAGATAAGGGATTTGATGCAAATTGGGCAAGAGATGTATTGCATTCCATTATGGCTCCTTATTGGGTGAGTACAGTGAAAAGTGAGGCAACACTTGAAGCAGCACTTACTCAAGTAAAATATATGAGTGAACATGTCATCCCTAATCTTTGTGCACCGACAAGTCATGATTTAAGACTTTGTATAGAGATGAAGCACAAGGTTTTGTCAGCTCAGCTAAAGCTGAGTGCAGCGCTTTTTAGAAAAGAAAGTAGAGGAAACACATATCGTGAGGATTATCCTTACAGAGACGATAGTAATTTTCTCTGTTATGTAGTTATCAAAAAAGATAGCAATGGACAAATGCAGATTGAAAAGGAACCTATTCCAGAAGAATGGACGGGAGATTTAAATCAGGCCTATGATAAACGATATGGCTATTATTTTCCAAAAGAGCCCCAGGCAAAGGGTTTTACTCCGGTGGAAGGTTTCAAGAAAGGAGGAAGATAGCATGAGTGTAGTAAGACTAGATTTAGGAAAATGTATTGGATGCAAAAACTGCGTCGATATTTGTCCTTTGGATGTTTTTTACTTTGATGAGAAGGCACACAAATCGGTTATTGCATATCCTGAAAATTGTCAGAACTGTGGACAATGCTTTGTCAATTGCAGAGGCAGATCCATTGGAATTTCAAATGAAACTTTTGGTTATCCGATTACTGCATTTAGAAATGCTACAACTGCACCAATGAACCATATGGTGGTAACTGATTCCGGAGTCCTTGGATACATGACTGATGGGGCATTGCCGTAAATTAATAGAGACAACCTGTAAAAGCCAGCATTAGCCGGCTTTTACAAAATTAAGAAATTTTTCAGCAATATTTGATCTGGAGGTGTTTTTTAATGCCACTAGATAAATACTTACCTCCGGCATTTCTTCGAGATCCAGCACCTTAACATGGACATTACCACGAAAGGTTTCTGCCAATGCACCGTTGCACAGTGTGACCGTGTTTGGTTCATTTATTACAGAATCCTCCCAGCTTCCGCTACTTGCAGAAATCTTAGGAGTAAAACCTGCGGTGGAGGTCAATCGCCTAAATAATTTGTCCATATAGGAGCCCTTGGCATATCTTTTATAAAAAGTATCATTGTTGAAATCCTTTATTGAAACGGTAGAGGAGTTTGCAAGTGGATGCTCGGAAGGGACAGCAATGTTCATATAGTCCTTTTTGTAAAAGGTTGAATCGAATTCATCTGCAACATTTTCTATATTTCTAATAAATGCCACGTCGATATTTCCAAGTTTTAAATCGTTAATAAGTTCATCGACTGAATGAATTACTACCTCTAATGTTGCATTAGGATTTTCTTTTTTGAAATTGGCTAAATCACTTGTAATACCATAATAAAAGGGTGAATCTATGCAGCCTATAGTTAGATGGTTAGAGCTTTTAAATTTGATTTTTTCTACCTCACGCTTAAAGGAACGTTCTGATTCAAGCATAATTCGAGCGTAGCCTACAAGAGCTTCACCAAATGAGGTGAGCTTCATTTTTTGCGTGGTTCGCTCGAACAAAACAACGTCAAACTCATCCTCAAGTTGCTTAATGTGGCGAGAGAGAGTAGCCTGACTGATTCGAAGCTGTTTTGCTGCCTTTGAAAAACTGTTTGTTTCTTCTAATACTAAAAATTCATTTAAAATAGACGTTTCCAACTTCACCCTCCGGTCCCTGATAAGGGATATCATCACTGTGATTTTCATGTATATCAATTGCAAAATCTAAGAAGCATTGCGCAGGCTTTGAAAGGGGTACATCCTTTCTGTGATATAAGTTTAAGTAAACTAAGGGTACTGGATCGATTTCAACCATGGCCACATTATGCTTTTTTATTGTCAATGCATCACTTGATGTGGTAAGTGAAACACCTAGCCCTGCATCCACCAGCTCTACAAGATTTCTTGTTCCGTGTATTGTAAAATCCACCATTGGCTTGAAGCCGGCTTTTTCACATAGAGAAAGACAATAGTGATTTAAAAAGGTTCCCTCTGGAAAAAGAATGAATTTATCTGATGAAAGTTCTGTAAGAGACAAGCTCTTTCTATTTGCAAGGGGATGATTCAATGGTAAAATAGCAATAAGTCTATCAGTTGACCATTGATATGTATGATAATTCACATCTGTAGGAGATGATCCTATTGCGAAAGACAACTCATATCCCATTTCAAAGGTCTTATGAAGATTTACCGTGCGGGAAAACTCTCCTGGTGAAATAGAATATTCTGGGTGTCTATCAGCAAAATGATCTGACAGCATATTTACAATGTGGTCGCAGTTCATACTGCGAGACACTGCAATTTTAACAACAGACTTATTTCTGGAATCATATTCTGCAATTTTTTGACTGACTTCCTTGTCTAGTGCCTTATATTTATAAGCGTATGCAAGGTACATGGTTCCAAATTCAGTGAGCTCCACGTGATTAGAACATTTCTGAAAGATTTTGTGCTCCACAGCATCCTCTAAATTTCTCATGTGTTTCATTAGATTTGATTCGGAAATAAATAATCTGTCCGCGGCATCGTAAAGATTGCCAGTTTCGCATAGCGTGATAAATTCGCTATGGTATAAAATCATATCAAGCATAAATACTCCTAAAAGATTCTTGCAAAAAGTGAATAAAGCTATATATAATTAGATTATGCACAAAACAAAAAATGATGCAAGAATAAAAATAAAAAGGAGACAAAAATGGATCAGATTAGAAGACGAAGCTGGATTAATTTCGCAATAGCTATTGCAGTTATAGTGATATTTACAATATACAGGTTTGCAAATGGAAGCGGAGAAGCCTCAAACATTATAGGTGTGGATGATGAAAAAATAGGAATCACTCTAGAAAATGGGGAAGCCCTATTTATCCAGCTTCAAGACGTGGAGAATGTGGAATATGTAGAGGATTTGGATACCATAAATACTGAATATACTATGATAGGTGATGAATCACAAGGAGCCTATATTTATATAGATACGGATAACGAAGACTACGTTATAAATGGCTCATCCAAGGCAATGACTTGGCAGACTTATAAAGATATAATGGAAAAATTTTAATTGTAAATCGAGAAGTAGGGAGTGCTTTATTCAAAAAGTGAATAAAGCACTCCTTTTTTTAGTTTGAAGCACTCTTTGAGAAAAATTATTATTTAAACAAGAACCGGGGGAATAAAGTAAATGCACCGGAGAAGGAGATTAAAAGATGAAAAAGAAAATTGTTTCAGTAATTATGGCTGCAACACTTGCAGCAAGCTTAACAGCCTGTGGCGGTTCTAGCTCGTCTAGCGATAGTTCTCAAGGAACAGCAGAACAAAGCGAGGCAATGCAATCTGTAGCAGATGTTTCAAATTCTGCAGACCTTACAGATAAAGCGAACATTGATAATTCTGTTGAAAGAGAAAGTATCAATATTGCTTGGCAGGCTGCAACAACACTTGAGCCTTGGGGAACCAACAATGATATTCCTGGTAACTATGAAGTATATGAAATGCTTTATGAAGTTACTGCAGATGGAGAAAGATACGGAATTCTTGCAGATGAAAGCAAGGGCGATTTTGAACCAGGCTGTGATCATGAGGATGGAACAGGGGTTTACACAATTTACATTTATGATTACATCAAAGATCACAATGGAAATGCTGTTACAGCAGATGATGTAGCGTTCTCTTACAATTATCAGTTCAATAATCAGACAACCTCTGGCTGGGATGACTTTGTAGAGGCCACAGCCGTAGACGATTCAACAGTTCAGTTTGAATTTACAAAGGAACAGTCTAACCTTGGTTGGTTTGATAACTTCTTTGCACGTTGCTTTATCATAGATGAGGATTCATTTAATGCATCATCTTCAAAGCTAGCAAATGATATGGTGGGAACAGGACCTTACAAGTTTGTAAGCTATAGCTCAGGTTCATCACTTGTTATTGAAAAGAATGATGATTATTGGCAGACAGATGAAAGTCTTCGTCATCAGGAGCAGCAGGCAAATGTAAGAACTATTACTTATCAGTTTATTTCAGAAAATGCTCAAAGAGAAAATGCTGTAGCTACAGGAAGTGTGGACATGGTTCAGGATATGGCATACGATTCACTAACAGAATTTGTTGATGGTGGAAAATATGCAGATCTTGTAAAGGTTCAGGCATACTCTCAAAAGTTTATATATTATCTAGATGCTAATGGCAGCAGCCAGTCTCCAATGGGAGATAAAAACCTAAGACTTGCTGTATACAATGCAATAGATCAGGACGGAATCATTACAGCGTTAGGTGGAGCATACACAAGACTTTATGCCTATGCAAATGATTATTATAGCGATTACACAATGGTAGATTGGGAGTCACTTGATAATTACAATTCAAAGACTTCAGTAGATGCAGAGCTTGTACAAAGCTATTTGGATGCTTCTAGCTACAACGGAGAAAGTTTGGTTATCATGGTTAACCCAGAGTTTGCAGATACCGCAACAATCATTGCGGCACAGCTTGCAGCATTTGGAATTAATGCAGAGCTTCTTCAGGTAGACGCAGCTACAGGAAACACAACACTTGCCGACCCAAGTGCATGGGATATGTATTTTGGAATGATGGCTGGTGATTATAATGTGCAGGCATGGGCTCATGACTTTTCTTATAACAACTCATCTAGTGGAACAGAAACAACAACACATATTGTTGATGATGAATGGAATGATTTGTTAAACCTTTGCAATACAGAAGATGGACATACAGCTGAAAATATGCAGGCATGGTGGGAAATGGCAGCAGAGAATGCTTACACCATGGGTGTATACGCTGGAAACAATTACAACATAGTACCAGCAGATTGTGTATATGTATGTCAGGGCGATAAGCTTACATTCCTTCCTGGAGCATGCTGCTTCAGCGCACAGTAGTTTTATAAAAAGAAGTATCAAGGGAACCTAAGTCAGTTCGCTTAGGTCCCCATTTTTTGTAAAAGAGAGGACTAAGTAATGTGGAAATACATATTAAAAAGAATTCTATGGCTAATTGTAATAATGCTTAGTGTGGCCGTAGTAATCTTTGTTATCCTCTGGTTTGTACCAGGCGACCCGGCCCAAATCGTGCTTGGCTCTGGTGCTACTCAAGCAGACATAGAGCGACAACGAGAAATAATGGGATTAGATAGACCATTTTTAGTTCAATTGGGAACTTATCTAAGAGATGTATTTTTAAGATTTGATTTTGGCGAGTCTTACGTATTTGGAACACCAGTTATATCAGAATTTGCAGCACGTTTGCCTAGAACCTTAGGCCTTGGTCTTATATCGATGCTTTTAAATATTATCATTGGCATTCCACTTGGAGTAAATGCTGCAATTCACAGAAACAGCTTTCAGGATCAGGGGTTACTAATTATGGCCATGGTATTTATATCAGTACCACAGTTTTGGCTGGCTCTAATGATGGTTGTACTTTTTTCTGTAAAAATGGGTTGGCTCCCACCTTATGGTGTAGGTGGAATCAGCTACTGGGTTATGCCAGTGCTTGCAAATTCACTTTCAGGAATCGCAATGAATGCCAGAATGACACGTTCTGCTGTACTTGAGACAATCAGAGCGGATTTTGTAACAACTGCCAGAGCAAAGGGACTTTCTGAGAGAGTAGTTATTTATAAGCATATGCTTCCAAATGCCCTTATTCCAGTAGTAAATGCTCTTGGTATGCAGCTTGCAATGGTAGTTGGTGGAACTGTAGTAATTGAGCAGGTATTTTCATTCCCAGGAATTGGACAGTATTTGCTTACAGGAGTTACCAGTAGAGACTATCCGGTAATCAGAGGTTCGGTACTTATTTTGGCTCTGTTTTCTGCGGTCATTACACTTTTAGTAGATTTGTTCTATGCATATCTTGATCCAAGAATCAAAGCTCAATACATAAATTATGGCTCAAAGAAGAAGGGAGGAAAGTAAGATGGCAAATACTCCCAAGAAAAAGCAAACCCAATTATCTCAAATAATGGGACGGTTAAAGAAAAATAAGGTGGCAATGGGCGGCTTGATTGTGCTTATCGTTATTGCCATTGCAGCCATATTTGCACCACTTGTTGCGCCTTATGATCCAAACTACATGGACTATTCGGCACTTAATCAAACACCTAGTGCAGCGCATATTATGGGCTGTGACAACCTAGGACGAGATATTTTTAGCCGCATAATCTATGGTGGAAGATACTCTTTGTCTTTAGGACTTATCTGTGCAGTTATTGGAATGTTCTTTGGTGTATTCTTTGGCACCATGGTGGGATATTTTGGAGGACAGGTAGACAATATAGTAATGCGAATATGTGATGTGTGGATGGCTATTCCAGCTACACTTCTTGCAATTATTATTTCTGCCTCTCTTGGTTCTGGCTTCGGATATACGGTACTCGCTCTTACAGTTGGTGGTATTCCAGGCTCAATCAGAGGTACAAGAGCAATGGCACTTAAAGAGCGTGAAATGGAATATCTAGAGGCAGCAAAGGCCATGAACTGTTCAAAAATGAAGATTATGTACAAGCATATGATGCCAAATATAATCGCACCTACAATCGTTGGAACTACAGGCCAGATTGGTGCAACAATGATGTCGGCAGCAGGACTTTCATACATTGGACTTGGAATACAGCCACCAGCAGCAGAGTGGGGTGCAATGTGTTCGGCAGCAAGAGATTACATTATGAAATATCCACACATGATGATTTGGCCAGGTGTAGCAATTCTTATTACTGTACTTGCAATCAACATGCTTGGTGATGGACTCCGTGATGCAATGGATCCAAGACTAAAAGATTGATCAGAGGAGAAAGTAAAATGAGTGAGAATTATTTATCTATCCGCGATTTGGTGGTTGAATATTCCTCTGGTGGAGAAATTGTTCAGGCAGTAAACGGAGTAGATTTAGATTTAAAAAAGGGTGAAACCATAGGTTTGGTTGGTGAGACTGGTGCTGGAAAAAGTACTATTGCGAAGGCTATTCTTAGAATTCTTCAAAGTCCACCGGCAACTATAAAACAAGGTGAAATTGAATTAGATGGCAGCAATTTACTAAAGCTATCTGAAAAGGAAATGCAGAAAATCCGTGGAAATAAAATTGCCATGATTTTCCAGGACCCTATGACCGCCTTAAACCCAACTATGACTGTTGGCGAGCAAATAAATGAGGTTGTTTTACAGCACAATAATATTTCAAGAGATGAAGCGGCTAAAAGAACAATTGAAATGCTTGAAATGGTAGGAATATCGTCTTTACGATTTAATGATTATCCACATCAATTTTCAGGAGGAATGAAGCAGAGAGTGGTAATTGCAATGGCTCTTGCATGCAATCCAGAATTATTGCTTGCTGATGAACCTACTACAGCACTTGATGTTACCATTCAGGCTCAGGTTTTGGAGATGATTAAGGCTCTCAAGGACAAGTTTAACACATCAATGATTTTGATAACACATGATCTAGGTGTAGTAGCTGAGACCTGTGATAAGGTTGCGGTTATTTATGCAGGAGAGATAGTGGAAAGTGGAACAAAAGAGCATATTTTCAGGAATCCACTTCATCCATATACCTTAGGATTATTTGGTTCTCTTCCAAAGCTGGATGATGATTCAAAAAGATTAAGTCCAATCAAAGGACTACCACCAGATCCTACCCATTTACCAGAGGGCTGCAAATTCTGTCCAAGATGTCCTATGGCAGAAGCTTGCACAAAATCCAAAGAATCACCTGAAATGGTGGAAGTAGAGGCAGGACATTTTGTGCGCTGTCATGAAATAAGGAAGGAGGGGTAAAACATGGCATTACTAGAGGTTGAACACTTAAAAAAATATTTTAATGTTGGAGCTGGCGTCAATCATGCAGTAGATGATATTACCCTTTCTATTGAAAAAGGACATACCATGGGTGTGGTAGGTGAATCTGGCTGCGGAAAAAGTACATTGGGTCGTACTATCATAAGACTTTTGGATGCTACAGAGGGTACAGTAAGACTTGATGGAGAAGATATTACATATGCCAAAGGTAAGGATTTAAGAAAGCTTAGGGAAAAGGTAAGCATCGTTTTTCAAGACCCATATTCAAGCTTAAATCCACGTTCTTCTGTAGAGTCAACGATTAGAGAACCACTTCAAGAGACTCATAGATTTTCAAAGAAAGAAATTACAGAGAGAACCGAAGAGTTAATGGATTTGGTAGGAATTGAGGAGCGACTTAGACTGGCTTATCCCCATGAAATGGACGGAGGTAGAAGACAGCGTGTTGGTATTGCAAGAGCACTTGCACTTAATCCACAGTTCATCATGTGCGATGAGCCAGTATCAGCACTGGATGTATCAATCCAGGCGCAGGTACTAAATCTGCTTATGGATTTACAGGAAAAGATGCAGCTTACCTACATGTTTGTTACACATGACCTTTCAGTTGTAAGACATATATCTGATGACATTTGCGTTATGTATTTGGGACAGCTGGTAGAGACAGCTCCTTCTAGAGAGCTATTCCTTAGACCTTTACATCCATATACAAAGGCTCTTTTATCAGCAATTCCATCAATTGATTTGGATCATCCAATGCAGAGAGTACAGCTGAAGGGTGAAATTACATCTGCTATTAATCCAGCACCCGGTTGTAGATTTGCAGCACGTTGTCCATACGCTTGTGACAAATGTAAGGAGCCTCAGGAATTAATTGAGGTTGAAAAGGGACATTTTGTTTCTTGTTGTAGAGTTAAGGAAATAAATGATTAAAAGGTAAAGATATGTTTAGGGCACAAAAGGTTGGAAATGATATATATGGCGTAAAATCGAACTGGAAGCTTGAAAGTAGTCTGGGGGATACAGCTGAATCCGGGTTTAGACATAACGTTCATTACCATCAGTATTTTCATGGATATACTGAGGTAAGAGTGGAAAAACCAAATGGTAAGTATTCCATCCAACGAATATACACTGAAGATTGGTATGTGCAAAAGCTTACAAAAAGACAATGGTTACAGGTGAAAGCTTTGATGCTGATATTGGCTTTCTTCGCCGCAATTTTTTACTGCTTTGTTATGACAAGAAGCGGCTTTGAAGGAAACCTTTCTCGTATAGTGGCGATACCAGGATTTATTTCTGTCATTCTTCTTTTCTTGCTTGTTGCTTCCACTATAGGTTTTGTTTCTTTAAAAAGAAAAATGACTTGGTGGGAGCAATATTCAAGCACAAATAGAGTGGATAAGTTTTCGCTTTTTTCATCAGTGATGCTTCTTATGACGGCAATATTGATTGGCTTGAATTGTTTCTTTGGAGTGGAAAGCGTATTAAAGGAGCTGCTTTTAGCAAGTGGTGTACTTCTAAGTGCTCTATGTACCTTTTTTATGTATTTGATTAATAAGAAAATAGATTATTTTACAGAAAAGAATTGTGCAATACTTCCAGAGGGAGAAAAGCATCTTATTCTATGACTTGCAGGATGGACACAAAGTTTAAAGGGGATGACTATGAATAAAAATAACATAGTAAATATCACGGCGATTGCATGTGTGACGCCTGTGGGACAAAAATGCATAGAAGCACTTTTGGAATATGAAAAAGCTATAAAGGCAGACGAGGTTTCAAAAGAAACCTTTGAAGTTAAAAATAGAACAATTGAAAAAATAACGGTAACTGGCAATAAAGTATTGCTTAGCTTAAGCCTTGAGGATGAGGCGGCACTTGTATTCCATGGTGGAAATCCATGGAAAAAAGAAGCAGCAACCTTAGATGAAGTAAGAGTTTCTGTAATCCAAAGTAAACCATTTTCTTTTGAAGATGGCACTGTTGCTGCACCATGGGATGAATTTATGGATTCTGAAAAATCCTATGATGAATTAGCAGATTTATTCCTTCAAGGGGTACATGGAAAACAAAAATATAATCTTTTTATCCCGAGGGATTATGATCCAAATAAAAAGTATCCATTAATACAGTTTATACATGACGCCGCAGTATGCGGTAAAGAAACAAGGCTGGCAATCACCCAGGGAGTGGGAGCAACTATTTGGGCCAGCGAAGAAGAGCAAAGGAAGCATCCATGCTTCATCTTTGCACCTCAGTTTGATATGCCTGCAATAGTAGATGATGATTGGAATGTGGATGCTAGATTAGAGGATGCTAAAGCAGCTTTGGATTATGTGATTGAGACTTATAGTATCGATACTGATAGGATTTATACAACAGGTCAGTCAATGGGCTGCATGTCTTCAATAGTCCTTAATGTTCGTTACCCTGATTTTTTTGCTGCATCACTTTTGGTGGCAGGTCAGTGGGATGAGAGAGGGATTGATGGACTAGAAAAGCAAAAGCTTTGGATGATATGCTCCCAGGGAGACGCCAAGGCATTTCCTATAATGAATCAGATGTGTGTCAGTATGGAAAAAGCAGGAGCTAAGGTTGCCAGATATGTAATGGAGAATAATCTTTCAAATGAGGAATATGCAAATATTGCTGAAAAAATTTATAGGGAAAAACCGAATGTGATTTTTACTCCATTTAAGCTGGAAACTGTTGCTGACGGTTGGCATTCAAACGGTGGTGAACATCATGTGAGTACATGGCAAAGCGCATATCATATAGAAGCAATACGTGATTGGTTGTTTGCTCAAAAAAGAGGAGGTTAAAGATGCTGGTAGATTTTTCTTCAAAACATGACATCCTCATACATCACAAGGATGGAAGCTATACTCCTATGGATGAGCCATACTATGAAGTGACAAAGCTTTATGAGGATACATGGCAAATAATGAGTTCAGGGGACTACCACTATTTGGTGGTGGGCGATGAATTTGGAATAGCCATTGACACGGGTTATGGAGCTGGAAATTTAAGAGAATTTTTGGAAGAGCTATGTGGCAAGCCCGTACCTTGGGTTATAAATACCCATCATCATTTTGATCATAGCGCAAATAACTGTTATTTTGACAAAGCATTTATGGGGGCAGAAGCTTTGGATTTGGTTTCAGTTCCTTATGAAAGCTTTAAAGGGATGGATTTCTTCAAGGATTCCTATGAAAAACAGGTTGTTACCACAGGTGATATTATTTCTGTTCCTGGCAGGGAGCTTATCATATTCAGGATAGGTGAGCACACCGAAGATGGAATAGCCATTTTGGATAAGAAACGTAGGATTCTATTTTCTGGGGATGAATTTATGCCTAACATGAAAAACTACAATGGAAGTGTGCAGGCTTGGAAGGAAAAGTTGGATGCACTTATTCCATATAGAAATGATTTTGACACTCTTTGCGGTGGACCTGAGATTTTGCCAGCAGAGGAATTTGATATTTTTTATGAGGCTGCAAAAAAGATATTGGCAGGTGAGATATCCAGTGAAGCCGTACCTAAAGGAGGACATCCACCAGGTGAACAGCAATCATATAACGGTCACAGAGTATACGACTGCCAAATGCCTCACATAGAGGATATTCCAAAGGGCGGTTTTGGAGATGATGGCAAAGAGATGTTTGTGTATAAAGGGCATGTGTTTAGGTCTGTGAATTAGCTGGTAGGCCAGGCTACATATTTTTGAGTCTGGCCTGAATTATATAGAGGGAGGTGGCTAATGAAAATAGGAGCAGGCAATGCCACAATTAATTTTGGAAGTGAGCTTCTAAATATAGAGGGTTTCAAAGGCATTCATGACCTACCAAAGCTTAGTGTTCTTGTGTTGGAACAGAATGATGTGAAGTTCGCTATTGTTTCAGTGGAAATAGTGATGCTTTGGGACGATTTTTTAAAGAGAATGAGGACTGCTGTGGCAAATGTAGTGGATACCTCAAACGAAAATGTTTGGATTCATATGACTCACGCAATTACAACTCCACATGCGCCAGGGGGCCCACTTATTGGAATAGGTGGGGAAGAAATAAAGCTTTCTAAGGAAGAGCAGGAGAGACGAGACAAAGAATTGTCTAAAAGAAAGCTATATGAGGATACGATATTTTTTGCGCTTATTGATGCTTTGAAAGGAGCGTGTCACCTAAAGGAAGCGAAAATGCTTGTAGGTACATCAAAGTGTTCTATTGTTAAAAACAGGGATATTAAAACTAAAAATGGCTGGTGGATTGGAAACGGCGATAACGGTGAAGTAAATGATGAAATGACTGTCATAAGCTTTAAGGATTCAGTTGGAAATTACCTTTGTCACATGGTTTGCTTTGGAATGAAGCCTTGCGTTATTGATAATTCTGAGATGGATACAGGAAATCGCCTGATTTCCGCAGATGCTCCAGGAATGATGTGCAGGAAGCTTGAAGAAAAGTATAGTTGTCCGGTGCTTTACATCACAGGGGCGGCTGGAGATATAGTTCCAGAAAAAACTGCATGGTTTGATAAAGAAAATGAGACTGGGGAAATTGAAACAGTAGATTTAGGCGTAAAAAATGGAATCGAATTTGCAGAAGAGATTGCAGAAAAGATGGTTGAAGCTTTCGATGAGTCTGTGGAAGTGGCGCTTGAGAATAAATGTGACTCAATGAAAATTTCAAAGACAAGCTATACATGGCAGACCAAGGGACGAATTCCTATGCATCCATATAAAGAGCTTACTTTTGAACCGGAAGGCACGAAGGATGTTTCTGTTGGAACACTGGTGCTGGGAAATGTAGCAATTGTGGCTGGGAAACCAGAGATTAATGTGATTACAGGAAAGCAACTGTCTGGGGGCTCTAAGTACAAATATACAGTGTATGCATCCATGATTAACGGAGGCATGAAATATATGCCTGATAAAAAATCCTATAACGAATTACACTGGGAGGCACTTTCATCAATGCTTATGCCTGGAGCTGCAGAAAAATTTGTTGAGACAGCACTTGAGATTTTGAATTAAAGAAAGAGGTAAAAAATGGCGAAGCCAGTAATGGAACCAGCAAAGCTGGAAGTAAATGTTTTAGATATAAAAATAATAATTGCAGTGGGGCTATGTATACTCACATCTACGATTTTAAATGCCCTAGGAATTAAATTTCATTATGGTCAAATGCAGCTAGACATTATTCAAAAGGCTACAGCAGCTATTTCCTGTTTGCTCTGTGTGCAGGATAATGTAGGGGCAAGCAAAGGAGCTGGCTGGATGCGAATAAAGGTGACTGCCATGGCTGCGATAGCGGCACTTGTTGTGGTATCTATAGACAGCCTTATTGGAAATCAGTGGCTATCAGTAGTTCTTCTGATGCTTGGAGTTCTACTCACTATGTTTTTATGTAAGCTTATCAAAGCCCCATATATGAATTGTAGAATAGGAGCAATTAGTTATGTACTTATAGCGGTCACATTATCTAGTCAGGCACGTATCGTATATGCGTTATTTAGAGTTATTTCTACAGTATACGGAGTGCTTGTAGTTATTTTTGTGACTTGGCTGTTTGGATTATTTACAAAGAAGGATTGATATTTAATATGTCAGATAGAGTTGATTTAACAAAAGGCAATGTATTTAAAACACTTCTTAGATTTTCATTTCCATTCGTTATATCTACTTTTTTGCAAACAGCCTATAATACTATTGATATGATTATTGTAGGTAATGTGGTTGGAAAAGAAGGGCTGTCAGCTCTATCAGTTGGAACTCAACTGATGGAACTAATAGCTCTTTTGTGTGTGGGTTTTTCTACAGCAGGGCAGATACTAGTATCTCAATATGTGGGAGCAAATGATAAGAATAATTTAAAGAGGGTAATAGGAACATTATTTGATTTAATGATATTTTTAGCTTTACTAATGTCTATTGTGGGGATTATCGGATGTGATAGCTTTCTACAATGGCTCAATACCCCCAGTGAGGCCTTTATTCATGCTCATCATTATGTAACTGTATGTTGCTTTGGCATACTATTTACAGGATTATATAATATGGTTTCAGCTGTATTTAGAGGTATGGGTGACAGCAAGCATCCAATGATATTTATAGCAATTGCTTCGATTTGTAATATTATATTGGATTTGATATTTGTTGCATTCCTTGATTGGGGAGCAACGGGAGCTGCACTAGCTACAATTATAGGACAGGTAATTTCAGTTATCTTTTCTATAAATTTATTAATAAAAAAGCAGGATATATTTTTAATAACTATAAATAAAACCATGTTCACGTTTGACATGAAAATAGCCATTACAATTATTAAACTTGGAATACCGATTGCTTTGCAAACATCAGCAATTTATATCTCATTTTTATTTGTTAATAAAATGATGAACGCCCAAGGTGTAGTGGTATCAGCGGCTTTTGGAACCTTCAACAAAATTCGAAATTTTCCCAATATATTTACTCAGGCAGTAGGATTAGGCTGCACTGCTATGATGGGGCAAAATATTGGTGCGGGCAACATGGATAGAGTAGATAAGACATATAAATCAGGGGTTATGCTATGTATTATTTCTAATTTAATTTTCGCAATACCATATTTGTTAGCACCTAAAGGAATGTTTAGATTGTTTACAAGCGATGAATCAGTTATAGCATTTTCTACTTTTTGCATTTTATGTATAGTCTGTGAGATGCCAGCAAAGTTTTTTATGCCAGGAGGAAATGCAATAGTAAGCGCCAGCGGCTTTGTGAAGTTTTCAATGGCCATGGCAATTATGGATGCATTTGTTGGAAGAATTTTCTTTACGTGGTTATTAGGAAGCTTCCTAAATTTAGGTACCAATGGTTATTTTATAGGTTATGTTTCGGGGACTTATATAACATCAATCGCATTAACAATTTATTATTTAACAGGAAAATGGAGAACGCGAAAGAGGCTTATAGATTAAATTCTGGATATTATTTTGTCCATGACCTCTGTAAAAAGACCTGGACTGTAAATAGCAACTTGGTCTTTAAAACATTTATTTAGAAACACAACACACAGCCGTCACAAAACTGGTATAAAGTTACTATTGTCCGTTAGTTTAGCGAATGGTAGCTCGCTATATAAAATACTCCATTATTTTAAGCAATATTGGTTATGCATTATTATGCTGGAGTGGTTGGTGGACGGAAACAAAATTTAATAATTCTGATATTTTGCTAGTGAATTGTTCATATCGTCACTAGCTTTTTTTGATTTGTTATATACTTCTACGAATATCCCAATATTGATTCCAAAATGTAAATGGAAAGATACTAATAATAAATATAAACTGATATCAATGAAAAACCTCGAGGAAAAATTATAGAAAGGTGGATTAATAGAATGAAAAAAATTCTACTATGTTGCTCAATGGGGATGTCAACAAGTATTGTTGTTTCAGCTATGAAAAAGGCTGCTGCAGCCCAAGGAAAAGACTATGAAATAAGTGCAACTGATATTAATTCAGTAGATGAAGAAGACGAGACTCCAGATGTTGTTCTGGTTGGACCGCAGGTTGCACATGCACTTGATCAGGTAAAAGAATTACTTGAAGGGACTGATGCGAAGGTTGCTGTTATGAACAAGGAAGATTATGGAAGTGTAAATGGCGAGGCGATTCTTAAGTTTGCCGAAGAATTAGCTGAAGCATAAAATTTGTGTAGAGAAAGAGGAGAAAAAATGTTAAAGACATTTGAAGACAAGCTTATTGATTGGGCTGGTAAGATTTCAAGAAGTACAGTATTAAATGTAATTCAGCATTCATTTATGCAAATATTCCCATTTATGATGATTGGTTCAATATTTGCACTTATCGCAGGTCTGCCAATAGAGGCATATACAAATATGTTAGCAGCTACAGGCCTAGATGTATTGCTACAGATTCCTGTTCAATATACTACAGAGTTTATATCTGTATATTTAGTTTATGCCGTAGCTTACAACTATTGTGTTGAAAAGGGAAATAAGAAGAATGCAGTTGTAAATGGACTAATTTCACTATTTGCGTTTATGATTTTGGTTCCTTATCAAGTAGTTGGTGAAGGTTGGGAGGCAGTAACATCAATTCCATTTACATACACAGGTGCTAAGGGTATGTTTATAGCACTGTTTGTTGGATTTGGAGTAGGTGCATTATGTACAACAGCCTATAAAAAGAAGTGGACTATTAAAATGCCAGATTCAGTTCCACCATTTGTAGCAAATTCATTTTCATCTTTGATTCCAGCATTTATTGTTGCATTTTTGTTCTTAATTATTAGATTTGTTTTTTCATTTACTCCATGGGGAAGTGTATTTAATGCATTTTATACATTACTTCAAAAACCACTTAGTGTTGTAACATCAGGCCCTTGGGGAGTAGCAATTATTGAGACAGTTTCTATGACTTTGTGGTGGTTAGGCATACATGGTGGTGCAGTTACTTACCAGATAAAAAATATTCTATTTGCTGAAAATAGATTAGGAAATTTGGCTGCATATGCAGCTGGAGAACAGATGACACATGCTGTAACAGGCTTGTTCCTTACACCAGGTGTTTTACCACTTATTTTTATGTGTTTTGTTGTAGGACGTTCTCAAAGAACAAAGAGTGTTACAAAGGTGGCTGCTGTACCTGCAATATTTGGTATTTCAGAGCCTATTAATTTTGGTTTGCCAACTGTATTAAATCCTCTAATGGCTATTCCAACAATTATTACATATCCGCTGGCAGTATTTTATACTTATGCTTTAAATATGGCAGGCCTACTTCCATACTGTAATGGTACCCAAATACGTAATTGTCCATATTTTATTTTGGCATTTGTACAATTTGGTGGCTTTGTAGGATTGTTCTGGTGGATTGTATTATTCGCAATTTGTTGCGCCATTTACTTCCCGTTTGTAAAGGCATTAGATAAACAATATGTTAAGGAAGAAATGGGTAAAGAGACAAATGATTCTCTTGTTGGACAGAATGCTTCTAATGACACTATTACAATTACATGTGCAAAGCCAGAAAAAATTGTTGAAGCATTTGATAACAAGGAAGTTGTAGGCCAAAAGTTTGCTGTTATAAACATAGAAGAACATAGTGTTACTGTTAACTTTGATTCATCTAACAGTAGCAAGGAGGAGGTTGTTAAGCTTCTAAACAAATTTATGAAAGAAGATAGCTACTTCAGCGGACTAATGGTACAGATTAAATAGGATATATATTATGAAACTAATAATAAGAGCCGACGATGTGGGATATACAAATACCCACAATGAGGGAACATATAAAACAATAGAAAGTGGAATAACTACATCCGTTGATCTTATGTTAGATTGTCCTGGGTTTGAGGATGCTTGTGAGCATCTAAAAAAATATCCATGGTTAAGTATTGGCTGGCATACCCATTTTTGGGGCCGGCCAGTGCTACCAGCTAATAAAGTAAAATCCATGGTTGATTCTAACGGTAGATTTAAATGGAGAAAAGATAGGAAATTGGCAAATGATATAGATTTTGAAGAAGCTATAAATGAGTGTCGGGCCCAACTAGAACGGTGTAAAAAGTATTTAGGCAGAATACCAGATACTTGGGCCATGAATTCTTTCCCATCAACTTTAAATAAAGCTATAGAACAAGCCTGTGACGAATATGGAATTCATTACGATTTTTTGCAAGGAATTGGCTACGATGGTAAAGAAAAATTTTGCCAAGAAAAGTATAAAAAGTTTTCCATATTTGAATTAACATTAAAAGGTACTAACCATATAAAGTCTTTAAAGGTAGAAGATTTTCCATATTATCATCCGGCAGAGGCGTTAATGGAAGTGAAACTTGAAGAAGATAAGATTTATATGTTTTCTAGGCATCCTGGATTCTTAGATGATTATGTATTAGCTGAATCTAGTTGCACTATTCCAAGGGTAAAGGATGTTGAAATGTTATGTGATCCTCGAATAAAAAAATGGATTATTGATAACAAAATTGAGCTTATTAACCATAGAGATGCTATTTATGGCACTAATGAATATCAAGAATATTTAAGGTCAATTGGTAGTGAGCTTGCAGTATAATTTACCCAGAGGTGTAACTTATGACAAGTGAGCAAATATTAATTTTAATAGATAGTATACAAAATTCTCAGATGCCACTTAGCAAAGATAAGTGTTCAGAGCTTTTAGGGATTCCTGCGGCAACTTTTCAAAAGCAATTAGGAAGCTTAAGAAGTGTTTTTGAAGAAAATGGTTTTAGGATTGAAGGAAAAACTGGGTATGGCAATGGATATCGTATATACGTAGATGACGCTGCTAAGTATTATGAGTATCGTGATAATATTTTACCTAAATTAAGATTAGCTGAAATAGAAAGTTTAACTAGTCAAAAGAATCGTGTACGTAAGTTAATAAAGATTTTTTTGGATTCAGATGATTACATCAAGCTAGATGATTTAGCTGATGAATTAATGATTTCGAAATCTCAATTCAACAAGGATTTACTGGAAGTAAAGCAATTTTTTCAAAAATATGGAATTACACTTGAAAGTAAACCACATTATGGAAGCAAAATAGTGGCTGATGAAATTGCTTACAGAGTAGCTTTGACTAAAACTCTTATGAATGAAATAGGAGTTGATGAAGAAAATGGATTGTTGCGGCCGGTCTTTTTTGAAGAAGAAAAGGATATGTTAGAGGACATCCGAAAGATAATAATTGATTGTGCAAAGGAATATGATTTTGCACTTACCGATCTAACAATTCAGAATCTAACACTGCATTTGTATATAGCTATTAAAAGGATAAATATGGGCCGACCAGTGGATATCGATAAAATACTGATGGAGAAGCTACTGGAAGAGAATGAAAGACCATTGGCAGCTAGAATAGCTCATATTTTAAATAGTAAATATGGAATATCTTTTAACGTGGAAGAACTTTGCTATATTATTATGCATTTGTCTGCAAAGAAGATAGCAAAGGAGGAAAGCATTGATGACGAGGTAATGGAAATTATTGATGACATGTTTCATAGAGTGAAGGAAAGATTTAATTATGACTTTATGAACAACCTGGACTTAAGAATTACCTTGGGCATGCATACTATACCATTATTAAAGAGAATTTCGTTTCACTTAGTAAGTTACAATCCTTTGAAGGAGGAAATTCAACAAAAGTACTTTAGAGCTTATGATGTGGCTCTTTGGGCATGTAAGGCTATTGAAGAAAAATTTGATTGTGAATTAAAGGATGATGAGATTTCCTATTACGCGCTTCATTTCAAAATGGCGATTGATAATCTAAAGGCATCAGATAAAAAGAATATTTTGATTGTTTGCAGTAGTGGAAGAGCTACATCTCAGATGCTAAGGATAAATTTCGAGAAAAGCTTTAGCAACCAATTAAATAGGATTGATACCTGCAATTTTTTTGAGTTAGCAAATATTAATTTGAAGGAATATGATTGTGTGTTTTCTACAGTACCAATCAAAGAAAAATACGATATTCCGATTTTTAAGATTAAATCCTTTTTTGATGTTTCAAACATTAACAGTATTAGTAATATGCTGAATGATATTGATAAAAATGAAAAAGAGGATTATCCGTTTTCAGAAAAACTATTTTTTAATGATATTTGTGCGGTGGATAGACAGGATGTATTGGAGCAAATATGTCAAAGAATTTCCAAAGAGAAAAAGCTTCCCGATAACTTTTTGCAATCGGTGTTGGAGCGAGAAAGCATGCAGGCTACCAGGTTTGAATACGTGGCATTACCTCACACAAATGGAGTTATAGGCGATGAAAACATAATTGCAGTTGCTATTCTAAAGAAACCAGTTGATTGGAACGATGGATTAGTTCAGCTTGTGATTTTATCTTCATATAGAGATGACTTTATCAAGAACAATGATAAATTCTTTTCATTTTTATTAGAGATAATTAAGCAATCAAAAATTGTAAAAAATATAGTAGGAAATCCAACATATTCAAACTTTATAGAGTGTTATAAAAAATTTGTTGAAAAAGGAGAGAAATAGTGAGCGAAGGAATTGAAAAATCATATGAAGTAAGTTTCCAAATAATTATGAGCGCAGGAGATGCTCAGGATAACGCAATGAAAGCAATTGATGCTGCAAATAAAAATGCTTTTGACGAAGCAGAAAATTTAGTAAAGGAAGCAAAGGATTGCCTAAAGGAAGCACATAAAAGCCAGACAGATTTACTTGCAAAAGAAGCGGATGGAGATCATATGGAAGTAAATGCTTTAATGGTACACGCATACGATCATTATGCTATGGCACTAATGGCTATAGATATGGCAAAAATGGCAATTTCATTAAATAAAAAAATATTTGATTTGTCTGGAGAATAATCATTATGAAGATACAAGCAATTGTTGATAATTTAATAGAATGGCATCAACCTTATGAAAATCCTAAAACAAGGGATACTATTAAATGTGGAAACCCAGACACAGAATGTACAGGAATAGCAGTAACTTGCTATGCATCATACGAAGTAATTCGGGAAGCAATTGAAAAAAAATGTAATTTAATCATTGCACACGAATCATTATATTATGGGGATGAATATTCTCTTGATACCTTTGAAGGTATATCTGCATTTGATAAGAAACGTAAGCTTTTAGAGGATAATAATATTGTTGTTTTCAGAAACCATGACAGGATGCATGGTAAGGGAAAACCATGGGTGCCTGAACGTGTCAGAAATGATTATATATATTATGGATTAATGAAAGAATTAGCATGGGAAAAATATGTAGTGGGAGATACAATGAAGCCACTGTTGTACCATATCCCAGAAATTGAAATAAATAAGCTAGCTGACTTTTTTATGGATAAGCTAGATATAAAAGGAATGCGAGTTGTTGGAAGTACAAATGGAAAAGTATCAGATGTTTTTATAGCTGAGCATTGTAATGGAAAAGGTGATGATGAAATAATCAAAAACGCAGTCAATGCTCAAGTAATTGTACCACTTGAAATTTGTGATTATACTGTTGCTTCTTACGTTAGAGATGCAGCACTTTCTGGAGAAACAAAGGTTATTTTTGAAATGGGGCATTTTAACGTGGAAGAAATGGGGATGAAATATATGGTGAAATGGTTACCAGAGGCAATAAAGATTGAGGACGTGCCTATTTATTATATTAAATCAGGGGACACTTTTGATTATTATTTAAGAAAGAAGGTATGAGTTCATGAAGGAATTTACATATGTTGTTAAGGATGAAAATGGTATTCATGCTAGGCCAGCAGGCCAGCTTGTTAAAGAAGCAAGGGAATATAATAGTAAGATAGTTATGTTTGCAAAAGACAAAGAGGCTGATTTAACAAAACTAATTCAGGTGATGGCATTAGCGGTTAAGCAGGGAGATGAAATCGCCATAACTGCAGAAGGGGAAGATGAAGCAGCTGCAATAGAAAACATTGAAGCATTTGTAAGGGAGAATCTCTAGATGAAAAGTGTTAATGGAAACAGTGTATGCCTAGGTGTTGTCATTGGTAAAATTCAGTTTTATAGAAAAAATGCACATGAAATAAGTAAAGTCATATTAGAAGATATTGAAGGTGAAAAAAACCGATATTTAGCTGCAAGGGATAAGGCAATACAAGAACTTAAAGAATTATACGAAAATACGAAGACATCCCTTGGGGAAGATGCAGAAATCTTTGAAATGCATGGAATGCTATTAGAGGATGAGGATTATAATGATGAAGTACTTAATATAATTGATAGGGAACATACCAATGCTGAATATGCGGTTTTTCAAGCCGGTGAACATTTTTATGATATTTTTTCAAATATCGAAGATGAATACATGAAAAATCGTGCAATAGATATGCGGCATATTTCCGAAAAGGTTATTTTATCATTGCAAGGTCTTCATCAAGTAACCCAATTAAAAGAGCCAAGAATTCTTGCTGCTGATGATTTGCAGCCAAGTGAGACGGTTCAATTAGATAGGAATATGTTACTTGCTTTTGTGACTAAAAAGGGAAGCTCAAATTCACATACTGCGATATTAGCAAGAACAATGAATATTCCAGCCCTTGTAAATGTTGATATTGATAAGGGGTGGGACGGTAAGTTAGCAATTGTGGATGCTAATACAGGCTGCATGATTATTGAACCTGATGAGAAGACAATTGAAAAATATCAGAGAATTATTGACGAGCAAACTAAGCAAGATGATATGTTACAAGAATTAAAAGGCAAAGAGTCTGTTACCCAAAATGGGCATAAGGTTAAATTATATGCAAATATTGGTAACCTTACTGACCTAAATTATGTTATTGAAAATGATGCCGAGGGAGTTGGATTATTTAGAAGTGAATTTATATATTTAAATTCAAACGACTATCCTACTGAAGAACAATCTTTTGAAATATATAAAAAAGCAGCTGAAGCACTAGGACAAAAAAGACTTATAATTAGAACTCTTGATATTGGAGCTGACAAAAAAGTTGATTATTTCAATCTCGACGAAGAAGAAAATCCGGCTTTAGGTTATAGAGCAATAAGAATCTGTCTTAAACGCCCTGAAATATTTAAAACTCAATTAAGAGCAATACTTAGGGCATCTATATATGGAAATATATCAATTATGTATCCAATGATAACTTCTGTTGAAGAAATTACTAGTATAAAGACTATAGTGAATGAGGTAAGGGCAGAGCTTGATGCAGAGAAAATTCCTTCCAAGAAGGATATTGAACAAGGAATTATGATTGAAACTCCTGCTGCGGCAATTATATCTGATGTCTTAGCAAAAGAGGTAGACTTTTTTAGCATTGGGACAAACGATTTATCGCAATATACTTTGGCTATTGATAGGATGAACGACAAGTTGGAGGATTTCTTTGATAGTCATCATGAAGCCATTCTAAGGCTAATAGAATTAACTGTAAAAAACGCTCATAATAATGGAATATGGGTAGGTATCTGTGGAGAACTTGGAAGTGACACCAGCCTTACACAAAAATTTATGGATATGGGAATTGATGAACTGTCAGTATCTCCTAGTAAAGTACTTAAGGTAAGACAAATTATTAGAAGTTGTAAATAAATTGAATATTTGCATAATTTTTCATAAATTTGCCACAATTTATTTATATAATGAATTATCGTGAGTAGCAAAAGGCGTAAGACCAGCGATTTTGCTGCTCTTTTGTTTTAGAATACTTTAATTCATTACTTAACGAGGAGAAGTGACAATGGCTAAGAAAGAGAAAAAAGAAAAGATTGTAGCAGAAAACAACAGTGTGTCAGTAAAGGACAGTGTAAAAACAAAGCTTATTACTATAATGGCTTTACTTGTGGCGGTGCCACTGCTTATAGCCATAGTGGTGAGCTACAACATCTCTACAAATAAAGCCAAAAATGATACGCTGGATTTGTTGAATTCTAATGCAAAGCTTGTGGAGTCAGAATTTGCAAATGTAATTGAAACAAATATTATTGGACTGCAAACCTTTGCAGCGGCACCTAGCACAATGACGTATTTAAATACATATGGCAGTGAGGAAGCTGCAATTCCTGAATCTGCAATTAAGACCGAGATGGCTTCGCTTGATGCAAGTATTGGAGATGGCAATCAGACAGTGCTTTCAAATGCTAATGGAATGCAGGTTGTTCGTTCAGGTGATGGTGATTTGTCTGATATAAGCGAAAGAGAATATTTCCAAGATTGCAAAGCAACACTTCAGCCTACCACATCGGATATTTTAGTAAGCCAGGCAAATGGCAGTCGTATAATGGTAGTTGCAGTTCCCGTTATTGATGACCAGACAGGTGCATTTCTTGGTACTGTTCAAAGAAGCTTTGATTTGAATTATTTCCATGAGCTATTGGCAGAACATGTAAATGATGGATATATTGCAGATAGAACTGGTATTGTTGCAGCCCATGCAATGCATGAAATCACTCCAGAGGATGAGCCTGAGGACCACAGCACATCAGAGTTTATGACTTCAGCAGATTCTAGTGGTTTATATGAAAGTATGGCAACAGGAAGCCTTGCTTATGTATCATGGATAAAAGAGCCTATTTCCGGCTGGACAATTGCAATAGCAGAAAAAGACAGTGTGGTAATGGCAGAGGCAAAACGCTCTGCAATGGTTACAGTTGGAATTGGAGTAGTATTACTTGTTATTGGAATAGTTATTTCTATATTTATTGCAAACAGCTTTGTTAAGCCTATTCTTGCAGTAAATAGTTCCCTTTCAGTTCTTGCAGAGGGTGGATTTAATAGAATAAGTGGTTATTCAAGGCGAAAGGATGAGTTTGGAGAAATAGTTAGAAACTTTAATGATGTTATAAAGAGGCTGCAGGATATTGTTTCAAATATAAAGGCTTCTGCAAATACAGTAACAACCTCTTCTGAAGATTTGGCTGATATGGCTAATCAGATTTCAGCCACAACAGAAGGTGTTTCTAATGCAGTGCAGGAAATCGCCACCGGCGCCGTACAACAGGCAGAGGAAATCCAGGAAGCAGCAGAAAATGTTGGAAAGATTACTGATGCCGTTACAGGTGTACAAAATTCAACTGGCAATATGGAGGGCCTGGCTGAAAGAATGAAGGATGCTTCAGAAGCCTCAAGCACTTCACTTCAGAATCTACAGCAATCTAGTAGCGATATGACTGAAAAGATTGAAGAAATTGCGCGTACTATTTCAGCAACTCAGGGAGCTGTGGCAAATATTAATGAAAGAGTAGATGGCATTTCTGATATTGCGTCTCAGACCAATTTGCTATCCCTTAACGCATCTATTGAGGCTGCCCGTGCTGGTGAAGCTGGTAAAGGTTTTGCTGTTGTTGCGGAAGAAATCAGAAAGCTGGCTGATGATTCAGACAGCATGGCTCAGGATATTCGTAAGGAAATGGATGAATTGCTTAAAGAAGCCGAGGCTGCTGTTGCCGCTGCAGAGCTTGTAAAGCAAGGAAACCTTGAGCAACAGGAGGCTATTGGTGAAACCTTAAAATCTGTAAATGGAATGCTTCAGGATATAGATGGCACAGTTCTTGGTGTAAGGGATATTGCTGGTGGAGCAAGTACCTGTGTTACATCTAATGAGGTGGTATCAGATGCAATGTCTTCACTTTCTGCAATTTCAGAGGAGAATGCAGCAAGCTCAGAAACTACAGGGGCATCGGTACAGGAGCTTTCAGCAACAGTTGCAAGTCTTGCAAATTCTGCTACTGATTTGAAGGAGATTGCTGAAAAGTTAAATGAGGAAATGGCATTCTTTAAATAACGAATTATAAAGATTTAGTGCTAGGAAGATTTATTCCTAGCACTTTTTTTGCAATAGAAAACATTTATTTATTATTAAATTGAAGAAGCTCAAGCTGATTTTGACGATAGAATTTAGGGCTTGCCTTATATTTTTTCTTAAAGGCTTTTGAAAAAGCCAAAGGGTCCGGATAGCCTACTTTGGCTGCGATTTCATTGATTGAATCAGTGGTACTGTTTAAAAGCTGTGAGGCTTGATGAAGTCGATAATCTATTAAGTATGATTGTACTGTAACACCTAATTCTTTTTTGAAGCAATTGTTTAAGTGAGCCCTTGTTATTCCAATATATTCTGATATTGAGGTAACGTTAATGCTTTGTGAGTAAAATTTTGAAATGAATTCAATGGCATGGTTTACATATATGTTTGAACTGTAATCATGCCCACCATTTTGTTTCGTTCTATTGGTATGATTTTCACATAGACTACCTAGCAATTCTAAAAGAAATCCATTTCGCAATAAATCATTTCCAAAAGTCAGTTTTCTAGCATCTAAAATCTTGTCAATAAATTCCTGTATGCTTGTAATATCATCAAAAGGGACGACGGGGTTGTCTTTTGAAAAACCCATATGAAGAAGAATGTTTTCTGTGTGAATACCTTTAAAGGCTATCCATGCATATCGCCAAGGGTCATCAGCATCTGATATATAAGTAGTGGTAATGCCTGGATATAATATGAACATTTGACCTTTTTCAATATGCCAAATTCTATCTCCGACGGAAAAAGTTCCCTTCCCGTCAAAGACAAAATGAATGATTATTTCATCTCTTTTCCCTTGAACAATATGTAGAGGTTTGCATTTTTCTTTCCCGCAATGAATAAGAGAAAGTTCCATAGATGACTCCCTTAAATCCTCAAGGCATTTATATTGAACTGCATCTGTATAACGGGATGGTTTAAAAGCATTCATGACTATTACCTGTTTTTATTTCCATATTAATTTGTTGATATATTTACTAGAAAATACTAGCAAATATAAGGGGGAATAACAATATTAACGAGATATATTACATATTATTTTACATTTTTCCATAAATTACACATTCATATCCATTTCATAAAGGGCAGTCTGATACTATAATTTTTTCTACAAAATATTTTACCAAGGGATTAGTCCTTGGAAGTGTTAAAGGGTAGGAGGACAGTAGATTGAGTATAGTATTTGATGATTCAAGAAAGATTTTTAGATTGTTGACTTTGAACAGTGAATATCAGATTAAAATAGATGATATAGGTCTGTTAATTCACAACTATTATGGCAGACCTGCTTGTGATACAGATATGACATACCAGATTATATCTGTTGACAGAGGATTTTCTGGAAATCTGTTTGAGAATAGAGTAGATAGAGGACGTTCAATCGATGTGCTACCACAGGAATATTCAGGTTGTGGAGTGGGAGACTATAGGATTAGCTCTGTAGGGATTGTTGCAAAAAACGGAAGCCGTAGCTGTGATTTAAGATATAAGTCACATCGTATATACGAAGGCAAGGAAGAAATAGAAGGTCTTCCATCAGTTCGTAAATACGATGATGATGTAACATCACTTGTTATCACTTTGGAAGATAAGGTTGTTGGACTAGAAGTGGAGCTACATTATTCTGTTTTTGAAGACAAGGATGTAATCACACGACACACAAAGTTTATCAATGTCAGCGACAAAAAAATTCATTTAGAGAAGGCTGCATCGGCTATGCTTGATGTTCAATATGGTTGTTGGGATGAGATTCATTTCGCTGGAAGACATTGCATGGAAAGAGTGATGTCTAGAAATAAGCTTACCCAGGATATAAAGGTTATCAGCTCAAAGCGTGGAATGAGCAGTCATCATGAGAATCCTTTTGTGATTTTATGCGACCATGGGGCAACAGAAGCTTATGGTGAATGCTATGGAATGATGCTTATGTATTCTGGAAATCATAAGATAGAAATCGAGCAGGATCAGGCTGGAAGCACTAGAATCGTTGCAGGTATTAATGAAGAAAATTTTTCATGGTGTTTAGAGGCAGGTGAGAGCTTTGATACACCAGAAGCGATTATGGCATATACAAAGGATGGCCTGGAAAGTTTGAGCCATATTTATCACAATATTATTCGAAGAAATGTATGTGATAGAAAATATATGGATGTAAAACGACCAATACTTATCAATAACTGGGAAGCAACATACTTTGATTTTACTTCTGAAAAGATTATTGATATTGCAAAAGATGCTTCTGAACTGGGAATTGAAATGTTGGTTTTAGATGATGGCTGGTTTGGAAAACGTGATGATGACAATTCGGGTCTTGGTGACTGGTTCGTTAATGAGAAAAAGCTGGAAGGCGGCTTAAAGAGAATTTCAGATGAGATTGAAAAGCTAGGAATGAAATTTGGTCTTTGGTTTGAACCGGAAATGGTTAATGAGGATTCAAATTTGTATAGAGAGCATCCAGACTGGGCATTGGTTGATCCAGATAGACATCCTACTATGGCACGTAATCAGCTGGTGCTTGATATGAGTAATAAAAAGGTAGAAGACTATCTGTTTAATTGCATTAGCAAGATTCTTGATGAAAACAATATTTCATACATCAAGTGGGACTTCAATAGAAGTATAAGTAATGTTTATTCAAAGAATCTTCCTAACAAAAAGCAGGGAGAGGTTTCCCACAGATTTGTTTTAGGAACATATTCTTTACTTGAAAGATTATTATCAGCTTATCCAAATCTTATGATTGAAGGCTGCTCAGGAGGCGGTGGACGTTTTGATGCAGGTATGCTTTACTATTGTCCACAGATTTGGTGCTCAGATGATACAGATGCTATTGAAAGACTTGAGATTCAGGAGGGAACTTCTTTTGGATATCCTGTTAGTGCAGTAGGCTCTCATGTATCAGCATCTCCAAATCATCAGACTGGCAGAAGCACACCACTTTCTACCCGTGGAGTTGTTGCTATGGCAGGTACTTTTGGCTATGAGCTTGATATTACAAAAATGTCAGCAGAGGAAAAGGCTGAAATCAAAGAACAGATAGCCTCTTATAACAAATACTATTGGTTGATTCAAAAGGGAGACTATTATCGACTTTACAATGAGGAGTATGCAGAAATTTACAAAGCTTGGGAGTTTGTAGCAACAGATAAGTCCGAGGCACTTGTAAATATTGTTGTTAAAAAGGTGCAGGCTAATGCAAGGATTAAGGTTATAAAGCTTCGAGGACTGGAGGAAAATGCAATGTATAACCTTGAAGGTACAAAAACAACACTTTCTGGAGCTGCATTAATGTATGGTGGATTTGCTATCAATATCTCATACGGCGATTATCCAAGTGCCCAGTTGCATTTTGTCAGGGTATAGTTGTAGTTAAGAAGCAGATTAAAAGACAAAATAAAGACAATAATATCAAAATAAATATATAAAGTTCATGATTACATGCTATTATAAACAAAAAGCTTTTTTGTATATAGAGGTATGTGTCATGGACTTTTTTTCGTTAGAAAGAATTGCAAGCTTGCTTAGAGTCTCAATAATGGTATGTGATGTTAAAGGAGAAATTAGCTTTAAAAGTAAAATAGGAGCTAATCCTTTAATGACATCATTTAATGCACTAAAACAAATTATAAGTATGGCAAAAGTGCAAGAGCTACCACTAATTTATCGGGATGACTTTGGAATATGCTATGGGCTAATACATAAGAAAGATAATATTTGTATTATCGGGCCTATTTCCACAGAACATATGGATAAAATATCTTTGCACAAATACTATCAGCTATTTAATGTGAATCAGGCTGAGGAGTTAACACTTACCATGCTTAATGAGGGTGAAATACTTGATTTAGTAGCATTGGTATCAAAAGTATATGCAGGTAAGGAATATACTGCAGAGCAACTGGTAAAGGCCAATAAAGAATTATTTTCAGCTGTTGATATTTCATCAAAAGAGCTGGAGCAGTTTAGCATAGAAAGCGATGAGGAGGATATTTACAGACATACATATCAGGATGAGAGACAGCTTCTTGATTTGGTACGAGAGGGCAATGTAAAAGAAGCTTTAGAGCGTACAAGAGAAATGGATGGAGATATTGGAAAGCTTTCAAAAAATGATTTGGATCATTGGAAAAATCTAATGGTAGTTGCAACTACTCTTTGTGCAAGAGCAGCTATTGAAGGTGGGGTGGCTCCCTATGTGGCATATAGAGTAAGTGGATTCTATATAAACAAGGGTACTAGCTGTGATGATGTATTTAAGGTTATCACTCTAAGAAACCAGGCTGTAGAGGAATTGACAAGACTTGTAAGTGAACAAAAAAACAGACGGCATACATCGAGCTATACAGAGCAATGCAAGGATTATGTGAAGAAGCATTATCGTGAAAAGATATATTTGGATGAGATAGCAGCTGCTCTAAAAATAAGTGATAGTTATTTATCAAGGACATTCAAGAAGGATACAGGATTACGTTTGCAGGATTATATTGTTCAAGTGAGACTGGAGAGAGCTGCAAATCTATTGCTGTATTCAAATGAATCAATTCCGAGAATTGCAGAGTATGTAAATTTTCCTTCCCAAAGCTATTTAGGGAAAGTTTTTAAAGAAAAATATGGTTTAACCCCAAGACAGTATAGGGAGAAATACAAGCCAGTGGAGTTTTTAAGCTTAGAAGAAAGGGAAAAAGATGAAGTGGATATGGACTAAGCATTTTACAGGAGATGAAAATGAGGAGCCAGTAGTATGGCTGTTTCGAAAGATTTTTGAAATTGATAGTGAAATTGTAGCTGGAACAATAAAAATATCTGCAGACACGAGATATAAGTTGTATGTTAATGGCGTGTTTGTTCAGTTTGGACCAAGCAGAGGGGACAAGCAGGTTTGGTACTATGATGAGGTTGATATTTCAAAAAATCTTAAAGTTGGAAAGAATGTAATTGCGGTCATGGTGCTAAGATATCCTGAAAATCCAGCAAAGGGAAATCATGGAATGATAAGGACATCTACTCCAGGACTGATGCTTGAAGGCAGTATAGATACAACTAATGCAACAATCGATGTATCTGCTGATACTGGGTATAAATGCTACAGGGATGAAAGGGTTTCTTTTGTAAAGGAAGAAGAGAGATTTGCACCTTTAATCATTCACGAAAAGGTATATGGTAATCCATTATATAGAGCATGGAAAATGCCAGAGTATGATGACAGCTTTTGGGAAGAAGCTTATGTTTATCCCGATTATGTTATACATCCCGCTGTAAGCCCAGGAAATCTGTTGCCACGAAATATTCCTTTTTTGTATAGAAAACCAAGACGATTTGATAGTGTTGTAGCCATCAGAAAATCTATTTATTCCAAGGACACATGGAATGATTTTTTGGAGGCAAAAAAGACAATTGTGATTCCTCCACATTCGAAAGAAGTAATAGAGGTGGATGCAGGAGAAGAAATGACAGGCTTTATTCATGCTGCATTCAAGGGAGGACTTGGGGCGAAGGTCAAATTTATGTATGCTGAAGCCTATGTTTTAGATGGTTTTGAAGGACCAGCGAAGGTTCCAGTTAAAGGTGATAGATGCGATGCCCAAAAGGGACATTTGCTAGGCTACAGCGATTATTATCATCTATACGGACTTGGTGATGATGAACGGAGGGAAAACTATAATCCATTTTGGTTTAGAACCTTTAGATTTATCCAGATTTCAATTGAAACAGCAGATGAGGCATTAGAATTTTGTGAATTTGATTATGAGGAAACTGGTTATCCACTAGAGGTTCAGACATATGTAAATACATCTGATGCTTCGATGAATAAGATATGGGAAATCAGTGAAAGAACCCTTAGAAGATGTATGCATGAAACCTATGAGGACTGTCCTTATTATGAACAATTACAGTATATCATGGACACCAGGGCTCAGATTTTATTTACATATGCCACAAGCGCAGACGATAGATTGGCAAGAAAATGTATTGAGGATATGAGACGTAGTCAACGGTATGATGGCTTGCTAAATTGTAGTTATCCTAATTGTAGTACAAATGTTATTCCAGGATTTTCTATTTATTATATTTTGATGGTTTACGACCATATGATGTATTTTGGGGACAAAAAGCTGGTAAAGGATTGCATGCCAACAATAGATAGAATACTTTCATTTTTTCATGATCATTTGGATGAAAGGGGAATAGTTGGAAATACTGGCGGAATGTTGATGGATAGATTTTGGTCATTTATTGACTGGGCAAAGGAATGGAATGAGACCTTTGGTGTCCCAAAAGCTATCAAGCAAGGTCCAATTACAATGGAAAGTTTACTGTATGTATTAGGCCTTCAGTATGCTGCAAAGCTTTATGATTTCTTGGAAAATAATGATAGCAAAAAGGAATATTTGGACGAAGCTAAAAGGGTGCAGCAAGCAATTTTAACTCACTGTGTTGGGAAAAATGGAATGATTACAGATGGACCTGGAGTTGAGGAGTATAGTCAGCACTGTCAGGTTTTTGCAGTGTTAACAAATACTGGTGGGGAGGAGAATAGAAAAAGAAATCTTTTAAAAACTATTGAGGATAAAACCTTCACCCAATGCACTATAGCAATGGATTTTTATCTATTTAGGGCTTTGGAAATAATTGATTGCTATGAACTAACAGAGGAATACTGGAAGCCATGGCATATGATGGTGGAAAATAATTGTACCACCTGTATAGAATCCGAAGCATATGCCAGAAGTGAATGTCATGGCTGGGGTGCATTGGCTCTCTATGAGCTTCCAAGCGTAACCTTAGGTGTCAGACCACGAAAGCCTGGTTTTGAGGAGATAGAAGTAAAACCTGTGCCAGGGTATATGACCTCTGCCAGTGGTGTGGTAATAACTCCAAAGGGAAAAGTAAAGGTTTCCTGGAAAAAGAATAATGGTAATATAGAAATAAAATATGATTTGTTAGAAAGGGAGAACCATGAAAGAGATAGTAGAATGTAAGTACGGTAAAATCAAAGGCTACGAAAGACGAGGCATGTTGGAATTTTTAGGAATTCCTTTTGCAAAGCCTCCAGTAGGGGAACTGCGTTTCAAACGAGCTGTAGAATGTGACAAATGGGATGGTGTATTTGATGCAAAGGAATTCGGCCCAAAATCTATGCAACTAGAAAATGGCAAGGTGGTAGGCTCAGAGGACTGTTTGACTTTGAATATACAGCGCCCTTTAGAAGGGGATAATCTACCAGTTTTAGTATGGATTCATGGGGGTGGATATAACACAGGTGCAGCTTCTGATTCTCTTACAGATGGCTTGACCTTTGTAGAAGATGGGATTTGCTACGTTTCTATTCAATATCGTTTAAATGTATTGGGGTTTTATGACTTTTCAAGCTATCCAGGATGCGAGGATTTTGATAGTAACTGCGGACTATCTGATCAAATCATGGCTTTAAAATGGGTTCATGAAAATATTGAATATTTTGGTGGAAATCCTGATGATGTGACAATAATGGGAGAATCGGCAGGGGCAGCATCTGTTACAAATATGTTGGCAGTGCCATCTGTTAAGGGATATTTTCAAAAGGCCATTTCTGAAAGTAGTTTGCCAAATTGTGTGATGACTCATGAAATGGCAAGGGAAAATATCGACCTTTTCATAGAAGGAATGGGTATGACAGAAGCAGATTTGCCAAAGCTTAAGACTATGGATCCAGCAGAATTTCAAAAGGGAAATACTTATGTGGCAATGAAGCATCAGTATAAGAATCCAGGAATATTTTTACCAGGACCTATTCAGGATGATTTGCTTCCTGTAAGACCTATGGATGCAATAAAAGAAGGAAGTGCCAAGGATGTAATGCTATTGATAGGCACAAATCTAAATGAGGGCAATATGTTTGTGCGCCCGGAAAACACCAATTTCCCAAATTCATGGGAGATGATAAAGGAGATGCTTGAGAAAAATGGTCATGGTGATAGCTTTGAGGCTATCAAAAATTATTATGAGTCTTTTTCAGAGGACTCATTTAATAAATTTGCCACAGACTATGCCTTTGAAATGCCTGCTGTAAAGCTGGCTATAAATCAGAGCAAATATAACACTGCCTATATGTACAAGTTTCAGTATGTGACTAAAATGGGACGAGAATCTGGCATGGGTGCATGTCATGCTTTCGAGATATCCTTAGTGTTTAAGGACAAGGATTTTGAGTTCACTAAGGCTGTGTATGGGGAGGAAAAGCCAGAAGTAGTAGAGGCAGTCTCAGATTTAATGCACAGAAATTGGGTTGATTTTATAAAAACAGGAAAGCCAGATAATGACAATTGGAAACCTTTTGATGCTGGTAATTCCTGGGTTCGTATATACGATACAGACACTGCCACGGTCAAGCTTGATAGAACGCCACTTTTAAATATCTGGAAAGATATGAGATTTTATGAGGATTAGTCAGAATAACATCAAAAAGTTAAAAAAAAGAATATAAAATATACTTATTTCGATTTATTCTATCATCACAATAAAGATTTAGTTTTTGGGAGGTAGAAAAATGTTTAGTTTTGCAACTAAGACAGACAATCCTAATACCAAGCTTGGCTGGAATGACCGTATTGGCTATGGTATAGGAAACTTTGGTATGGCGTGGGTGAATGGCATGATGTCAGCATTCCTCATGAAGTATTTAACTGATGTATCTTTAGTAGATGCAGGAGTGGTGAGCTTTATCATTGCTATTTCAAAGTTGCTAGATGGAGTTTCGGATTTAATAATGGGACGCATTGTTGATAGCACACATTCCAAGCTAGGAAAAGCTAGGGTGTGGTTGCTTAGAATGTGTATACCTATGGCAATAGCTACTGTTTTACTTTTTAGCATACCAGCAACTATGACGGGGATGCTTAAGTACATATATGTATTTGTCATATATAATCTGGTTAATTCAGTGTTTTATACATCAATGGCTGTTCCATATAATGCAATTATCTCGCTGTCCACAACGGATACAAATGAGCATGGTATGTTAGGAAATATCGCAATGATTTTCCAGACTATTGCAAACATAGCAATGAATACATTTTTCATGACTATGGTTGTTAAATTTTCTGGTGCCGCTGAGCCATACATGTTAGAGGCTCAAAAGGGATGGACTTTAGCCACAATAGTGGTTGGACTAATAATAATCCTTTCAGCAGTTATCTGTGTGCTTGGCACAAGGGAAAGAACTGTAAAGGCTTCAGAAGCTGGTGAAAAACCAGATGATATTCCAACAAAGGAAGCCCTTAAATCATTATTTACAAATAAGTATTGGCTTTTGATGATTCTTGGAATGTTTGTAATTTTCTTTATTATTGTTTTGTACTCAGCAGGTGCGATTTTCTACTGTTCTGATGTGCTGGGAGATTATGCATTATATACTCCAGTAAACAATGCTTTATCTATTGCGCAGTTTGCCATTATGTTTATCACCCCATTTTTCATGATGAAATTTGGTAAGCATAAGACTTATATGGTAGGACTTGTTGCAACCTGCCTTGGATTTATAGGTACAGGACTTGCCGGTACAAATCTAATGCTTTTGATAATATTCAATGTGTTAAAAGGAATTGGTCTTGGTGCTTCTGGTGGAATGGCATTTGGCATGGTGGCTGACACTTTAGAGTACGGCCAGTGGAAGGATGGAATCAAACCAGTAGGTATGGGAAATGCAGCAATTTCTGCTTCTCAAAAGCTGGGACTTGGACTAGGCCAGGTGGCACTAGGAGCTATCCTTTCATTTGGAGGATACGATGGAAGCCTTTCAGTTCAAAGCGAATCTGCAAAGGCAGCAATAACCTTCCTTTTCAATTGGTTGCCAGCTATTATGATTGCTGTGACATTTGTAATAATGCTTTTTTACACATTAGATAAAGAAATGCCACGTATTCATGAGGAATTAGAAAATAGACATTAATAGTTATGGCTATATTTTTCTGATAACAACGAATTTTCTTTCAAACGTTAGTTAACAAACATTTTACCGTCACCTGATGTTCAGATTGGCTTGGTAAAAATAAACCATAGCAATTGCAACACAAAAATTGCATGGAACTAACGGAGGAAATTATAATGAAGAGAAATATCGTATCAAAGCTATTGGTTGGAACAATCAGTGCCAGTTTAGTATTTGCTGGCTGTGGTAGCGCTGAAACTGCTTCAACAGAGGAAGAGGTTACAACAACAGAAAATACTGCCGAGGCAGCTACTCAGACTACAACTGAGGTTACAGCTGGTCCAGCTCGTGAAGACATTACTGTTAATGAAACAATTGAATGTACTGATGATAGTACTCATGCTATCGAAGTAAGTGGTAGCAGCGAATCCTACAGCAATGTGGAGGTTATAAAAACTGGAGATTCAGATCAGGGTGATGAAGCTGATTTCTACGGTGACAATGCTGCAATTTTTGCTACAGACGGTGCAACTTTAGATTTATCAAATATTGTAGTCGATACAAATGGTACTCATGCTAATGGCGTATTCAGCTATGGTGAGGGAACAACAGTTAATATCGCTGATTCATATATTACAACAGCAGGCAATTGCTCAGGCGGTTTGATGACAACTGGCGGTGGCACAATGAATGCTACAAATCTTACAATTGAAACAAGTGGTAATTCATCAGCCGCTATTCGTTCCGACCGTGGTGGCGGAACTGTAAATGTAACAGGTGGTAGCTATACAACATCTGGAACAGGATCTCCTGTAATTTATTCTACAGCAGATATTACTGTATCTGATGCAACACTTACATCAACTGCTTCTCAGGGCGTGGTTGTTGAAGGTAACAATTCTGCTACATTGAATAATGTAATTGTCAATGCTGACAATAATACAAAGAACAGTGATAATTCTGATTACTATCAGGCTGTAATGATTTATCAATCAATGTCAGGTGATGCTGATGATGGTGTGGCTGAGTTTACATTAAAAGACAGCACTCTTACAAATGAAAATGGAGATATATTCTTCATTACAAATACAGTAGCAACTGTCAATCTTTCGAATTCTCAGATTGTAAATAATGATTCAGAGGGAATTTTGCTTAGAGCATCTGCAGCTGGTTGGGGCAGTGAAGGCAGCAATGGTGGCCAGGTAGATGTTTATGCTACAAGCCAAACTCTTGAAGGTGATATGGTTGTCGATGATGTTTCAGCAATGAATCTTTATCTAGACGATAGCTCAACATATACTGGTGCAATCAATTCAGATGGTCAAGCTGGTGATGTATACGTAGAATTGGCTGATGGTGCTACATGGACACTTACAGGTGATTCATATGTTACAAGTCTTACATGTGATGCAGACAGTATCAATTTAAATGGCTACAAGCTTTACGTAAATGGTACAGAATATACTGAGGGTAGCGAATCTACAGGCGAAGCTATTACTCTTGAAAGTGGAAGTGGCTCTGGCACACCTGATGGAATGCCAGGCGGTCAGGCTCCTGATGGAGAGGCACCAGAGGGTGCACCAAGTGGAGAGGCTCCAAGCGGTGAAGCACCAAGTGGTGAGAAGCCAGAGGGCGCACCAAGTGGTGAAGCACCAGACGCAAATAATTAAAGCTTTATGACGGTGGGCGGATACAAAGAATGTGTCCGCTCACTTTATTTATTTCTGGTTAACTATAAAAGTTTCGATTTATATCAACTGTTCACAACTCTTCAATATTTTTTTCAATATTAAATGTTAGTATATAAAGGTATAGATTATTGAAAAACATCTGTTTTTCAATAATCGTATTTGACTAGGCTTTGCATTTATGCAAAGGCGTATCTGGCGAAGCCAGATTTTTGCGGGGGTTTTCATTGTTTGTCCCGCAAAAAGTCATTATTTTGTGGTATTATTTACACAAAAGGAGACAGGATATGGAAATGGTAAAGAGAAAATGCCCTAGTTGTGGCAAGGTGTTCTATATTTCGACAGTAGACATGGACAAACGCTTCCAGCATGGATATGTTCCAATCTTCTGTAATATAAAATGTGAACTTCGTTTCTCTGAACGTCGTTAAAAGTGAAGAAGTTCTAACAAGCCTTTCCCTTTAGTGCCAGCGTTTGATTTCCTTTTGATCCCAGCCCTTGTCGGAACCAGGCTGTGAGCTTCTTTTAGCTGCTTTTGCAGTGTTTTCTCTAGCCTCGTCAAGACTGAGAATTTTTGCAATTTCGTGCTTGTATTTTGGCGAAACCGAGCAACCAATAAACTGATTTTCAGAATCTAATATCATAGTGCGAACGATTTTAATTGGAAAGACTGTGCCTTTGTTTGTGAAGTTTATCATTATAGTGGAATCGTTTGTTAGCACCTCGCTATGACGTATTCTGATGCCTATACCACTATAAGAAATATTTGCGGCTTCACCTTGAACTGTAATTCCGTCTTGGATTAATTCGATTGGCTCATTTATTGTGGTGCGTTTGAAACGTCTTCTTTCACATTCCACACCTATATCTATCTGGGTAAGTACAAGGCCGAATTTCTTGCCGTTTTCCTTGGATGTCATAACCTTTACATTGTCCCACATATAGCCCTTTTTGTTGTTTGTGCAATAAAGGGCAGGAGTAGTGTCTTTAAAGCTCCAATCCAAGGCAACAATTCGCCCCTGCCATTTGAACTTGATTGGTTCAAAGCCAAGGTAATATGCCGTAGGGTGTTCAAGCTTTACAGGCATGAGCTTTAAAGGAATCTCGATTCGTCGATTATCCTTTGTTACTCTAATATATGGTTTGTGTTCATTTGTAATTTCTGATAGTCTCATAATTCTTATTTAATTTACTCTAGGTTTCAAAATACTAATTCCATTATAATCAAAAACTGTGTCTTTTTGTCAAAAAAAGCCTAAAAAAGTTGCAATTTGATTATTTTTTAATGTTTATTTTTATATTGGGCATAAGTATAATAGTCTTAACTTTTTATATGCAGCCATAGGAGCAGAAATGGATAACAGATTAAAGCAGCAATTAGATTTTGCATTAGAAATTGATAAAGAAAAAAATATTTTTCGTCAAACTCATTTATCTGGTTATGTGAGAAATGAAAACGATGCTGAGCATGCCTGGCACATGGCGATAATGGCGTATCTTTTAAGGGAATATTCCAATGAAAAGGTGGATATATCAAAGGTTATGCTAATGTGCCTGATTCATGATATTGTAGAAATTGATGCAGGGGACACCTACGCATATGATGAGGAAAATAAAAAGACTCAGGCCGCTAGAGAAAAGGCGGCGAAAGAGCGGATTTTTGGGATGTTGCCCAAGGATCAGGCAAAGGAATTTATGGAGTTGTTTGAGGAGTTCGAAGCCTTTGAAACACCAGAGGCAAAATTCGCCAGAGCAATGGATAATTTGCAGCCATTAATGCTTAATAATAGCAATGGTGGAAGAGACTGGAGGGAACATGGTGTGACAGCCACCCAGGTTCATGGACGCCAGGATAAAACAGCCTTGGGCTCTAGGGAACTATTCGAGGTAATTGATTCGATTATCGAAGAAAATGTAAAACGTGGAAATATAAAAGATCAATAATTTTGGAGGATAGATGAAAGCACTTATAGCAATGAGTGGCGGTGTTGACAGTAGTGTGGCCGCTTTGTTAATGAAGGAAAAGGGATATGAATGTGTTGGATGTACAATGAAGCTGTATGCCAACGAGGATATAGGCATTTGCAACTCACACACCTGTTGTTCTTTGGATGATGTGGAGGATGCCAAGGCTGTTGCCAGACGTTTGGAGATGCCACATCACACCTTTAATTTTCAGGAAAAATTTCGTGAGACTGTAATTGATAATTTTATAGATTGTTATGAGCATGGAATGACACCTAATCCATGTATTGAATGTAATAAGCATATGAAATTTGATGAGCTGTATCGTAGAGCTCAGATTTTAGGCTGCGACAAGATTGTCACAGGTCATTATGTTAGAATCCGTAAATGCGATAATGGCTATCAGCTTTTAAAGGGCTTGGATGCCAACAAGGACCAAAGCTATGTGCTCTATAACATGACTCAGGATGAATTAGCACACACAGATTTTCCACTTGGAGAGTTGTCAAAGGATCAGGTCAGAAAAATTGCGGATGAGCATGATTTTATTAATGCCAACAAGCCTGACAGCCAGGATATTTGTTTTGTGCCCGATGGAGATTATGTTTCTGCTCTAAAGAGATTTACTGGAAAAGAGTATGAACCAGGAGATTTTGTTGATGAATCAGGCAAGATTTTGGGAAGACACAAAGGTATCGTAGGCTACACTATTGGACAAAGAAGGGGTCTTGGCATTTCTGCTGAGCATCCACTTTATGTAGTAGCATTAGATGTTCCTAATAACAGAGTAATATTAGGAAAAAATGATGATTTATTCTCAAAGGATGTACTTGTAAAAAATATTAATTGGATTGACCCAAGTGATGACAGAGAGGAATTTGACTGTAGCGCAAAGGTTAGATATAGAATGAGTGATAAACCTTGTCATGTGACCAGAATCGACAAAACTACAGCTAAAATTAAATTTGATGAGCCTCAACGTGCTATTACACCAGGTCAATCAGCGGTATTTTATGATGGAGATATTGTGCTTGGGGGAGGCACAATAGTAAGACAGTAGCGGCATTCACTAGAAGGAGAATAATTTTGTTATGACTAGAGAAGAGTTTCGAGAATTAGTAGACAGCAGGATAGTATTTGTTGATGGTGCAACTGGTACCGAATTACAAAAGAAAGGAATGCCAGCAGGGATATGTCCAGAAAAATGGATTATTGATAATCCTTGGGCTATTCAGGAAATACAAAAGGCATATTATGATGCTGGAAGTGATATTGTACTTGCGCCTACCTTTACAGCATCTCCTATCAAGCTTGCTGAATATGGACTTGAGGATGAGCTGGTTTCTATGAATAGGCAGCTTGTAAGGCTCACTCGCCAAGTGGCAGGCGAAAAAGGTCTTGTAGCAGCAGATATTTCTATGACAGGAAAGCAGTTATTTCCTATTGGGGATTTAATGTTTGAGGAATTGGTGGACTGCTATAAAAAACAGATTAATGCTATTCTTGAAGAGGGAGTAGATTTATTTGTTGTTGAGACAATGATGAGTCTACAGGAATGTCGTGCTGCAGTTTTAGCCATAAAAGAAACCTGCGATTTGCCTATAATTGTTTCTCTTACTTTTAATCCAGATGGGAAGACATTATATGGTACTGCACCAGACACCGCTATGATTGTGTTGGAGTCAATGGGGGTAGATTGTGTTGGCATGAATTGCAGTACAGGTCCCGAAGCAATGCTTCCTCTAGTCAAGCAAATGGCTGCTGTTGCAAATATTCCAATTATAGTAAAACCAAATGCAGGTTTGCCAGAGTTGGAAAACGGCAAGACCGTTTATAAAATGGGACCTGTTGAATTTACCGATGCCTGCGAGAAATTATATGAGGCAGGAGCATCTATATTTGGTGGATGCTGTGGTTCCACCCCTGAACACATACGAGAATTAAGAAATAGATTAAAGGATAAGAAACAGCATAAGATTTCAGAAGTTCCACTTAGAGTTGTTACTTCCGAAAGAAAAAATACCTGGATTGATTTAGATGGTCCATTTATGGTTATAGGTGAGCGAATTAATCCTACTGGAAAAAAGAAATTCCAGGCTAGTCTACTTGAAGGCTCAATGTCTATGGTAGTTGATTTTGCCAGAGAACAAGAGGAAAAAGGGGCAGCAATTCTCGATGTAAATATGGGTATGAATGGCATTGATGAAAAGGAGATGATGTTAAATAGTATTTACGAAATAACATCATCTGTAGATTTACCTCTTTGCCTGGATACAAGCCATGTTGATGTAATGGAGGCTGCTCTTAGAATATATCCTGGAAGAGCTTTGATTAATTCTATTTCTGCTGAAAAGGAAAAAATGGAGCCATTGCTTAAGCTGGCTAAAAAATACGGAGCAATGTTTATTACATTGCCACTTTCTGGTGCAGGATTGCCTAAAGATTTGGAGGAAAAAAAGTCTCATATTAACACGGTTTTAAATACTGCCACAGGCCTTGGACTAAAAAAGGAGGATGCAGTAGTTGATGTTCTTGTGCAAACAGTTGGAGCTGAGGGCACTGCTGGATTACAATGCTTCGAAACTATAGATTATTGCAAGAATGAGCTTGGCTTGCCTACAGTTTGTGGTCTTTCAAACATTTCCTTCGGAATGCCTAATAGACCATTTGTCAATGCTACCTATTTAACCATTGCTGTTAGTAAGGGGCTTACAATGGCAATTGCCAATCCAAATCAGGATATGTTGATGTATCAGGCAGCTGCTGCGGATACACTTTTAAATAAGCCAGGTGCATTGGAAAAATATGCCTCACTTCCAGTTCTCGAAACTAAAACAGCATCTGGAAGCAATGATAAGGATAAAACTAAAGCAGCCCAGGACATAAAATCTGTAGAGAGCCCTGTGGCGGAATGTGTAATAAAAGGAAAAAAAGAGCAGATAGTAGGTGAAATCCAAAAGCTTTTAGACGCAGGGACCCGGCCTCAAGAAATTATTGAAAAGCACCTGATAAAAGGAATTAATATCGTCGGAGATCTATATGATAAAAAGAAATATTTTTTGCCTCAGTTGATTGCAGGTGCCAATGCCATGGAAATCGGTATGAAATATATCGAACCACTTTTAGCTAGTGAGGATGGAGAAGCCAAGGCTACTATAGTTATTGCTACTGTAGAAGGTGATATTCATGACATAGGGAAAAATCTAGTTGCTTTGATGCTAAAGAATTATGGCTTTAATGTAATTGATTTAGGTAAGGATGTGCCAGCAGAAACAATTATTGATAAGGCTGTAGAGGTTAATGCAGACATAATCGGCCTTTCCGCTTTGATGACCACTACAATGATGAGGATGGATGATGTGGTAAAGCTGGCAAAGAAAAAAGGGTGCAATGCTAGTATAATAATAGGTGGGGCTTGTATTAATGAATCCTTCAAGGATGAAATTGGTGCAGATGGTTATTCAGCAGATGCAGCTGAGTGTGTAAAATTAGTTCAAAATCTGTTAAAATTATAAATAGGTAAAGTATTGATACAAGGGGGATGTATATGACAAAAGAAGAATTAGCAAAAAAGCTGGAAGGTTGCCATTATGGCTTGGAAAATGTTGATAAGAAGCTTATTGAGGAAGCCAGAGAGCATGGGCTTGTAATTGGCTATGGCAGCTTGAATACTGTCATTCAATTTGAAGGTGCCACCTACGAGGAAGGGGACGAGCTTACAGAAGATAGTGAGATGATGTATGTTGACGAAGCAAGCCCAAACACCATTAAGGCATATTGGAAGGGACAGTGTAAGGGTGAAGAAGGCGGCAACAAAGAATATTTTTGGAGCTATGAAACATCATTTCCAGTTGCCCGTTTTAGAATGGTGGGTAGAAGAACCAGAATTAATGATGAGAAATATTGCGAAGGTATAGTATTTGATTTAAAGGATTTGAAATCAAAGAATTTTGATTTGGAAGGTTCTCTTAAGTATTGCTAGAGTATTCCAGAGCAGTATAGCAGTCAGGTCTTAGAAAAGTGTAATTTGCTTTTTTCAGCAAATTACACGAATTGCGAAAAGTATTGCGAAAATTAACAATTATATTGACAATGCATGATAGGTTTGCTATATTTATCAAGTCGCTTGAAGCGATACTATTTATGAAATATGGGATCTTAGCTCAGCTGGGAGAGCATCTGCCTTACAAGCAGAGGGTCACAGGTTCGAGCCCTGTAGGTCCCATCTTCATTGTTAATTAAAAAGCTTCAAATAAATAATGAATTTGGCGAGATAGCTCAGTTGGCTAGAGCACACGGTTCATACCCGTGGTGTCGAGGGTTCGAATCCCCCTCTCGCTACTAATTAAAGCACTGAAAAGGTTTTTCAGTGTTTTTTGTTTTATAAGCCATATTTCTTGCCATAGAAGAACAAGTTCTTTTTTAATTGATTACTTTGATTGACTATATTTTTAGCGACGTATAGGGGCTCAAATCCCCCTCTAGCAGATAAATTGCAATTGTAGTAATATTATAATAGGAACGGACAATAGATGATAATGGTGATGAAATATGAATATCGATAAGGTATTAGAAGAATTTGTAAATAAGAGCAAGAATGTATTAGGAAACAGTTTTGTTTCTGCGATTCTTTATGGTTCATATGCGCGTGGAGATTACAATAGCTCGTCAGATGTAGATATTATGCTATTGACTACTCTTTCGGATGAAGAAATAGAAAAAATGGAAGATGATATTTTTGATATAGCCTATGATTATCTTTTATCTGATGGAATTACTATTAGCGTGAATATAAAGAATAATGTTCACTTTCTATATTGGGTTGATAATCTGCCTTATTATAGAAATGTAAAAAAGGAGGGTAAAGTACTTGCAGGATAAAAACAAAGATCTCAGTCAGTACAGATTGAGTAACGCTAATGAAACTCTTGATGTTGCAACTGATTGTTTTAACAATGGACATTATCGCGATGCAATTAATAGATCTTATTATGCTGCTTTTTATGCAACAAAGGCTGTTCTTGCTCTGGATGAAATAGATTTTAAAAGACACAAGGATGTTATCGCTTACTTTAATAAAGAATTTGTTGCTACTGAAAAGATTCCGAGGGAAATAGGAAAAAAATTAGCCAGACTTCAACAAAAACGCGAGAAGAGTGATTATGATGATTTTTTTATAGCTTCTCAAGATGAAGCATATTCACAAATTAAGGCTGCAAAAGACATTATTAATGCTGTCGTAGAATATTTAAAATAATATTTTGATTCTTATCCCAGAGTATTTCTCTGGGATTGTTTTATTTTTATGATTATTTTTCAAAAATGTAGCTAGTCAAACATGATAGATATTGATACGGACGGCTCCTCATCGTTTTTATAATTGAAGCGTGAATATAACACAGTATATGCATCTTCATAATGGGGATCAGAAAAATATATGTATTCCTCCTCCAGTGAGGCTAGGCATTGAGCTTTAAATTCTTCAGCTAATTGATAGTAGTCTTTTGCTGGATTAACATCTAATAATCCTTTATCTATAAATGAAACGAGCTCGTAGTTAAATTCTTCAAATTGCTTGTCAGCTAATTCAAAGTTATCTTCCTCAGACAGGGTGTTGTCATAATTATAGCTATATGTGATAGAATCAATGTGATTTTTTCCATTTAGGTTTATGGAAAAGCTTGTTTTATAAATATTATCTCTATCCTCTGCAAACCTGGTACAATAAATTACTCCAAAGGTGCCAGATGGATAATCATAGGCTGTGGTTATGTAGCCATCTGCTTCAGCGGCAGAACAAAGCTTGTTAACATGGGAATCTACGGCAAATGCAGTAAGCTTTGCTGGATTTATGGCTATAAAATTTAGAAGAAATACAATAATCAAAAGGATAATTTGAATAACAGGCGTTTTTATATGGATGTTATTTTCTGAAATTAGTCTCTTGTAATCCACATTTCCATCCATATCTTTTGCCCCAATAAAATCCCAAAGGCTGTCGTTTTTGGCACTGTTGTACATAGCAGCATGGTAAATGAATGCCAGTAAAAGAATTGCTGTTCCAATATAAATAGATAGAGCATAGGCATTTCCTATCGGGTCAGATAGTCTAGAAAAGCTGAAGGTTTTTGTGGCAAATCCAAGTGCCAGGGTGATGGCAAGCATAATCCCACTAATTAACATGAGCTTTTTGTTTCTAAGTGTTTTGACTATAACGTGATTTTGTTCTTCGTTAAGCATAAATAAATCTCCCTTAATAATTGTAGTTTGATTTTATCACATATTGGAAGAGGGCTGTAGTAATAATGGAAAATGTGTCGTTTCCCTTAGGAAGGATTTTGCATGAGAGCGGGGCTTGGGGTATAATAACAATTAATTTAGGAAAGTAGGGGAAAGAATATGAAAAAGAAAATATTATTAACGCTTCTTACGGGCTTGTCTACGGTTATTCTTTTTGCCTGTGGTACAAAGGAAGCTGCTGTTACTGAGCCAGATGTAGCTGATACCACCACAGAAGAAGAAACAATCCCGACAACTGATACAGTACAAACTGAAGATGAGAACTCTGAGGAGGCAGTTACTATAGAGGTTATAGAAAACGCAACTCACTCCGAGGAATATAATTTGCGATTTGAAGCGGGAGAGCGTATTGGAGGAAGCTATGTTCCAACTGGTGAAGCTGAGGTAGCTCAGTACGGCGATTGGAAAGAGGGCTACACAGCTCTGATTGATGATTTGAGCAGTGATGCTGATATAGCATATGAATCTACCTATGCTCTTATATATGTTGATGATGATGATATTCCAGAGTTGGCCTACAAAACTGCTGGAGATAAAATCTGCGTTGCTACCTTTGGCGGTGGCTGTGTTAATATATTTAGTAGTCAAATTGACAGTATTTTGTATTGTGAAAGAGATAATGCTTTATTTGCCAGTGAATCTGTGGAGGCAAGTCTAAATGATTATGTTGTTGCTATAAAAGATGGTTTTTGGATTGCAATAGCTTATGGTACAAAAAGTCCTCTTGATATTTGGGCAGAGGATAGCTTTGATGAAAATGGCAATCCTATTATTTCTTACTGGGAGATTAATGAGCAAGAGCTTGCATCACAAAATGAATATGATGAAACCCTTGGAAAATATTTCGATTCTGCTTTGGGAACAAGCGTGACAGAATTCAAGGGGGCAGCTGAAATTAAAGAGACAATAAATTCTTTATAATATGGATATTTTTTATGCTTAAGGACAAGGATATACGAGAGCCATTATTTGATTTTCTTGAAAATGAATATGGCAAGACTAGAATTATAGAAGAAAAGATGATGGGAACGTCGAGGGCAGATGTGATTATGATTATCACAGGTGCCCTCGTTGGCATTGAAATAAAATCTGATGCTGATACCTACACTAGATTGGAGAGTCAAATTAAGGACTATGATAAATACTTTGACTACAATATTGTGGTTGTGGGAAGTAGTCACGGGCTTCATGTTGCGGAACACGTTCCTGAGTATTGGGGAATTATTACAGTGGATGAGGTGGAAGGCTCTCCTGATTTTTATTTTTTAAGGCGTCCTGTAAAGAATAAAAAGGTACGCATAAACAGAAAACTTGAGTTACTCTGGCGTCCAGAGCTTTCATACATTCAAAAAAAGTATAAAATGCCTGAATATAAAGCGAAAAGTAAAGCTTTTGTGCGCAAGACAATTGTAGAATGGACTAAGCTGCCTCTTACTCAAGCGGAAATTATCCGTATCAAAAGGGCAGCAAAGGCTGCTGGAGTCATGGCTCGAATACCGCAAACACGGATTTCTGTGGAGGAGCTTGATTACGACATAAGCGAATTGCTTTTTGAAAGAGACTATGAAAAGCTGTTGGCAGAAATTTCTGAGTATAGAAAAAATCAGTCTCCAAGGAGGAGAGGACCTAAAAAATCTACCAGCGTAAAACGTATTCGTAGAAGAGCTGTAAAAGGGCTTTAGTTTTGTAAAAAAAAGGGTATAATTAGAGTAAAAATATATTAAATAGGAGTTATTTTAATGGAATCGACACTTAGGCGTACTTGGGCAGAAATTGATTTAGATGCCATAGCCTACAATTATAATGTAATTCGCCAAAAGATTGGCAGTGATGTGAAATTCTTGGGAGTAGTCAAAGCAGATGCTTATGGACATGGAAGTATACAGGTTGGTAAGCTTTTGCAGGAGCTTGGAGCTGATTATTTAGCAGTAAGTAGTGCTGATGAGGCATTGGAACTTAGAGTAAATGGTATTACAATGCCAATTCTTATTTTGGGCCATACACCAAAAGAGCAGGTTGGTAGATTAATCCAATATGATATTACGCAGGCAATTACCTGCAAGGCAAAAGCAGATGAATATAGTGCTGAGGCTGTTAGATGCGGCGGCACTCTAAAGGTTCACATTAAGGTTGATACTGGTATGTCACGTTTGGGATATCTATGTGACAATGCTAATTTTGAAACAGGTGTTAATGGAATTAGTGAGGCATGCAATATGCCAGGACTTTATGCCGAAGGCATATTTACACATTTTGCTGTTGCAGATGAATTCGGTGAGGAGTGTGATGCTTATACAAAGCACCAGTTTGATTTATTCACAAAGGTTATAAAGGCTGTAGAGGAAAAAATAGATCATAAATTTAGCATTAGGCATTGTGCAAATACAGGTGCTACAGCAAGATTTCCTGAGACCTATCTTGATATGGTGCGACCAGGTTTGTTACTATATGGCTATGGTGAATTTGCACATCAGATGGAGCTTAAGCCAGCAATGACACTAAAGACTACAGTTAGCACTATTAAAATATATCCTAAGGGTACTGCCATTAGCTATGGTGGTACATTTGTTACTGAAAAGACTACTCGTATTGGTGTTTTACCTTACGGGTATGCTGATGGATTCTTGAGAAGTTTATCTAATAAATGTTCTCTGTACACAAAGGAGGGACCTGCAAAGCTTAGAGGTAAGATTTGCATGGATATGTGTATGATAGACATTACAGATATGCCATCTGTTGATGTTGGCAGTGAGGTGGAAATCTTTGGAAAGAAAAATTCCATAGATGAGTTGTCAGAAGCGGCTGGCACTATACCTTATGAGCTTACATGTGCTGTAAGCAAAAGAGTTCCAAGAATTTATTACAAAAAAGGGGAAGTTGTGGAAAAAGAACTAATGCTTAGAATGTAGGAGACTTTTTTCATGAGAGCTGCGTTTATCGACAAGGTCGTATCCGCAATTGAAAATAAAGAAATTAGGGCTTTTTACCAACCACAATACGACGCCAACTCAGGGCGTCTGGTTAGTGCAGAGGCTTTGGTTAGATGGGTGAAAGCTGATGGCACAGTTGTTTCACCAGATAGCTTTATTCCAAGGCTTGAAACCAGTCAAGACATCAATATCTTGGATTGGTTTATGGCAGAGGAAGCTTGCAAAACCATTTTAGAGCTTGGAGATTATGCTGTTCCTATCGGTGTTAATTTTTCACGTTGGCATGTAAAAGAGCCTGACTTTGCAAGAAAACTACAGTCCCTGTTGGCAGCCTATGGAGTTCCTCCAAAGATGCTGGAAGTGGAGATTACCGAATCAGCACTTTCAAATGCCAGCTTTGAGGAAGTAGAAAAATGGGCTTATGAAGTAGCTGATATAGGAATTAATATTGCTATAGACGATTTTGGCTCAGGGTTTACATCACTACAGTTTGTAAAGGATATGCCTGTTACATACCTAAAGATAGATAAGTCTTTCTTAAGGGATAATTGCCAGGATGATAGAGGTAGAGGCACCTTAGAAACAGTCTTTTATTTCGCACAAAGACTGGGCTTAAAGACAATAGCAGAAGGTGTTGAAACCATGGAGCAGTTGAAATTCATGCAGAGCATGGATTGTAATAAGATTCAGGGGTATTTGTTTTCGCATCCACTTAAAAAGGAAGATTTCCTAGTGATTGCAATGATGGATGAAATGCCATTTAAGGCTGATGATAATGAGTATGTCAGACGTCAGGGAACTCTTAGCTCCCATAGTCTGTTACTTAAAACTATAAAGAAGGAATATCAGCTGATTATTTTTGGAAACTTATATAAAAACAGTTATTATGTCATGTCCGAAGACCTTAGGGAGGGCTTCAATGCATACACAGCAGGAGTCATTGATGATATGACTGATGCGTCAATAGAGCTTTGCATTCCAGAGGATAAAAAGATTTATAGAGATAATCTTTCCAGAGAAGCATTGATTGAAGCATATAACAATGGCAAGTCTAGGGTGGAATGTACAATAAGACAAAGAACAGAGGATGGTATGATTGAAACATACCATACAGTGATTTATTTGTATCCACATACCAATCAGGATGACATTGTGATGGTTGGCTTGACCAAAATTGTAAATAGCGTGAAGGAAAAAGTCTTAGAGGGGGCTCTCATCAGTCGTTCTGAGAATTCTATAAACACCAATAAGACTTGTAACTAAAGAAAAGCAATCGAAGGCAAAGACAATCCAGTTTCTTAAGAAGAAATCATAGGTGCCAAAGCATAGAATACTTCCTATGCAGCCTAGCTTTATAATGATATCTTTTTTAGACCTGATAGATAAGGTGATAAATGTGGCTGCCAAAAATGGTAGCCAGTCTATCCATCTATTATCTGTAGTTACAAAAGTAAATACACCTTGGAATGCAATGAATAATAGTTGTAAATGCAAGGTTAAATTCCACTTGATGCAGATTAGATTTCTTACAAGGCTAACTATATTGCTTACAACTGCTGCCATACCACCTAGGCAGGCATAAGAAATAGAAAATAATATAAATTGGACATTCTGAGCCCAAAGAATAGTGCGTTTGTGTTTTAGGTAACCGATTATTACCATTAAAATACAAGCTAATACAGAAAAAATTCTACCAACTAAAATCAAATTCATTCTAAAAATCTCCTAAAAATTAAATTCAAAGATAATAATAGAACATAATCCACTGGTTTTAAAGTACTAATTGAAATACAGATAATTTACCCCTTTAAATCACTAAAGAATTGAGTTACAATATTTAAAATATTCATTAGGAAAGTAAAAGGAGCGACCATGGGTAAGGTATTTAAATTTAACAAGGACGTGGATACTGATCAAATTATAGCTTCTCAGTATTTACTATTTCCAACAATAGATGAGATGAAGGTTCACACTTTTGAATCACTAAATTCTGATTTTGCTTCTCAGGTTAAGCCAGGTGATTTCGTGGTTGCCGATGAAAATTTTGGCTGTGGATCTTCCAGAGAGCAGGCACCAAGCGTTTTGAAGGCACTTGGAGTAAAGGCTGTTGTTGCAAAATCCTTTGCAAGAATTTTTTATCGCAATTCAATCAATATAGGTATGCCTGTCATTGTAAGTAAGGAATTATATGAGGGAGTACAGGATGGTGATGAGATGGAATTGAATCTGGAAAAAGGAGTTATTACTTCTGGGGGCAAGGAATACTCATGCACAAAACTACCTCAAAAAATGCAAGAAATCTTGGATCAAGGCGGTCTTATCGCCTCGTTGGATAGAGTGTAATATGCGGACTTAAAGGAGACAAAAATATGGGAATGACAATGGCTGAAAAAATAATTGCCGCCGCCGCTGGTGTTGCAGAGACGAAGGCAGGGGACATAGAGACAGTTACCTTAGACAGATTAATGAGTAATGACGGTACCACTCATCTGACTATTGATATGTACAATAATCTTAAAAATCCTCATATTGCACAAGTGGATAAGCTTGTATGGATTATAGATCACAATATTCCAGCCGACAGTCCTAAGACTGCAGCCAGCCACAAAAAAATGAGGGATTTTGCGAAAGCCCATGGAATACGTTTTTACGAAGGCGAGGGTGTTTGCCATCAGATTATGGTTGAAAATCATGTAAGACCAGGAGAGCTTATTTTTGGTGCAGATTCTCATACATGTGCATATGGTGCTTTAGGAGCCTTTGGAACAGGTGTTGGCTGTACAGATTACTTGTACGCCATGGTCACTGGAACCTCTTGGCTTTTGGTGCCAGAGACAATTCGATTTAACCTTCACGGTAAGCTCAATAAGGGCGTATATGCCAGAGATTTGATTCTAACTATTATAGGTCGCATATCTGCCAATGGGGCTAATTACAAAGCTATGGAATTTGTAGGTGATGGTTTAAAAGCTTTATCTATTGCTGACAGAATCGCCATTTGTAACCTTTGTGTGGAGGCTGGTGCCAAAACAGCTCTTATGGAGGTTGATGATGTGGCTTTAGACTATTTGAAGGAGCATGGTAGGCAGCCAAAAGCAATTTATAAATCAGACGAGGATGCGGTTTTTGCTGAGGAATATGATATAGACTTATCTGAAATTCAGCCTATCGTTGCAAAGCCTCATTTTGTTGATAACGTTGTGCCAGTTAAAGAATGTAAAGGAGTCAAAATTGACGAAGCTTTTCTTGGTAGCTGCAACAACGGACGAATCGAAGATTTGAGAGTAGGAGCAGAAATTATAAAAGGAAAGCATGTGGCTGAAGGAGTTAGATTTCTAGTAGTTCCAGCAAGTAGAGCAGTATATAATCAGGCCTTGAAGGAGGGCTTGCTTGATATATTCATGGAGGCAGGGGCAATGGTTATGAATCCTAACTGTTCAGTATGCTGGGGAGCTTGTCAGGGTGTTATTGGCGAAGGCGAAACATTGATTTCCACAGGCACCCGTAACTTCAAGGGCAGAGCAGGCCATAAGGATTCCTTTGTATATCTGGCTAGCGCAGCCACAGTAACAGTCTCAGCCGTAGCAGGTTACATCACGGAGGCATGATAACTTTAGAACAAAATCTAATTCACTATCTATTTTTTTCTGAATGAGACATGTTAGTCGAATGAAGAATAAAATAGATTGTGAATGTAAGATTTTGCTCATAGACTTGGCCTGCGGGAGCATGAAGAACTGAATTTTGAGTTAAATTAATGGAGAGAAAATATGTTTGAAGCAAAAATTTGGAAATTAGGTGATGATATTGATACTGATATTATTTTGCCTACAGAATACTTGGCTATGAAGTCCGTGGAGGATATGAAGCCCTATGCTTTCAGCCCATTAAGAGATGATTTGGCAAAAAATATTAAACCAGGGGATATAATAGTGGCAGGATATAATTTTGGTTGCGGATCATCTAGAGAACAGGCACCAGAGGTGGTGAAGGCTCTTGGAGTTTCATGTATTGTAGCAAAGAGCTATGCTAGAATTTTTTTTAGAAATGCCATAAATAATGGGCTGCTTTTGATTGAGCAGCCAGATTTATTTGATGAGGTGGCAGAGGGGGATATTGCTAAGGTAACCCCTGGGCAAGAGATAGTTGTAAATAATAAAAGCTATCCAATAGCAAGCCTTCCTGAGAATTTAATGGATATTCTTAACGCTGGTGGATTGGTTAAGGCGATGAGACACAAAAACGGATTGGAATAGTTGGTGAGAATATGGGACATACATTAGTTGAAAAGATAATTGGAAATAAGGTTGGTCATGAGGTAAGACCAGGAGATATTGTTACAGTTCCTGTGGACTGGTGCATGATTGATGACATTATGGTTCCATTTGCAGTACAGAAATTCGAAGAAATGGGCTTTAGTAAGGTGGCAAATCCTGACAGTGTCGTATTAATCTATGACCATTTTTTGCCTGCAACCCAGGTTGATGATACTAGACATTTTCGCGTTGGTGATGAATTCGCAAAAAAATATGGAATTAAAAATGTTCATAGAACAGATGGAATCTGTCATCAGCTTATGACGGAAGCTGGCTATGTAAAGCCAGGTGATATTGCTTTTGGAACAGATAGCCATACTGTAACCTACGGTTGCGTTGGGGCTTTTTCTACAGGAATTGGCTACACAGAGATGGCAGGAATTCTTGGTACAGGAGAGCTTTGGATAAGAGTTCCGGAAACTATCAAAATAGAAATTGATGGTACATTACCAGGTGATGTAACCTCCAAGGACATTATTCTAAGAATAATCGGTGATTTAACTGCATCAGGGGCTACCTATCAATCTATTGAATTTACTGGAAGCACAATCGAGTCAATGAGCGTGGCCAGTCGAATGACAATGTCAAATATGTCGGTAGAGGCTGGAGCAAAATGCGGTTTGTTTGTTCCAGATGAAAAGACATGCGACTATTGCAAGATACCTTATGATGCTTCAGTAAAGGCACTTCGTCCTGATGATGACGCAAAATATTCAAGGGTTATTCGATATAGAGCAGAAGATATGGTGCCGGTAATGGCTTGTCCTTCTTTGGTGGACAATATAAAACCAGTAAGCCAGCTTTCAGGTACTAAGGTAGACCAGGTATTCCTTGGCTCATGTACAAATGGAAGACTAGAGGATTTGAGAGCAGCAGCAATTATTCTCAAGGATAAGCATGTGGCTGAATACGTGAAAATGATTGTTACCCCAGCAAGTAGAAAGATTTATAGAGAGGCCCTTCATGATGGTACCCTTGAAATACTATCTAATGCTGGATGTATTATAACTACACCAGGCTGCGGTCTTTGCTGCGGTAGAGGTGGAGGAATTTTATCCGATGGTGAAGTTGTTGTTGCTACAAACAATCGCAATTTTTTAGGTCGAATGGGTACAAGTAAGGTTCAAATATATCTGGCTAGCCCAGTTACCGCTGCCAAGGTGGCTATTGCAGGGCACATTTAATCTAAGAGGACATATAATCCTTTATTTTGGCTTCATCTAGATTTTCACCAATTACAATGAAGACCTGCTGACCTACAGGCATCTTAGACAATTCAAAGTCATATTTGGTTGCATTGAATTGAAACCAGGTGTCATTGTCAAAAAAGAAGCCTTTGGCTCTAAATATTTTTCCAAAATCTGAGTCAGAAAAAAGGGTTTGGATTTTTTGCTTTAGCCCCTCTAGCTTCATTGGTAGCTCAAGAAAATATACAGTTTTATAACCACTGTCATCAGTGGTTATTTTTTTTATATAGGAGCGAGTGCGGTAGCTGCTTTCTGATATTTTTTTGAAGTCTTCTTCAGTAAGAGAATCCCAAGGCTTGTCAAAGCAAAGAGAGTCCACATCTATCTCAAGCTTTGCAGAAGCTGCTGCGGATTTGAGGTGCTCCTTGGTGCCATTAATGCCAGCGGTATCAGTAAGCTGGGTACGACTAAGAACTATGATTCCAGCATTGGCAATTTGGGAAGCCAAAAAGAAATCAGAGGCAGAGGAGAGCTTATCCTCAAGTCTTGCATCAACAATTGTAATAACATTTCCTATTTCGTACCAATTGTCCAGCGGCTCATCCCTTACAACATCGAAAAATTCGTCTACATCAAAAATGCCTGAAGGCTCAATTATAACCCTGTCATAGCCGCTCATAGCCATAGCAATTAGCTTTGTTTTAAAGCGTCGTCTGTGGCAATCGGCATCGCAGCCACCTGCAACCATTTCAAGCTCGCAGCTTTCACCCCTAAGCTCACTTAGAAGAAGCATATCAACATTCACTGCACCATAATCATTTTCCAAAATACCGATTTTTAATCCTTGACTAATAAAATATTTGGCGTAAAGCTTTAAGAAAGTTGTCTTACCACTTCCTAGAAAACCTGTGATTAAATCTACCTTTATCATAAATAACCTCGTTGCATTTAAATGTTTATAAAATGTTCTTAAAAAGAAATAATCTGTACACAATTCTTTGATATTATAGCATAAGGTGCTATAATCATACAGTTTGAAGCTAGATTTATAAATATTAGAATGGAGTAAAATAATATGGGAATTGTTGTACTAGGTGCTGTTTTTATTGACATTAAGGGTCATTCCACTGCTAGCTATATCCCTGCTGGACGAAATGTAGGAACTGTAGAGGAAGTACATGGTGGTGTTAGTAGAAATGTTGTAGAGGATATAGCAAATGTTGAGCTTAGACCAACATTTGTTAGCCTTGTTGATGAGAGCGGAATTGGTCTAGGTGTATTAGAAAAGCTTAAAAATCATAAGGTTGAAACTAAATATATGCGCAAAACACCAAATGGTATGGGTAAATGGCTTGCTGTTTTTGATAACCATGGTGATGTTGTTGCATCAATCTCGAAGCGTCCGGATTTATCTGAAATCAATAATATTTTGGATGAGCAGGGAGATGAGATATTTAAGAATGCAGATAGTATTGCTTTGGAAATAGATATGGAAAAGGATACTATAAAGCGTGTATTTAAATATGCTGAAAAATATAATCTGAAGGTTTATGCCGCAGTTTCTAATATGAGCATAGCTGTTGAGCGTAGAGATTTCTTGACAAAGGTGGAATGCTTCGTATGCAATATTCAGGAAGCTGGAATCCTATTTATGGACGATTACAGCAATAAAACAAACGAAGAAATGCAAGAAATCTTGGCAAAGAAAATTCAAGGAGCACAAATCAAAAAGATGATTGTCACAATGGGTGGCGATGGTGCAGTTTATGCAGATATAGATGGAAATACTGGCTTTGTTCCAGCTAGAAAGGTTGATGTTAAGGATACAACTGGAGCAGGGGATTCATTTTTTGCAGGAGTTACTATAGGACTTACCTATGGCAAAACAATGGTAGAGGCCTGCGAAATTGGGGCAACCCTTGCTGCTTCAGTAATCGTAACATCTGATAATGTGTGTCCAAGATTTTTACCTAGTGAGTTTGGAATTGAGTTGCCAGAAGAATAATGAATCCAGGAGGGGGCTATGGATTTATCATTTGTTAGAAGGTTAGTTGCATTCGTATATACGTTAATACTTCTTTTGTTTATAGGACTTGGCTTTTGCTATACAAATGAGCTTAATGACGATTTGCGAGAAAATACTTTGTCTTTTTCCGACTATTGGAAGGCCAATGGAAGGATTGTGTCTCTTCCCTATAGCAATGATGGAATGGTAGAGCTGGAAAATACATTGCCTACTGTGTACGGAGACCAGATTCTTGTTCTTAGAGTGTATTATGAGAGCTTTGAAATAACAATTGATGATAATGTGGTTTTTGAAAATAGTGATCACTATTTATTTGGACACAAATCCTATGTGGGTAATAAGGAAATCTGGATTCCTCTTGATTACAGTTTTTCAGGAAAAGATATCAAAATAAAAATCGATTTACAGGATTCTATTTATGGGACACAGCTTACAGATGCCTTTCTGACTACCAGGTCAGCCTACGGCATAGACCAGATGAAGCGAAATGTTCCATCTATGATTATATTTATCTTTTTCACGGTTACTGGAATTTTGGAAATATGTATCGCAGGCTTTTATATTTTAAAGAGGACAGTGCTGATTAGAAAACTTTCCTTTGAGGCATTGTTCTATGCAGGCTGCTTTTCAATCATATCCGCCCAATGGGTTATAAATGAAGCTAGAATTCCATTTATAATCTTTGGTAACATGACTGGTTTTTCAATATTGAATATTATTGCATTTTTATTGATGCCAATGATGTTTTTTGAAATTGCAAGGTCATTATATTTTAGGATTGGAAAGGTTGATAATATAGTCGACGGAATTATTGCGCTTTCAATACTGATTGGTTGTATTTTGCCGATTTTTGGTGTTTATGATTGGGGAAATCTTGTTTATTTAGCACACTTTTTGGATGTTCTAGTAATGATTATGGTAGGTTACTATTCATATTCAAGTGTCAAAGAGGAGAAGAAGCATAGTGCTGGTACTGGAATAGCAATTGCAAATTGCGTATTTATTTTCTTGGCAGGTTTGGCTCTTGCTAGATATATAAATAATGTTGAATCAAATTATATCCTGATTATATTAATTGATTTAATGGTATATGTAATGGTTCAGGTTGGATATATATATAGGCGAATTGGCCTGAATGTAAGAGAGGAAAAAGAATTTGCCGAGGCAAAGGTATATGCATTTACAGATGAATTGACAAAACTTGGCAACAGGCATCATTTTTACAATGTTGTAGAAGATTATGAAAAGCATAAGCTTCCAAAGGATCTTACTGTTATTGAAATAGATGTTAATAGATTGAAATACTATAACGATAATATGGGGCATGAGGCAGGAGATGAATTGCTGGTAGGCACTGCAGAATGTATAAAAAGAGCCTTTGCCAACTCATCAACATCTACTGTAGGCAGACTCGGTGGAGATGAGTTTGGCATAATTATCGTGGCAAGTGAGCTTGAAGTAAATAAACGATTGACAAATTTAAGACACTATTTATCTAAGTGGCATGGTAAATATGTTGAAGCTATTAGTGTTGCCATAGGCGTAGCCTCAATTAGAGAGGATAGAGAACTGAATATCGAGGCTTTAACAAAAATCGCTGACGAGCGAATGTATAAGGATAAACAACAGTTCTACGAGTCAACTGGGTTTGATAGACGTACATCTCATTGAAATATATATTTAATATGGTAGAATAAAAGAGACCTTTTAGGTACATTTTAAAGATGGGCTTAGAATAATGTTGGAAAATGAAAATCTAAAATACAGACAGATGTATTTTGATATGGACGGAATCATTAGACAGGAGACCTATGTCTTCCACAGGCAGATGACAGAGGAAGAACAGGAAAATTACGAGAATCTTGTGGCAGATTCTAACCAGATGACTATTTTTGATTATATTGATGATTGAGACCTTGGACGACCAAGGTCTTTTTTGAATTAGGCAAAGTTTTGGAGGTTTAGATAATGGGTATGAATCAGCTTAGCATTCAGGAATTTACAAAGGCATTGGCAGCAAAAAGTTCTGTCCCTGGTGGAGGCGGCGCTAGTGGGCTTGTAGGAAGTATAGGTATTGCTTTAGGCACAATGGTTGGGCAGTTTACTGTTGGCAAAAAGACATATGCTGATGTTGAAAAGGACATTTTAGGCTTAATGGAAAAAGCTGAAGTCTTACGTGAACAGCTATTACAGTGCATAGAGGAAGATGCGAAGGCCTTTGAGCCTTTGTCGAAGGCATATGCTATTCCAAAGGATGAGCCTACCAGAGGAGATATTTTAGAAAAATGCTTAAAGGATGCAGCTATAGTACCTTTTAAAATAGCTGAGCTTACCTGTCAGGCCATTGATTTGCAAAGAGACTTTGCAGATAAGGGCTCAAAGCTAATGATCAGTGATGCGGCTACCGGGGCAGTTATACTTTTAGGAGCTTTAAAGGGAGCTGCAGTTAATGTTAAGGTTAATACCAGGTTAATGGCAGATAAGGAATATGCTAATTCCTTAGAGCAACAGATTGATTCATTGGTTGAGGAATACAGCCTTAAGGCTGAGCAAATATATAAGGATGTGGTAGAAAGACTAGGATAGGAGACGTTATGGCAGAGCTATTAAAGGGTAAAGAAGTTGTAGACAGTTTGAATTTAAGGATGAGTCAGGAGGTAGAGGAGCTTAAAAAAAGTGGGATATGTCCTACACTAGCTATCTTGAGGGTTGGTGAAAGAGCTGATGATATCTCCTATGAAAAGGGTGCAATTAAAAGATGCGAGAAGGTTGGAGTTGAGGTAAAGGTTTTTGCATTGCCGGAAGATGTTGAAGAAAATGTATTTTTTGACACCTTAGAAAAATTAAATAATGATATAAATATTCATGGAATCCTTATGTTTAGACCTTTGCCTAAGCATATTGATGGAGAAAGAGCCAGAAAGCTTTTGGCAGTGCAAAAGGATGTGGATGGATGCACAGACTTATCGCTTGCTGGAGTTTTTACTAACACAGCACTTGGCTTTGCTCCATGTACAGCTGAAGCGGCAATGGAAATTTTGAAATACTACAACATTGATGTTGCCGGAAAAAATGTTGTTGTCATTGGCAGATCGCTTGTCATAGGAAGACCAGTTGCCCTGCTTTTGATGCACAAAAATGCTACAGTTACTATTTGTCACACCAAAACAAATAATATGCAAGAGATTACTAAAAGGGCAGATATACTTGTTGTTGCTACAGGTCAAATGGAAAGTATTGGGGCTGAATATGTTAGTGAGGGTCAAATTATAATAGATGTTGGCATAGGCTGGAATGAAGTAAAAAATAAACTTTGTGGGGATGTAAAATTTGATGAAGTTCAAGCTTTAGCAAGGGCTATAACACCAGTTCCCGGTGGAGTGGGTGGTGTTACAACCAGCATTTTGGTTAAACATGTAATTGAAGCAGCTAAAATTTTGGGAAAATTAAGTGAAAACTCGAAATTTTAATACAAAATAGTCGATTAATTATGTAAAATATATTTAGATTAATGGGTAAATGATTATAGGGGAGAAGAATCATGACTATTGATAAGCTGAAAGCCGGACAAGAGGTCACATTGGAAATACTCATTGGAGGCTCCTCCTTTGAGTTTAAAACCCAGGTGATAGGAACAAATGCAGGTACAGGGGCACTTGTGAAGCCTTATATTTATAATGAGCAAGTGGTAGATTTTGCTAATGGTTCCCCTGAAAGCATGAGTTTTTCACTACATTGCATCGATCCCTATACAGGTGGAAGGGTAGTATGGAAAAATCTTTCTGTTACTGTAGTCAATTTCAAGGGGATTGATTATTACGCCATAGATGCCAAGGCCTTTGGCAAGATAGCTGCATCCAGTGAACGCAGGGAGGATGTTAGAGTTACGGTAAACACTCCAGGCTCAGCTCTTAAAGAGGATGGTCTTAGATTTTCGGTTTCAGTTTTGGATATTAGTGATGCTGGAATATCCTTTATAGGAAATTCATACAGGGTTACTATTGGGGATATTGTGGAAATAAATTTTGCTGATAATGCAAAAAATACTGATTTCAGTTTAGCGGTTAAGGCTAGAATCGTTAGGGCTGAGGCTGAAAATAATGGAATTTTATATGCTGGAAAGATTCTCGAAAGAGATAACAAGCTTTTGGCATATTTATGCTTTAAGGGGATGGAAGAAAAAGCAAGTAAATTAGTTGATTAGGGATTAGTTATGGCAGACGATAAGCTTAGACAAGAATTATTCTATATGGTTCGTTTGACTTCCAAATATGATTTTACCAAAATGGAGGTCGTTGAAAGCATATTAAGACTTGAAAATGAGAGGCAGATACTTTGCTCTGTATTTGGAAAAAGGTTTAAAAGCCGTATTTTTGATATTGCTGCTGGGTTAGATTCTGACAGTAGCTGTGTAATTTGTGGAAATCCTGCGGAAAACCATGTGATTTGTCAGCATTGCATTGATACTATAGGTAGCAGTGAATATGCTAAAAGTAAAATCAAGACTAAAGAAAACGAAAATAAAGGCTTTGCTTTTAAAATACCTAATATAAAGCTTCCTAAGCTTTCAATACCAAAGCTTAGGCTTAATAAAAAAGAGAAGGAACTATCTATAGATAGGGATAAGAGGTTTTTTAATAGGATTTTCAGTGGTAGACTAAAAACTTGTATTCAATTAGTATTAACCGTATGTTTAATCATGATTTTATTTATCCAAATCTGGGTTGCTGTTCTTTGGTTTAGTATTCCAGACTTTAATCCTAGCGAGGAACCAAGAAATTCTGAATATCCTCAGGTTGCTGTTAATTCTAAGGATGAGGCATATGATCAACTGCTTTTAGACTTTCCTGAGAAAGAAGGCTATACATTAACATACGGAAGAGTTGATTCTGAGTATGTTGGAAGATTTTTATTAGATAATGGCGACTGCTGCCAGGATGTAGAAGAACAATTGACTGATGAAGAAAAGTATGATTACTTTTTTACAGAGGATGTGTATATTTTTTATATATCCTATTTAGAGGAAAACACCTCAAAAGTAGGTTTGGCTGAAATTAATAGTAATGGGGCAATAATCATAGAAGGTTCTTTCAATGATGGAAGAAAGACAGATTGTTTTTATAAATTCAGATAGCATTGATTGACTCTACATATGAAGTTCACAGCATATACATATTTCTCTGATATTATCCCACTATCCTATTTGTTATGGTTATGTCGGAGGTATTTTGATGAGACTTAAGCCTGATGAGGAGCAAAGACTTAATTGTATTTTGGCTCCTATAAAGAATGATAAGCGTGTTCAAAGGATGAAGCAATATACTCAGCACGGAAGAATATCTACATTTGACCATGTAGAAAGTGTTACTAGATTAAGCTTCTGGATTAATAAAAGATTGCATATTGGTGGAGATGATAGAGTGCTTTCAATTGGAGCATTTTTACATGATTATTATCTTTATGATTGGCATATAACTGATAATGGACATGGACTTCATGGGTTTTCACATTCCAATACGGCCAAGGAAAATGCCATCAAGCATTTTGGTATTGGAAAGAAGACTCAGGGTGTGATTGAAAGCCACATGTGGCCATTGAATATCACCAAGGTTCCTAAATGCAGGGAAGCCTGGATAGTATGTATTGCTGATAAATGCATTTCTACTAAGGAAACATTGCTTTGTAGATAAAATACTTATACTTGCATGTACTTGCCTAAACAATTAAAATTTGAATAGGAATTTCACGAGCCAGGAAGAGTTCCTGGCTCTTTTGCATTGGAGGATTTATGAGTAAATTTATATCTTGGAATGTTAATGGTCTTAGAGCTGTAATTGGAAAGGGCTTTTGGGAATATTTTGATTCAGCTGATGCTGATATTTTTTGCCTTCAGGAGATTAAGCTATCAGAGGGACAGCTAGATTGTGAGAAGGAAGGATATCATATTTACTGGAATTATGCTGAAAAGAAGGGGTATTCTGGAACGGCCATTTTTTCAAAAAAGGAACCTTTATCTGTAAGCTATGGCATCGGCATCGAGGAGCACGATCACGAGGGGCGTGTAATTACCCTTGAATTTGATGATTATTATTTTATCACCTGCTATACGCCAAATTCTCAGAACGAGCTTAAACGATTGGATTATCGTATGACATGGGAAGATGATTTTAGAATCTATTTGAAAAAGCTTAATGAAAAAAAAGGCGTTATATTATGCGGAGATTTGAATGTTGCTCATGAGGAAATAGATATTAAAAATCCTAAGACTAATCATCATAACGCTGGTTTTACTGATGAGGAGAGAGGTAAGATGACAGAGCTTTTGTCTGCAGGTTTTGTGGATAGCTTTAGATATTTTTATCCTGAGCAGGCAGATATATATTCATGGTGGTCTTACCGATTCCATGCTAGAGAAAAGAATGCTGGTTGGCGTATTGATTATTTTATTGTATCAGAGGACATAAAGGAAAGAATGAAAGACGCTAAGATACACACAGATGTTATGGGCTCAGATCATTGTCCAATTGAGTTGGATTTTGATTAAGAAATTTTCTTAGATATAATGCTTTATATAATGACTTGTGTGATATTATAAAACATAAGAGGTATATTTGTACTTATTGAAGGAGGGAACTATATGTCTTACAAGAAAGAGGGCACATTTGTTGTGCATGTTAATAAAAATGAAAATGATACCTGGCAGGGACAGGTGACATGGGCTGATAAGGACGAAAAGCTTAGCTTCCGCAGTGCTATGGAGCTTATGTCAATCATCGACGCAGCGTTAAACACAGAAGAAGAATAAAATTGAAACAAATAAAGGTTCCCTGTTACATTAACAAGCATATATATTCTCCGCTTTGCATACGGGATACTCGCCCATGCAAATTGCTATCGCAATGGGCTCGTCATGTTCTTGATTTTTGTCGAAAATCAAGAAATTTGCCGCTTGAGAATATATATAGCTTGTTAATTACAAGGAACCTTTATTTTATTTATTAGTTTTGTTTGATATTACTGTTTTTTTATTTCTTCTTCTGGTTTTCCTGAAGCTTCATCGCACGTACCTTTAAAGGTAGACCCCAAAGAGTAATAAAGCCTTCAGCGTCATGATGATCGTAAAGGTCACCGGTTGTAAATGATGCAAGTGATTCAGAGTAAAGTGAGTATGGTGAAGTAGTACCTGCTTTGATGATATTTCCTTTGTATAGCTTGAATTTTACTTCCCCTGTAACATATTCCTGAGTAGATTTTACAAAAGCCTGAATGGCATCACAGAGTGGTGTGAACCATTTGCCCTCGTAGCAAACCTGAGCAAGCTTGGCACCCATTTCTTTCTTCATTTCCATTGTCGCGCGGTCGAGACAAAGCTCTTCAAGCTGAGCATGTGCCTCCATGAGGATAGTTCCACCTGGTGTTTCATATACACCACGAGATTTCATACCAACTACACGGTTTTCTACAATATCTACAATACCGATTCCGTTTCTACCACCAATTTCATTTAATTCTCTGATGATATCTGAAACCTTCATTTTTTTGCCGTTAACAGATGTAGGAATACCCTGTTCAAAGGTCATTGTGACATATTCTGGCTTATCAGGAGCCTTTTCAGGTGGTGTGGTAAGCATAAGCAGATGCTCGTAGTTTGGCTCAAGGGAAGGATCCTCAAGCTCTAATCCTTCATGGCTGATGTGCCATAGGTTACGGTCACGACTGTAGGATTGGTCGGTTGAAAATGGAAGATTAATTCCATGAGCCTTACAATAATCGATTTCATCCTGACGAGATTGCAGCTTCCATTTATCGCTTCTCCAAGGAGCAATTACCTTAATGTCTGGAGCGAGTGCTTTGATTCCCAACTCGAAACGAATCTGGTCGTTTCCTTTACCTGTAGCACCGTGGCAGATAGCAACGGCACCTTCTTTTCTAGCAATTTCAACAAGCTTGGCTGCAATGCCTGGACGAGCCATTGCAGTTCCAAGTAAGTATTTGTTTTCGTAGATAGCACCAGCCTGAACGCATGGAACTATGTAATTATCACAAAAATCATCAACTATATCTTCTATATATAATTTAGAAGCGCCAGATGCCTTAGCTCTTTCTGAAAGTCCGTCTAATTCTTCTCCTTGTCCACAATCGATACAGCAGCAGATAACTTCGTATCCATAATTCTCCTTTAACCAAGGGATGATAGCTGTAGTGTCAAGTCCCCCTGAATAAGCAAGTACAACTTTTTCTTGTGCCATAATGTTTCTCCTTATTGAATAAATATTAATAGTTCGATTTCAACTGAAATTACAATACAACATATTTATGAATATTTCAAGTGGTAAAATATGCATATACAAAGAATAAAAATCAATTTTGTAAAAATTAACCTTGAAAATATGAATTTTCGGGTGTATATTTATGCATAAATAATTAATATAATTTTGCTACATCACTTTACATTATGAAAGTGAAGATATAGAATAATAGAAAACATTTTTAGAATTAAATGAAAGAAGATTTCATTATAATTTAGAGAGGAAGTTCCATTATGATTAAAGTAGGTATTATAGGAGCAACTGGCTATGCTGGTGCCGAAATAGTAAGAATTTTGTATTCACATCCACAGGCTGAAATAGTTTGGTATGGCTCACGAAGCTATATAGATGAAAAATTTGCTTCTATATATAAGAATATGTTTACCCTAGTTGAGGATAAATGTCTGGATGATAATATCCTAGAATTGTCTAAGCAGGTTGATGTTATTTTTACAGCAACTCCACAGGGATATTTGGCAGGGGTTCTTACAGAAGAAATTTTAAATAACTGTAAGGTGATTGATTTATCTGCAGATTACAGAATAAAGGATGTAGCTACCTATGAAAAATGGTATGGAATTGAACATAAGAGTACGCAGTTTATAGAGGAAGCTGTTTACGGCTTATGTGAGATAAATAGAGACAAGGAAGTGGGGGCAAGATTAATTGCAAACCCTGGATGTTATACTACATGCTCTATTTTGACAGCTTATCCGTTGGTAAAGGCTGGACTTATAGATCCTGAGACACTTATTATTGATGCAAAAAGTGGTACATCAGGTGCAGGTCGTGGAGCAAAGCTTCCTAACTTATATTGTGAGGTTAATGAGAGCATAAAGGCATATGGAGTTACTACTCATCGTCATACACCTGAAATTGAAGAGCAACTGGGTTATGCCTGTGGCAAAGAAATCATGATTAACTTTACTCCACATTTAGTGCCTATGAATCGTGGAATTCTTGTGACTGAGTACGCAAAGCTTATTAAAAAAGATGGTAAGCTTCCAACTAAGGAAGAAATTATGAAGGCTTACCACGATATGTATGATGAAGAATTCTTTGTGAGAGTATTAAATTATGGTGAGTGTCCTGAAACTAAATGGGTGGAGGGCAGCAATTTCGTAGATGTGAGTTGCATGATTGATGAACGTACAGGCAGAGTTGTTATGATGGGTGCACTTGACAATCTTGTAAAGGGCGCAGCTGGTCAGGCAATTCAAAACATGAATATTATTTTTGGCTTAGAGGAAAAAATGGGATTGGATTTTGCACCAATGTTTCCATAGGCATAAAGTTAGGAGTTTTATTATGGATACAGCGACAAACAGCATTAACGTTACTTTAGATTTAGGGGTGCATATGAATTATACAATCAGAACAATGGAAGACAGTGATTATGATGAGGTTTATAAGCTGTGGACAACAATCCATGGTTTTGCAATGAGAAGTCTGGATGATTCTGAAGCAGGAGTAAAAAGCTTTTTAAAGAGAAACCCGGGATTATCAGTGGTAGCCGTTTCAGAAGGCAAAATCGTAGGCGCAATTCTGGTAGGGCACGATGGAAGAAGAGCTTGCTTTTATCATGTATGCGTTCATGAGGATTATCGTAAACACGGTATTGGTAAGGCAATGGCTTCAGAGGCAATGATGAGACTTAAGGAAGAAGGAATAAACAAGGTCCAATTGGTTGCATTTAAGGATAATGAACTTGGCAATGGATTTTGGCAGGCTGAGCAGTGGATAATGCGTGAGGATTTAAATGTTTATGACTTTACTTTAAATGAAGAAAATATTACAGCATTCAATAAATAGGAGAGGCTTATGAAGGAAATAAAAGGTGGTATCACCGCTGCAAAGGGATTTAAGGCTGCAAGCTGTGCAGCTGGAATAAAATATCAGGGACGTACTGACATGGCTATGGTTTATTCAACAAAACCATGCGTAAGTGCAGGTACTTTTACAAGTAATGTGGTTAAGGCGGCTTGTGTGCAATGGGATATGGATATAGTAAAATCTCAAAAACCTCTCCAAGCTGTTGTAGTTAATTCGGGAATTGCAAATGCTTGTACAGGAAAAGAAGGTTTTGACGCATGCGAGGCTACTGCAAAGGGCGTGGAAAAAGCCCTTGGTGTCCCTTTTGATTCTGTGGCTGTTGCCTCCACAGGAGTTATTGGAATGCAGTTACCAGTTGAAAAATTAGTTGCAGGCGTTGAGAAAATGGCACCACTACTTGATGAAAGCATTGAGGCTGGAACAGCTGCTTCAAAGGCAATAATGACAACGGATACAGTAAATAAAGAGATTGCAGTATCATTTGAAATTGGTGGTAAAACTGTTACTTTAGGTGGAATGAGCAAGGGTTCTGGAATGATTCATCCTAATATGTGCACAATGTTAGCATTTATAGGAACTGATTTGGCAATAGAAAAGGATCTGTTGCAGGAAGCAGTGAGTGAGGTGGTTGCAGATAGCTTTAACATGATTACAGTAGATGGCGATACCTCCACAAATGATACATTGATTTGTATGGCAAATGGTTTGGCAGAAAATGACATTATTGACAAAAAAGATAAAGATTTTGATGTATTCAAAGAGGCTTTGGCTTATGTTTGTACAGCTCTGGCCAAAAGGATGGCAGCAGATGGAGAAGGGGCTAGCAAATTATTTGAGGCAACTATCGTAAATGCAAAGTCAAAGGAAGATGCTAAAACCCTTGCCAGGGCAATTGTTGGATCAAATCTTTCCAAGGCAGCTATTTTTGGCTGTGATGCAAATTTTGGTAGATTCTTATGTGCCATGGGCTACTCTGGTGCAGTTTTCGACCAAAATGATGTTGAACTGTTTTTCAAGAGTGCAAATGGTACTCTAAAGGTTTTTGATAAGGGCACTCCTATTGTTTTTGATGAGGAAGAAGCACTAAGGATTATGAAAGCAGATGCAGTTACAGTTTATGTAGATATGCATGAGGGAGACGCAAAGGCAACTGCCTGGGGCTGCGATTTAACCTATGATTATGTAAAAATTAATGCGGATTACAGAAGCTAATCGGGAGGATTGAGATGGACAAAAGCATGCAAAAGGTAATGGATAAGGCAGAGGTATTAATAGAGGCACTGCCTTATATACAGCGCTTTAATCGAAAGATTATCGTTGTTAAATATGGTGGAAGCGCCATGATAGATGAGGAGCTTAAAAAGCAGGTTATACAGGATGTAACACTTTTAAAGCTGGTTGGTTTTAAGCCTATTATTGTTCATGGCGGTGGCAAGGAAATTTCAAAATGGGTTGAGAAGACTGGAATGACCCCGGAATTTGTAAATGGCCTTAGAAAAACTGATGAGCCTACAATGGAAATAGCAGAGATGGTTTTAAATAAGGTTAATAAATCTCTCGTTCAAAACGTGCAAGCATTAGGTGTGAATGCAGTTGGCGTGTCTGGAAAGGATGGAGGCATGCTAAAGGTTCAAAAGAAGCTTTCTGACGGCAAGGATATTGGATTCGTTGGTGAAATTACTGAGGTTAATCCTAAAATTATAATGGATTTGCTTGATAATGATTTTCTACCTATTGTATGTCCTATTGGAATGGATGAAAATTTCATTACATATAACATCAACGCAGATGATGCGGCTTGTGCTATAGCAAAGGCTGTCAAAGCAGAAAAGCTTGCTTTTCTTACTGATATTGAGGGTGTATATAAGGATAAGGATGACCCAGATACTTTGATTTCAGAGCTTTCTGTTGAGGAAGCAAGAGCATTAATTGGAGATGGATTTATTGGTGGCGGCATGCTACCTAAATTAAATAATTGCATTGATGCTATAGAAGAAGGTGTTTCAAGAGTCCATATACTAGATGGAAGAATAGCACATTGCCTGCTTCTTGAAATATTTACAAATAAAGGAATCGGAACAGCAATTATTGGCGATAAGGATATGAGGTATTACAATGAATAAGAGTCAAATTATAGATAAAGCAGAGGATAATTTATTTCACGTTTACAATCGTTTTCCTGTTGTTTTTGATTATGGCAAGGGTGTTTATTTATATGATGAAAGCGATAATAAATACTTGGATTTTGCTTCAGGTATTGGTGTTATGGCGTTGGGATATGGAAATGAGACCTACGAGAATGCTTTGATTGCTCAGGTTAAACGTATAACTCACACCTCTAATTTATATTATCAAATGCCTATGATTGAAGCGGCAGAAAAGCTGGTTAATGCATCGGGAATGGATAAGGTATTCTTTACTAACTCAGGGGCAGAAGCCATTGAGGGAGCCCTCAAGACTGCTAAAAAGTATGCATATACCAAAAGAGGTGCTGGCGAATATGAAGTAATTGCCATGGAAAACTCCTTTCATGGTAGAACTGTTGGTTCACTTTCTGTTACAGGTACAGATCACTACAGAGAGCCATTCTATCCATTGATGAGTGGAGTAAGGTTTGCAACATTTAATGACTTTGGAAGTATTCTTGCAAATCTTACTGACAATACCTGTGCAATTATTCTTGAAACTGTTCAGGGTGAAGGGGGACTTTACCCAGCAGATAAGGAATTTTTAACAAAAGTTAGAGAACTGTGCAATGAACAGGATATACTTTTGATTTTAGATGAGGTTCAATGCGGAATGGGGCGAACTGGAAGCATGTATGCTTTCCAACAATATGGAATAAAGCCAGATATCCTTACTACTGCAAAGGCCTTGGGAAATGGTGTTCCCGTTGGAGCGTTTGCCGTTACAAATAATGTTGCAGAAAATTCTTTAGTTCCAGGAGATCATGGAACAACATATGGAGGAAATCCACTTTGTACTGCAGCTGTTTCTCAGGTATTTGATATTTTTGAGGATTGCAAAATAATAGACCACGTAAAGGCTATTACTCCTTATTTTGAGCAGGTGCTGGACCAACTGGTGGAAAAATATGATTTCATTACCTGTAGAAGGGGAATGGGACTAATGCAGGGGTTAGTGCTTACTATCCCTGTGAAGGAGGTTGTTACAAAGGCTCTTATGGAACAGCAACTTGTAGTTCTATCAGCAGGAACAGATGTACTTAGACTTTTACCTCCGCTGGTGATTACCGAAGCAAATATTGATGAGTTTAAAAGAAAAATCGAAGAAGTTTTTGACACATTTTTGTAAAACTCTTGTATTCTAATTTATTTAATAAAAACAAGTAAAAGGTAGTTTAAATAAGACCTGAAAAGCCGATAAAATAAGGCTTTATAGGTCTTATTATCATTTTAACAAGTTTGAGTAAAATTTAACTCGTTGGTAACAAATAGCGAACAAATACAAAGATTTGTTACCAAATATTTATTTAGTGAACAAATCACCCTCAAATGTCCTTCCCAGGTAGCTTTTCTATACATGCTCTTAATGTTTCTAGGTCAGTGTTATTCGAGAAATAAAATAACACTGATTATCCGAGAATTATTATTATTCGAGAAATATTTGTCAAAGCCC
>SVES01000067.1 GCA_015057305.1 Pseudobutyrivibrio ruminis | reverse complement strand
AAGGGTGAAGTCTCTGTCAGTTGCTTAACTGACAGAACCTCTCATTTTAATTTGTACTAAATCTTGACGCAGGACCAGCTTTATTTTAATAATAATGATGCGTATTTTGATAATCGATTATATGCATTTATTTCATGTTGCTCAAGCGAGAGCACCCACTCCTCAATATTATCAGTCGAAATGGAATTTTTCCGCAAAGTACTAGCTATATCTGATGCTGTAATAATCAATATCGGATGTCCATCCTCTATAACCTCTTTATATGCTTGATTGTCCACATAACTAGTAGTAAGCATTACTCCAAATTGTCTATATCTTATTCTAGAAATCAATCTTGACATTTCTCGTACACCAACGGAATTTGCCGGCGAATAACACTTTGCTTCTAAAGCACAATCAATTTTTAAGGGTAAATTGTTTTTTCCATCAGCATTAATAACATAATATCCCAATGCATCTCTTCCGCCATCTCTCCACGGACGCGTGAGTTCAAAATCTTGAAATCTGCTATCAGTTTTTTCTAAAATATCTTTTGCGCATTTTTCAAATCCCTGCGGATAGTTTTTGTAATAATCTCTTATAAACTGAACACAATTTTGTCCCTCTATATCACTTTGCAATTGTGCATACTTTGAAGGAATATCAATAATTTTCTTTGCAGTCAGTGGTATTATTCCATTTCTACCCTTAGAAACAAACATTTTCCAAGCTTCCGGTGCATAGTCAAAACTATTATCATGATCATATACCAACGCCCTTAGCCACTCTCTATTAATTGCATTCTCAGTATTAAGGACTGTAAAATATGCTTCATAATTTTGGAATCGATCTTCATTCATCGAACGCCAAAAAGCAACCAGATCACGATCAGGTGAAATTTTAGGATTACCAGGTGCTGCTAACCCTAAAAATTTAACATCCCATCCATCTCCCGTTTTCTTAAAAATGAAAAACGGTGGTATATTTTTTATTGAACCATCCTTACTATTTAAACAATCAAAAACAAATTCCAGAAGCTGATTTCCTTTCCTAGGCGTATCAAGTAACGTCTTTCCTGGGCTTCTATTATCACCATAATAGCGAAATATTCCAGTCTCTTCATCTAAGTAGTCGGGCCATTCTAACTCCTGCATAGATGTATAAAGCACTACATAAGCTGGAAGTCCCGAACCATCCTTACGCATCACTTTTCGAAATCCACCAGAATTACTGCAACCTGGCATCAGTTTATGAAGCACCTCAGAACCTTTTCCACTTACGTTTCCGCCTTTATATATAGTATCCACTACTAAATCAGCTTGCTCTAAAGAATCAAATGCTATTTCCATAATAATCCCCCCAGAAAACTTATCCTATTTGTTCTCCCATGGCAAAATTGCACTCATCACCTTTTTAGGTTGTGCTTTAATTTGCACATCAAATTTCAACGATGTCTTTTTAATACTAGAATCAGCATTATGTAAACGCATCGATACAATCCATTGATCAAAGAATACTTCTAATGTAGTTTTACTTCTAGGCTTTATTCTTACTTCAACAATTTCTTCGGGCATAGTCACACAAGGAACCGCTTGCTTGTTTTTGTCACCCTTATAAGTTTTCATAAGTGAACCGTGCATATTATATGGGTAAACTGTAGTTGCCTTAGCTCTATCATCTTTAATAAATTTATAAAAATCCCTGGTTCCAAACATAAACTCAAAGAAAAGTTTTGCAAAATCACTTGCTTTTTCTCTATCCTCATCCGAAGCATTTTCACAAGCCATTCCAAGACGTCTAATCTCTTTAACAAATGCTTCAACAATTGGATAATAAACCGTATCCATCTTATCTTCAACTTCGGACCAAGTATTAAATCTATCTTGGTACTCATCAATGATGCGTTGTATCTTTTCCATTGTTAATAAAAATTCATCACTACAATGATACTTACCATGTGTCCATTCTTTAGCAAAATCCGGATCCTCTGTTATTCTTGGATGCTTAACTGCTTCATGATTATTCTTGCAACTAATTCCTAAATCTCTTACTATTTTTTTCTTTTCTTTATCCTCATATACAGTCAGGCAAACGTCTCTAACATCACCCTTAACACCAGCACTATCTGGCATTGCAGATAACACTGTATATAAGCCTTCTGGATGATGAAAAATAGGCTCAGTCATTTTTAAATAAACCGCAGCAACTCTTGCTGCTCTATCGTATGATGTTTCCCATTTTTCAGTAATTATTGGTAAAGCTTCGTCGCTTTCAGATTCTTCACTGACATCTTCTGCATTTTCTTCTACCATCTGATAAGCTTTTTCAATATTTTTATAATTCTTATCCTGTACTATTTCTATTTGTTCATTATCCCATCCAGCATTACTTAATTCCTTATACACCGCCATTAATGACGCGTACTCAAACGCTTTACCATTAATAACCTTACTTGTTATTCTCCTATCAGCCTTTATCTCATCTTTGGGACTATCAAAATTTAGAAATGGTGTCAGGTCTTCCGTAGTTAATATCTTCAACACTTCACCAGCGATTACTTCTGCAAGTCTAACCGGAACAGCATTTCCAATTTGCTTATATTTGCTATCCAAATCCCCACAAAACTCCATGTTCATTGGAAATGTTTGAATTGCTGCTGCTTCTCTATAACTCAGGCGCCTATTATTTCCAACAAATTTAAATTCATCTACACCAACATATTCCATACCATCTGAATCAGGGCTTAATGCAACCTGTTTAGCCATAGCAGGAATAGTGAACGAAACATCATCATAATCTCGTTTTCTATTTCGCGACATATATCGCGATGAAAATGGGGCCTGACATACATCATCCATATTAACTGGTGGCAAGTCTTTAAGTGCCTCTCGTAGAGTCACAACCTTTGGATCACCTGCCGGGAAAATATATGCACCGCCATTACACAAATCATTTCTAATTCCTATAAAGATAACTCGCATTCGATCCTGCGGAACGCCATAATTTTTTGCATTAACAGTAGGTGCTGACATTGTATATCCCAACGCTGCAAAATCATCAACTATTTTTTCAAAAACAGCGCCATCACCCAGCGTTTTTATGCCTATAACGTTTTCTGCAATCAAAACTTTTGGTTTTTTTATGCGGACCATTTCCACAAAATGTCTATATAAAACATTTCTAGAATCATCAATTTGACGTGGACCAGCAAGAGAAAATCCCTGGCATGGAAACCCTCCTAAAACTACATCAATTACCTTTTCAGGGAAAATTTTATTAAAATCAAATTTAGAAATATCTCCACATTCAATTACTGTACAATCTTCTTCGGGTTTTCTTTTCCCATCTTTATAATTTGCCCATTTGTCATATGTATCACAGGCATCTTGATTAAAATCATTAGCCCATAACACTTTAAAACCTTTATTATGGAACCCCATATCTAATCCGCCTGCTCCTGAAAACATTGAAATTACATTAAACATCTTTTCCTCCACTAAATACTACTTACCATCCGTAGTTTATATTCTCTTTTCTGTTCTAAATTGCAAAAATGCCTTATAAGTCCCAAATCTGAATATCTAAGCTGAGGAAAATATAAAATATTGTTTTTATCTTCCAAAAAAGGCGAACTAAAACCCTTAATTTCAGAAACAGTTCCTAACATGTTATAAATACTATTCTTGCAGCCATTTGAACTAATTAACACAATTCTATAATTTTTGTTTTTCAAAAGAGTGTCTTGAAGCTCTGATATCGATAGCCTTTTCTTTACAACTCTACTTTTCGAAAATAACGAAACACACATTTCAGCTTCAGTTTCTACTGAGCTTTGATTAACCTTAAAAAAAGTCATTTCTTCTGCATCATAAACTTTCACGCCATGCTTTTGACCATCGACATGATTAATTCGTTTTCTCATATTAACCTCCTTAGCGCCCTTACGCTTTCATAATATGAATGATATTTATTTAATTTTATTTAGAATCTCTTTTCCTCGTTCCGTAAGACAATATCTACCTTTTATCCTTAAAGTATCTAAATATCCCTCCTTTATTAATTCTTGGATTAGTTGATTAGCCTTAACCTTTCCACAAGGTACAAGAGATGCTATTTCCTGTTGATTAAGTGGACAAAACTGTTCCCCTTCAACTTCAGTTAAATGTTCACTTACAATAACCATCAATTTCATTTTTTCATTGAAAAAACTTGATAATTCATTCATAATCTCACCTATATCGATCTATTTTGGTTTTGAATTCATACCATTTTATTTTATCACTTGAAATAATAGACCTCAATAGTAACAAATATAAAGGTAGCAAAAATACTGTCCCCAAATACGGACAACTTCAAATTATTATCTTTGCTTAATTGAATTTTTAAGCCGTAAAGTGAATATTTAAAGTGAAAACGTACTTTTCGTACTGAATCGTTGGCAAGCTTAACACTGAGAATAACCTCATTTAATCAAGCTTTTCTACTAAATAGTGAGCAAATATAGTGTTAACAATATCCGTAAAAAGCCATAGTAGTTCAGCAACCGTTCCTATGTTTATACTTTCTGGATTTACTTTCCAATGAGCCAAATTATTACGTGTTTTGCGTCCGATCTCTTCATCCGTATTTAAAAAAAATGCAAGATGTTTAACATGATTTTTCCCGAAATAATCTACAATTTTTGTATTGTTACCTCTAAGAATCTGCCCCATGGAAATTTTGTCCATATCAACATATTCATCAATTGCTGCAATGTTAAGATATAACAATCTTAAAAGCTTATCTATCAAACCACAAATAAACATTGAAGCTCCATAACATAAAGCAATGTCCACTTCATTATATTCGCCAACCGTTCCTACACAAATCTTAAGATTAGCATCCAGTATTCTTATATCAAACTCAAGATTATCTTCTTCACAATCCATTTTTTCTGAGATAAAGCAGATTACACTCATCAACATATTCATATAATCTTCGTATGTTTTGTTGTTGAATAGAATTGTTTGAAATGTTCCCGCTTCAACTGCTTCCATCACTGAAAGATTCTGTTGTAAACTTTGGGTATAATAATCATTAGTATTTCTATTGCTGGAAATATAATCTAATATATTTTTTTTGCCACTTTTCACATTCTCTAGCCTGCTAGTTATTAATAAATTGTTATTTTCATCAATATGGCTATCATGTGTTAAAGAAATCATTCTCTTTTCCCAAAATTTTTCTTTACTCAGTTTCTCAATTATCTCTCCTGTCGGTATCTCGTAATTTAAGACAAAGCCATTAGCCTTTACACTCTCATTTAATAGTTTATTTATCTTTTTTCGAGGCTCAATAAATTGATTTCCTAAAGGGCTCTTTAGACGTCTTAAACAATTGCAAAACCTATCAACTGTACGTTCAACTAACATAACATTTTCGATAGTCGCAGATTCACACATATCAAGGATATCATTAGAAAGAATTGGCAAAACTCTATAAACAGTTTCCTTCAGTTTGCTGTTCTGTTTATTACCTACACTTGCAAATATATTAAAAACCGTCTCTTCTCTTAATGAAACAATCTCTGAATAATGACCTGTTTTAAATATTTCGTCAAATAAATATGTATATTTTTCAAATATTACTTCGAATTCTTGAAACCTATCTAATAAGACATAATCATAATTAGAAGACAGATATTTATATACTTCTTCTTTAATACCGCTTTTATATTTTTCAATAAAATCAAAAGTAACTGTTCGTAGACCAATAATCTCAATTTCTGCTTCGCAAATATCCTTAATATGATTATTTATAAAACAAATAACCGTACCTACTTTTATTTGTTTAATCTGATTTTCCGCCAGGCATGAAAAATCATTTATAATATCAACATATTCTTTTTTAGCTAGCATTGGACACATTTCTTTATATTTTGCAAATTTAGAGTAAATCATATATATGCAATAATCTTCCAAACTATTCACATACTTCAATGGATACTTTTGCATCAACTCATTATAATAGTTTGGTTGTTCTACTATATCTTTTATCTCCATCGCTGTAGCAATATCATTTGCTCCAAAATATTCAAATGACATACTATGCTCTTTCAAGCAATCAATAAATCCCATATATCCATCTCCTTTATTTATAAAATACATAGTTATAGCATTAGCCAAATAATCTCTTTTTAAAGTTCTCTCCAAAAACATCCCTTGCAGCATCCAGTTTCATAACTATACTTTTGGATACAAGTTTAGCCTCCAAGACAGGTGGTAATTCCTGATGAATATATTGCAATTCATAGTATCTTCCACCGTCAGGATATGAATATGTCAATTGATTCTTTTTTTCATCAATCTTGAATTGCTTTGGTTCTGTATTCCATGCAGTTTTAATTTTGTCTATAGCACCTCTGCCAATAGCAAGATCACCAAAGTAATCAGCATATTTCAATTCAGATACATACTCTGGAATCTCATCATTGTATTCATGAATTATCTCTGAAATAACTTTTGATGACTCAAAGAAAATATCTGGAAAATATTTCTCATCACCTTCTGTCATGCTTGCAACCATTTCATCTATGACCTCAAACATTCTCCTCACATACTCACAGTAAAATGCATTGCTTATCTGCCTAAGTGACTCATTAATTTTCTTTGCATTATAAGCACCAGCCTCTTTTTCTATTTGAATATCTATTCTGCAAGTAACTACACGCTTAGAAATATCTGGTTTTAGTGCTGCTAACTTATTCGTAGAAATTACAATTGATGGGTAATTAATAAAGTGTTCTCTAAGTCCCCATGTGTCATCTTTAAAAACTTTCTCATAATGTGAGTCATACTGATTCTTAGATAAGTCGTCAATTATTATTGGTAATCCCTCACAAGAACATTTTAATCCCTCTATATTTGATGATGTAAAATCATTGTTAGAATTTACAGGTATCTTCTGACCGCAAAGCATTTTAGAAAGCAACTTTGTAAAAGTCGTCTTTCCGCCATTTGAGTCACCATACAAAATTCCAAATACTGGGAATGATGTTGTTGGATAGTTATATTTATTACCTATATACCTCAAATATGGCATAAAAGGACTACAAAAGAACCAATTGAGAAACTTAAAATAGTTTTGCTTTGCAAGGTCAGTATCACCATAGAAATCTGAAAGACTTCCAATATAGCTTGTTAATGCAACTATATCTCTCTTTATAGCATCTGAACTAGGATTCAAATTTAGTTCTTTACCATTAAAAAATAGTTTCTTAAATTCATAATCAACATGGAGTTTTGGTAACATTTTCTTTTTTGTGACATTTTTCTGTACTTGCTCTTTATATTTTCTCTTGAAACCTCTGGTGTGTTCCCCAGTAAATAACACTTTTCCATTTTCTTCTTTTTGTTTTGGAAGTAATGGCTTAATCTCTGCTTCCAAACCTTTTATATCCGCAACAATTTCAATTTCTTCTACTGGAGCAGATGGTTCAAGAATAACCATTTGATTCTGTTCAACAGTTCTGATTATAGGCACTTCATCAATGTTTTCACGTACATAATCATCGTCATCCAAAATAGCAGCGATAACTTTATCACTAACCTCATCCGAACAAATATCTCTAAACGAATCAAATCTATCTTTGTAATAGTCAAATGCTTCTTTATCATCAAAACATACTATATCCTCTCGCTGCCTATTCAAAAAAGCTGAAGCTGATAGATTCGCAGAACCTGTAATTACTCTTGTGCGTCCATCTTTTGCCTTAAGAATAAATATTTTTTCATGAGACATAGTATCTCTAGACACTCTTATATCCAGTGACTCACTCTCAATTCTCTCGGCCAATCTTTTGGCAATCTTACTTTTGACTAATAATTCAACTGTTTTCATTTGCATAGAAATAATAGCTGCCATATCGCTACTTAAAATATCCTCGCAGCCAAAAATCATCTCTGCATACTCGAACTTATCCAGCACCTTTTCCATAAACTGTATTCCTGAAGAAAATGTAATGCCATACAATTCATCAAATCCGTCGAACAGTTCACTCCAATCTTGGGTGACCACCTCTTTAAATTCGGCCTTAACTATTTTTAATTTTCCATCCTCAGCTGCTTCCATCTCTTCTGGAGCAAAATCAAATAAACTCATCTGGTCCATACATTTCTCACTTTCCTTTTTTATTTAAATATTTAAAACTCTCCATCCTTCACACATTCATTGAAATAAGGGCAGCCCAGGCAGCACCTACTGCAGCTTCTCTTTTCAACACGCTTCTTTTTCTGTATCCAAAATATCAGTCTTTTCATAAACATTAATTACCTCCTCGTCAATTCTAAAGAGACATATCTTTTACTGATTATAAGATTAGCAAATCTATCCGCGGTTTATCGGACAGCTCAAAGCCGCTATTTTACAGCATTTTTGCTTGTTTATATTAAAAAATGCACCTAATCGAAATGATTAGATGCATTCTATTTATGACGCACTGAAGGTAGAGCATGTGTTTCCTAGGCATTATTCATCTCTTCTATAAACTCATCTTCAGATTCAAATGTAAAGATACTAACACCATTTTCGCTTAGAAAATTAATAAAATCTTCCTTGCACATTTCAGCTATACTAGCACAATAGCCCATAGAAACCTTATTCTTATAAAGCATTAATGCTACTGCTTTTTTAACAAATTCATTAGCTTCTTTTTTTGACATTTTTGTATCATATAAAACTTCATCTGGTATATTAACTGATATTTTGTACATGTATTATTCCTTTCAATAATTCTCCAAAAATCCCTTCGCACTCTCCCTGGCCTTATCAACCACATCACTTGGTCCCGTTATCTTCACATCACTTCCAAGGCTAAAAATCCATCCAAAGAATTGCAGACTCACTGCAACATCCACGGCTATCATGCTCCTGTCCTGTCCCGCCTTTCTGATTGTGATGTCCTTACCAAATCTATCAATGAATATTCCCACCTTGTCATTAGGGAATTCAATATGTACACGTCTGATTTCACCACCAAACATTGAAAAGTTCTCCAGCGCATAGCTGGTCATATCAAAGTTTTTGAAATAATCCTCACCTTCGCGTTTATCCTCTGTAATAGATAGTTTCATCATCTTGTCCACGCGATAATGCTTCACCTTGCCTGCCTTAGAATCATATGCGACAAGATAATAGTTCTCATCCGCCCAAGTCAATGCCCAAGGACTAACCTTGTACTTTTCTCCATTCTTCCTAGGCTCCAGGGTTTTATCAAGGGTCCAAGAGCAATACAAAAAATCTATCTGCTTATTACTTGAAATAGCATTATGAATAGAATCCACCGAATAATAAATGCTCTCATTCATGGTCTTGATTCTATCATTTACATATACCTGCCTTTTCAGCTGCTTTGCCTGGTGCTCACTGACAAACGCATTCATCTTTTTTATCAGCACATCAGACTTGCTCTTAGAAATGAACTTAGATGATTGGATCGCATCAATCAGCAGCTTCACCTCTGCCAGTTCAAATGTACGGCTACCTACATGATAATAAGTCTCCCTGCCTTCCTGCTCCTTGATGACCTCTATGCCAAGATTTTCTTCCATGCATTTAAAATCATCATAAAGGCTCTTCCGCTCTGCAGTAATATCATACTTCTGCAGTTCCTCTATAATCTGTGCCAGTGTAAGACTATGCTCATCATCGGTTTTCTCCTGCATGATTTTACATAGAATGCTCAGCTTTAGTTTCTGATTAGACCCCTTAGACATTAAAATTCCCTCCTGCGTATGCTCAATCTATCTTGAGTATAGCACAGAAGGGTTAATTATTGGACAGGATTTATTCTTGCAATCAGTGTCACAGACGAAAACACACCAAGACCCAGCCCCCTAGGGACCCCTAGGGACTGGGCCAAATCATCTATTTACGCTAATTGCCTAAACAACCAATAATTACTTCTAATCTGGTTGCTGACCATCATGCGCCTTCCATGCGCATTCAGTGATTTCCATATCTGTAAAAGCGGCCAAAAAAGATGACTCCTCGGCGCTGCATGCATAGATGCCGAAACGGATTTCCTTTGGAGCATTGAACATATGACATATCCTCATCTGTTTAAAGTCTATTCCATCAAACGAATTCTCTATGCAGAAATCATCCTCACGTCTGCTGAATCGGAACCACACAGATTTTATTTTTGCATCAACATCAGTTGAAGACCAGTCAGAATAACCATTGTTAGTCACTACGCTGCCAAGTCTCTGAATTTTCTCATTTTCATATTCCATGGAAGCCTTGATCCAATTATCACTGTCAAGATACATGATAATCCCACTCTGGTCATAGCGAACCTTGGTATCAAAGTCTGTCCTCACCACAAATGAAAAGAACTGTTCCTCTGACTTCATCTGCAAAATAGGTGCATTGTCATTTCTGAAGTGATAATAGGTCCTCTGCCATAAATCAGTATGAGGTTCGGTCATGATTTCAACCTTATCCTTTGTGACCCGACATGATTTCGGTTTTCTAATCCATTCCATTGAACTTGCGTCAATCTTCATCACTTTCTCCTTC
>SVES01000066.1 GCA_015057305.1 Pseudobutyrivibrio ruminis | reverse complement strand
ATCTATTTGATAAGCCCACTCCTTACTATGTCCATTTGAGCAGGCTGATAATCCCACTTTCATTTTCTAATTCTCCTCTAATTCAAATAGTTTTTGATTTTCCTCAAAAATCAAGAAACGAAAAACAATATTTTCTGAAAGAAAATGTCCGCTCAATTATTCACCCTATTAACAATAAATATTCCAAGACTCACAAGTACAAGCGCCACCAAGTATTTTAAAGTGATTGTCTGCCACTCTGACAGGAATATTGCTGAAAGGATTGCTCCAAAAATTGGATTCGTAAAACCGTATATGGTGACTGATGATACTGGATTGTACTTAAGTAGAACGCCCCAAATGGAATAAGCCACTGATGATATCAATGCCATATAAATAATGAGTGGAATGCCGGCAGGGGATGTCATGTGAAGTCTGCCACCAGCCAGTAATCCTACGATTATCATTATAAGACCACCAATAATAAACTGATATCCGCTGAGTGTGACAGGATTTTCCTTGAGGGAATATTCCTTAATAAGTACTGATGAAATAGCATAGGATACTGAAGCTATAAGGATGAAGCCTTCACCATTTATTGCAAACCCTGTGCCCATGTCGCCGCCAGCTAAGCTAACCAGTATCACACCTGCAGCCCCCAGCACGCAGCCTACCATCTTATTGGTAGTGAGTTTTTCCTGTTTTCTCACAAGGGAAGCCATCAGGATTGCGAAGAAAGTGCTCATGCCATTAATAATGGATGATTTCACTCCTGATGAGTGTGCAAGTCCCATGTAGAAAAAGAAATATTGAAGGACAGTCTGGAAGATGCTGAGCTTACAAACCATTCCCCAGGAATCCTTTTTGGGAAACAATACCTTTTTCTGAAGCAGGCTACCAAAAATGATTGCCAATATTCCAGCCAGGAAAAATCTTATTCCAGCAAAAAGAATCTGGGACATGCTATCGCCGGAGCCTATTTCAAATAATCTATATCCTATTTTAATGCTTGGAAATGCACTGCCCCACAGCAGGCAGCAAAGTATTGCCAAGCCGCATACAACAATCTTGTTTTTTAATATACTTTTATTTCCCATCTAATATCTCTACTTACTCTAAATTGGGCTTTGCTAGCCCTACAGATTAGTTGTTAAGCTGTTCCCAATCCTCTTTTGTCATAAGATTTACCACATTTGTCCTAATCTCATCTAAGAGTGACACCTTAACATTTTCATCTGTTCTATTATACTTGAAGCCAAGCTTTTCTTGAACACGTTTTGACTTTTCATTTCCTTGATAGTATCCACACCAAACCTTTGAAACATTCAAATCTTCAAATGCTCTTTTTAGGAGAAGCTTGCAGGCCTCAGGCATAATGCCCTGCCCCCAGTAAGGCTTTCCAAGCCAATAGCCTAGCTCGCACTCATCCTTATTCTCATAATGAAACATCAAATCAGCAGTGCCGATTGGCTCACCTGTCTCCTTCAAGCAAATGGCATAATTCTCAGGATTCGTAAATACGTTATTTATCACGTTGATACTTTCTTCTATTGTCTTATGAGCAGGCCATCCGCAAGGGCTTCCAACCTCTTTTTCTTTTGCCATGCTAAATAAAACCTCTGCATCATCCTCGTGCCAATGGCGAAAGCCTAATCTTTCTGTCTCAAATAAGTATTCATTGTTTGCACTCATGTCATTATCCTCCTGCTCATTTTGTGTTAAACAATACTAATTAGCCAAGTTTTTCCTGCCACTCAGCTTCCTTAAAGCCCAGCAATACAAAGCTGTCCCCAATCACTAGTGGGCGCTTTACAAGCATACCATCTGAAGCCAAAAGATTTAGCTGCTCATCCTCGCTCATATCAGGAAGCTTCTTTGAAAGCTCCATACCTCTGTAAAGCTGTCCACTGGTGTTGAAGAACTTTTTCAGAGGCTGTCCACTCTTTTCATAGGCTGCCTTGATAGTAGCTTTATCAGGATTATCCCCCTTAATATCTATGAGCTCATATTTGATTTTATTCTCATTCAGCCACTTTAACGCCTTTTTACATGTGGTGCATCTCTCGTAGCAATAAACTTTCATCATAGTCCTAGCCCTCCTAATAGATTTAGTATACTAAACCTTATAATTGTTGCATAGCTTTTCCCATTTGTTTTTAACAGCTGATTTTGCTAGACTAACATCTGGAGTTTAACACTTAGAGAGGTTTAAATATGATTAAAACAATTATTTTTGACATCGGAGGGGTTCTCATTGGCTATGATTGGACTGCCTATATGATGGAAGAGTTCAATAATGATGAAGCCCTTGTTGAAAGAATAAAGGAAAACGTATTTGGCAATCACAAATGGGATGAAGTAGACCGTGGTGTTTTAACAGATGATGAATTACTTGCATCCTTCACTAAGGATGCTCCTGACATCAAAGATGAAATCACACATTTCTGGGAGACCTGCGGTGATGCATTATGGCAATATGATTTTACCAAAGACTGGATTAAGGAGCTGAAAGCTAGAGGCTATCAGGTGCTATATCTTTCTAACTGGTCATATCATTTGCGAAAGCTTGCTGCAAAGCAGATGGATTTCTTACCATTATTGGATGGCGGAGTATTCTCATGCGAAGAAAAGCTAATTAAGCCTGACCACGCAATTTATGAACGCATTGTTGAAAAATACAATCTAAAACCAGAAGAATGTGTATTTATTGATGATTCTGAGCGCAATGTAATTGGTGCTAGAGAATGTGGCCTTTACGCCGTTCATGCCAAGGATAAAAACCATGATATTGCAGTTTCAGGATTAGAAGCACTTCTTAACCAGTAATTTTAAGGAGCTAGTTGACTTTATGAACATAGAAAACAAAAATGGAGTATCCTTTTTAACATTTAATTCATTCAAGACTGCTGGTGTCAAGCATGGCTTTTCCACCAGAATAGGCGGTGTCAGCGAAGGCGTTTTCGATTCCCTAAACCTTGGTTTTAATCGAGGAGACTCAGATGAGAATGTCCGTGAGAACTATCGCAGAATCGCATCAGCACTTGATATGAATTATGAGCGCATGTGCCTGTCAAAGCAAACTCACACTACAAATGTAATCGTTGTGGACGAGAAGGATGCTGGAAATGGATTGACAAAACCATTGCCATATGATGATGTGGATGGGCTTATCACAAATGTTAAAGATATGCCTCTCGTCACATTCTATGCGGACTGTGTCCCACTATTTTTCTATGACCCTGTCAAAGAAGTTATAGCATTGTCTCATTCAGGTTGGCGTGGAACTGTTGGCAAAATAGGAAAAGTGACAATCGAAAAAATGCATGAAGCATTTGGCTGTAAGCCTTCTGATATTTTGTGTGGAATCGCGCCTAGCATCTGCAAGGACTGCTATGAAGTTAGTGGGGATGTGGCAGAAGAATTTATAAATGCATTTGGTGATTCACATAAATCAGAACTGCTTCGTCCATCTATCTTTAATCCCAATGACAAGGATAAATATATGCTTGATTTATGGGCTGCCTGCCGACTAGTATTCCTCGAGGCTGGCATTCCTGACAACCATATCGAAATTACGAATTACTGCACGCGCTGCAATCCCAAGCTTTTCTATTCCCATAGAATCATGGGAGCCAATAGAGGTAGCCTGGCAGCTTTTATTTCTCTATAAAAAAAGAACTTGAAAAGACTTTTAAATCTTTTCAAGTTCTTTTTTAATTTACGCTTATTTCTATATAACTTGTTTAGCTATGGTAGAGTTTATTTCCTTCGTAACGTGGTTCGCAGGTGAGTTGTACACCTAGCTGCTTAAATACTCCCACATCCACTGAAGAAAGTATAACTGAGGAATGTACCTCTGCACCATCCATCTGTGGGATGCAATCGTATGCCTTCTTCGCATTCTCATTGCTAATAGATTCCATAGAAAGAGCAATCAAAAGCTCATTCAAATGAAGATGTGGATTGTGATCTCCCAAATGCTGTGTCTTAAGGTTCATAATTGGTGTAAGCACTTCTGGTGAAATCAGCTTTACTTCATCTGGTATTCCTGCCAAATATTTTAACGCATTAAGAATCATAGCTGATGAAGCACCTAACATCTGAGATGTTTTGCCTGTAATAATTTGACCATCTGGAAGCTCCATTGCAGCACATGGCACACCTGTTTGTTCTGCTTTAATATTTGCAGCTGAAACAACCAATCTATCTGCTGGTGAGATGCCGGCTTTTTCCATAAGAAGCTCTAGCTTCTGAATAGCTGAATCACTACCATCTCCCTTACGTTTTGCAACTACAGCCTCATAATAACGACGGATGATTTCCTGATTGGATGCATTGCGGCACACATCATCATCAATAATTGCATTTCCAGCCATATTTACACCCATGTCTGTAGGTGATTTATAAGGCGATTCTCCTGAAATTTTTTCAAACATAGTCTTAAGTACTGGGAATACCTCTACATCACGGTTGTAGTTAACAACAGTCTCTCCATAGGCATCAAGATGGAATGGGTCAATCATGTTCACATCATTTAAATCTGCTGTTGCTGCCTCGTAAGCAAGATTTACAGGATGATTTAATGACAGATTCCATATTGGGAAGGTTTCGAATTTGGCATAACCAGCCTTAACCCCACGCTTAGATTCATGATAAAGCTGAGACAGGCATGTGGCCATCTTTCCACTTCCTGGTCCTGGTGCTGTAACAACTACTAGTGGCCTGGTCGTTTCGATATAATCGTTCTTTCCAAAACCTTCATCGGATACGATAAATGGAATATTTGACGGATAGCCTGGAATGATGTAGTGTCTGAATACCTTAAGGCCTAGCGCCTTAAGCTTTTTCTCGTACGCTACAGCAGATGGCTGCTCTGCAAACTGAGTAAGCACAACAGAACCTACATAAAGGCCATAGCTTGTAAAAGCATCAATAAGCCTGAGAAGATCCATATCGTAAGTGATACCAATATCACCACGAACCTTATTCTTCTCAATATCACCTGCCTTGATGGCAATTACGATTTCTGTTTTATCTGCAAGCTCTTTTAGCATAGTAATTTTTGCATCTGGCTTAAATCCAGGCAAAACTCTTGATGCATGGTAATCATCAAAAAGCTTTCCACCAAACTCAAGATAAAGCTTTCCACCAAACTGGTCGATGCGCTCTCTAATTCTTTTAGACTGCATTTCTGTGTACTTTTCGTTACTGAATCCTAGTTTCCTCATAATTTCCTTCTTCTAAAATGTATTTAATTGATAATAATATTAGTCTTAATGGCTATAAGTTTATCATGGATGTGGATTTAATCCAATATTTTTAGTATAAAACAAATCAATTTTTTACCACTAATAGTTAAATAATTGCTAAGACAAATTATCACGCTCGTTATAGTATCTTATTAAAAACAAGGTAAATAATGTACTAGGAGGATAATTATGGAAATTTTAAAAGTAACGGATCCAGAGTTTACTAACTATGGTCGAATCATCGAAGGATATGATGCAGAAAAGAAGGCAATCATGGAAGCTTTAAGAGATAACACTCCTATTCCTGAGGGAACAGAATATGTTGCCGAAGAACCAGCTCTCCAGAGCCTAGCTGCTGCCGACAAGATTACTAACTCACTATTTGGCGGCTCACCAATGCAGTTTGGTTGGTGCAATGGTCATAACACAAAACTCAACTGCCTTGAGTATCACCGCTCTAGTGAAATCAATTTAGGTGCTACAGATTTCATCCTTCTTCTTGCAAAAAGAGAAGAAATTGTAGATTACAAGCTTGATTCTAACAAGGTAAAAGCATTTTTATGCCCAAAAGGTGTGATGATTGAGGTTTATGCTACAGCTTTGCACTATGCTCCTTGCCAGGCTCACAAGGATTCTGGCTTCCAGGTATTGGTCGGACTTCCAAAGGGCACAAATGTTGGCAAGCCTGAATTTACTGCCGACAATAAGGAAGATACTCTTTTAACTGCTACAAACAAATGGCTCCTTGCTCACTCCGAAAGCTCAGAAGCAAAGGAGGGTGCTTGGGTTGGAATTACAGGTGAAAACATCGATATTGCTGCTGACATCTAACATTTGACTCTATCGTGTCATTCGACTAGGTGTACCTATGTCTAAATCCATCAGCCATATACAACACTTGGCACCTCAATTTCTACCTTTAGTGGGCAGAATTTGGGTGCCAAGAAAAATGATTGTGTACTGTCATGATACTATTCTAGAATACCTGAATATCAAAGTTTGCTTGGAATGTATCTGTTACTCCTAAGGTATTTCCGTATTCACGTTCCTCTAGCTTTTGATTGAAGCCTACTCTATCACATCTGCCATACCAAGGCTCTATGCACACAAAAGGAGCGTGCTTTCCTACTGGTGACCACACGCCAAAGAGTGGTGCATCAAATTTCACTGCAAGTACGTCATGACCAGTGTCATCAATAAGTGTCACCTTGTTGGATTGTCTATCCTCAATAATTAGTGCATCGCGGCTGAATAGCTCATCTGACATTCCAAGAACTCCATTAGAAAGTGTTAACTGTTTCTGCTCGTTTCCTAAGCAGCCACTTCCATCATCTGCAATGATATTTGCTGTAATCTTGGAATTAGGCTGACCATCTTTTTGGAATCTCAATGTATAAGTATCCAAATCACAGTTAAATGCTGGATGTCCACCTATTGAGAAATACATTTCTTCTTCGTTTGGATTTTCAACCTTCCATTCAATATTTACAGTATCATTTTCCAATTTGTAAGTAATCACAAGTAGAAATGAAAATGGATATTTCTTTCTAGATTCCTCATTATCCCGGAGAAGAAAAACAAGTTCATTTTCAGTCTGTCTGCCAAGCTTAAAATCCATATCTCTGGCAAAACCATGCTGTCCCATTTCATATGTTTGGCCCTTGAATACTGACTTTTTCTGATAGTAGTTTCCTACAAGTGGGAAAAGCACTGGAGCTGTACGTCCCCAGTATGCAGCATCCGCCTGCCACATAAGCTCCTTGCCATCAGATTTCCTAATCATGGATTTTATCTCTGCGCCATGCTCTGAAACTGTAAGCTTTAATTTGTCATTTTCTAATGTGTAGTTCATAGTATATTATCCTTTCAATGTGACCTTTTCCATGAATGTCTCTTGCTGTGATAGCCCCTACTTTACTTATAGCAATGGTAGAATACGCTATCCATTCCATATTTAGCAAGATCAACCTTTCCGTTTTGAACCTCTATTCCGTCTGCTTCTAAAAGTTTCTGCTGAATTCCAGCTCCGCCAAAGACATAGGCATCTGCCAACTCCCCTTTGGAATTAACAACCCTATAGCATGGGATATTTTCAAAATCTGGATTCTTGTGCAAGGCGTTTCCCACGGCCCTGCTCATTTTAGGGTTACCTGCCATAGCAGCCACCTGTCCGTAGGTTGCCACCTTGCCCTGTGGAATTCGTTTTACCGCTTCGTATATACGTTTTGTAGGACAGTCTGTCACCAGGTCATAGCTTTCTGCAATCATGCGTTTAACATCTTCATCAGGAATACTGCCATCTAAAACTACTGTGTTCCAATGCTCTTTGTTCTGATGATAGCCTGGAAGTACGGCATCATAAGTACGCCGCCAGAAGTCTCGCCACTCTGGGTCACATTTTAAATTCAAACAAACCTGACCATCTTTTTCATAAGACCATAGAAAGGCCTTCTTGTTAGGCTTCACCCTTATCAGCTGCCAATTCTGGTCGTGAAATGGAGCCTCCTGATATGTATATGGAAATGTAAGGCCGTAGCTTAGTGCCTCTTCTCTGGTTTTCATTTATAACCCCCCTTTTACCAAACAAATGGAATAATCCTATATTTCACACGTTCTTTGTATTGCTTGTATCCATCAAGTCCATCTTCTAGCACCTTTTCCTCATTGTGGATACGCTTAGCAATAATTGGAATATACATTAGCATTACTACAAATGAAGGAATGGAGCCTAAAATAATTGGCATAGATAAAAACAGTAACACAGTTGCCATATACATAGGATGACGCACGATTCCATAAAGACCTGTGTCTACCAACTTTTGGCCTTCCTGTACTTCTACGGTTCTTGAAAGATATTCATTTTCCCTTAGCACTTCTGCGTATAATGCGTAGGCTAAAAGGAAAATCACTGTACCTACTATCGTCACCCACTCTGGCGACACTAACCATGAAACTCGGAAATTAAGCCCTGCCAATATGAATGATGCCAAGAACATTACTCCACTAAGCAAAACTACTTCCTTTTGCTCCATCTGCTCTTCCTTTGCATTCAATCGCTTGCGCAAAAGCGCAGGGTTAATCTTCATCAGGATCAGCCCCGCTACAAACATAGGGATAAAAAGCACTCCCATAAGCAACCAGGCCTGCCAAAATGCAAAGCTTCCAGCTGGAATGAAAAGCAATAAGCCTACTAATATCACTCCAGCAAAAAATTTGATTAATGCTGATTGTAGCAGATTATTCTTTGCCATGCTCATTTCACCCCTCCAAAATCCACCATCTATATCAGATTTGATTATATCAAATCCAGCGTCAGCTGTTCATATCTCTCTGGCAAATCGTTCATGTAGCTAAAGCACTCATCAGGCTTATACAGGATATTATTCGCTTTACAGATATCTTCCAAAAGCCCCATGAGCTTTTTGTTATTTGGACTTTGCACATTATAGGAATTGCCATAAGTATTTATATATTTTTGTTTCATTCCTGGAAAATTTTTATCCAAGGCTTCATAAAAATATTCCCTGTCTCCCTCCCTAAGGGTCACTCCCATATCAAAGCAAATTATTCCCTTCACCCCCACACGAACACATTCCTTAAGTATCGTATTTACGTTTTCTTCTGTGTCGTTTATAAAAGGAAGAATCGGTGTCAGCCAAACCACTGTAGGAATACCACGCTTTTGCATCTCCTCCAGCACCTGAATCCTGCGCTTTGTATTACAGACATTCGGTTCTAGAATAGCGCACATGTCATCATCATAAGTAGTCAATGTTATCTGCACTACAGTCTTTGCCTTTTGATTGATTTCATCTAGCAAATCAATATCTCTAAGTATCCTATCTGACTTGGTCTGAATGGCTAGCCCAAATTCATATCTTGAAATGATTTCCAGACACTTTCTCGTAAGTTTAAGTTGGTTTTCGCAGTGCATATACGGGTCTGACATAGAGCCTGTGCCAATCATGCATTTCGTTCTTTTGGATTTAAGAGCGGCTTCCAAAAGCTCTGGGGCATTGCCCTTCACCTCAATATCCTCGAAGGCATGGGTGAACTGATAGCATTTGCTTCTGCTATCGCAATAAATGCAGCCATGTGTGCAACCGCGATATATATTCATACCACAATGACCATTATTTGTTGTTAGTATCCCCTTCGCATTTACGAAATGCATTTCCCCTCCGTTGGTATAAGCAACAAAATAGTTGCCTTTCACATATCTGCATATATCTTCTCAATAATCTATAGGGTTATAAACATAATACCTCAAAAGCTATTATTATAAAAGAAACTCTCTTATTTTCTCCTCAACAAGCTTCACATCTATAGGCTCCTCTAAAGACTCTATAGTTATTATTAAATCTCTTCCCTGCCAATAACCATATTTTTCATAGTCTTGTATCTTTTTAAAATTTTTTACAGCATACTCTATATCCGATGTCATTCCTAAATGTTCCCAGTAAATAGTCTTTCGAGTGCGTAGATTAAGGGCGACGAAATCAGGATAAACTGTACTATATCCAAGCTCAATCATAGACTCATACTGATAAGGCACCTTGTACTTAGCCAATGCATCTGCAATAATCTTTTCAGATTTAGAACGAACCATCTCACCGTGATTTGTCTGATATAGACCTTTTTGTGGATAAGTATTCTGGTTACCGGGGTGTTGCTCGAGCCATCTTTCAATATACATATCATCCGATTCTATCAAAGGTACTACATACTTTTTGCGTCCCTCAGGTAAATTATCATAAACATCAGTTATTTCATTTATATCATATACGCTAACAAACTTTTGTAGACGCTTCTGCAATTCCATTAATTTCTTATTTAGCGTTAACTCGTAATCCTTTTGAATATATTTCCTAATTGTCTTCTCTTGAGTAGCTCCCATATATTGTCGTTTGCCTAATGCCTTATCAATATAATAATATTGCCAATTACCACGGCACCTCGATATATGAATTTGACCATTACCTATATCTTTATACTTTGCAATATTCTTGTTAGATTGCTTAATCAAGCTATTCAATTGTTTAAGCTGCACTTCTAATTTCTTTTTATAATCCTCCATTGCACCTCCATAAGTATTATTCTGCTTTGATACAGTTTTTTTGTTCATTTTCTTAAAATCACTGTATGGTCTTTTCTTGTAAAACATCGGTGTACAGTGATTTTCTGCTTTAATCCCAAAATAACTGTACGAAAACTCTATAGTAAAAATCAAATACAGTTATTTTAGCGAAATCTTCAAAAAAACTGCTGAGAATTGATTATGATGAAAGTGTTTTTTTGAGTTTTCACAAAAAAACTGTATGATCCCAATTTGAAACATTAAAATGAACCCCATAGAGTGGACACGCTCAAAAATGAATAAACCGTATTTTTTATAACAAATCCAAGCCATAGAC
>SVES01000065.1 GCA_015057305.1 Pseudobutyrivibrio ruminis | reverse complement strand
CACCAGCTCTTAATATCAGAACCAAGGTTGTAGATGAAGCTTTGGAGCTGCTTGAGAAAGCTGTAAAGGATCTTGTTTCAGACTAAATAAGCCATTTTAATCCATAACCTATCTATGATCACTAGTAATGGTTTGTTACTAGTGATTTTTTTTATTTATATCTGAAAACTATTTAAGAATAAATTTCATATTAGTTTGAATAAACATTGATATTAATCAGCAAATATAGATTTTTTTTCCATAAAAGCAAATTTTTATTTTTATGTGCAAAGCGTTAGTAGTATAGTAATAGTTGTAAATCGCAATGATTCTAATTGGAAATACAGGATCGATATTATGGGGTTAATAAGTTATAACAATCTATTCAAACTGCTTATTGATAAAGGAATTCGGAAAACTGAACTTGCTCAAATGGCTGATATTAGCTCTACCACTTTAGCAAAGCTTTCAAAGAATCAATACGTATCAATGGAAGTTTTGGTAAAAATTTGTATTTGTCTGGATTGTACTTTTGACGATATTGTTGAGATTATTGCTGAAGAAAGAAAAGTGTGCGGAGGAATAACTCGTGAAGAGTAAAGCAAAACTGAATTCAACAGTAGCTGTCGAAAAATTTGTTCCTACTCTTTCCCCTAAATTTCTTGAAAGATTTAAGTTTCTTATTAAAGAGTTAGGCCAGTCATTTGCAATGAATCGCAATCAGCTTATTGATGCTGAAATAAAAAAACTGAATATTGGAAGTGTTGGAATATGTGGAGACGTAGAACTACTAAAGTACGCAGCTTGCCTAAATGTTCTAAAGGATTTGTCTCAACAAGGGTGGTGTTTTGAAGTTATAAATGACACCTTAAGCCTTCGTATGGAGGAAGATAATCTAGATGACAAAGATCATATTAGATATAGACTAAGTCAAGAAAGAAATGCTCAGTTTAAAGTTGAAAGTATAAAAAAATTTATTAATAAAATGGAGCTTTCCAGAAACATTGACGGGAATCAAGTCAGTATAAAGAATTTAATAGGAGATAATAATTCTCTGATTAGGTATATTAGGAATAAAGAGAAGGTTTGTGAGCCTTATATTCAGCAGGCAACGCGTGAAAAGGATATTTATACTGGCTTAGAGCTATACGATATATGGCGATATTTTAGATATACATGGGCTATTCCTTATAAAACAATGCCTGGTAGAAAATTGTTTTATCTTGTAAGAGATAGAAAACAAAAATTTCATCCGATAATCGGAATATTTGCATTAGGTAATTCTGTATTAAATTTGACAGTTAGAGATGATGACATAGGGTGGACCTTAGATGCAATAAAGAAGAATATGCAACGCAAGACGAAATTAACTGAATGCGAGCAAACTCTATCTGAAACTGATGGAAAAACTGTAAAGGCAAGAATTTTACATATTGAAGAAGGTGAAAAGGATTTTGAATGTAGGTCAACTGCTTATGCAGATACCATTATGCCATTGCTTGAAAAAAATATTAAGAATGCTATCGATGATATTTATACAAAGGATTTAAAGTATTTTAAGCAAACAAAAATTCCTAAACAGGAATATATCGATTATTTACTTTTAATAGCTCAGGAGCAGGATGCATTATCAATCAATAATAGAAATAATGAAAAGGATCCTAACTGGGTAGAGGAAACATTAAAACCATTATTCAAAAAAAAGAGAGCAATTGAACTTTCAAAATTACTAAAAGCAAAAAAAACGTTAATGAATGTTCCTGCAGGAAGTAATTCATTTAAGCTAAGATATTTGTTAGGGAAAGAAGATGGTCGTCAGGCCATAACAACAGCTCTCATAGCTAATAGAAAATGTAAAATTGGCTCTAATATGATGGATATTATTGTCTGTGGCTCTATACCTCCATATAACGAACTGTTAGGCGGAAAACTTGTAAGTATTTTAGCGTGTAGTCCGCAAGTAATAAGGGATTATACGGAAAGATACTGCAGTCAGGTAAGTGAAATTGCGTCTCGAATGAAGGGAAAAAAAGTTATCAGAGATAGTCACTTAGTATATCTGGGTACAACAAGTTTGTATGCTATTGGAAGTAGTCAATATAACAGGATAAAAGTTCCTCTTAATGATGGAGGAACTCTTGAATATAAGAAGATGGGAATAACAGTAGGCTTTGGAACTGTATACTTCTCAAGCGTGACTAGTTTGTTGCTTTCTAGAATTCTTGAATTACAGGATGGAGGAAAAAGAATTAATCACGTTTTTGGAGAGGGAACTAGTCCTAGATTTAGAATTATTAGTCGAGGTCTTAGTTCGATTGGAGTTAAAGCCAGTGCTTATTTGAACCATTATTCTCCAAGGATTGTATATTCTATTAATCTTGCAAGAAATACCAATAATTATTTATTGGGAATAGATGATGATATAGATTACGGCTTTGATATTGAAAATCCTCGATGTGTTGAGGAGCATACACAGTCGCTAATTGACTATTGGTATTCAAGATGGCTGACAATGCGTTTAACCTCAGTTGATATTGAAAAACGACTTAATCAATTTGATAAGACGGATATTTTGTTAGGCGCTTTGTGTTAGGAGATTGTTATGAGTAATTTGGATTTTGTAAAAAAACTATATAAGGGAAAAAATTGCTATTCTGACCACATGTCAGATGAAGAATTGAATCTAATCTATATAGGTTCTAAAGTCGAAGATATCATAGTCAGCCTTCTAAACAGAAAAAAAATCGTTTTTTTGACAGGTAATCCAGGTGATGGAAAGACATATTTAATAAAGAGACATCTTGAAGAATTTTTGAAGCTTAATGTGTACATTGAGTTAGATCTAAATAGTGTTGCGAATTATGAAGAGGTGGCAAAGAAAATAATCTCTTGCTATGAAAAGAATGAGCCTGCAATTGTTGCTGTGAATGAATATCCTTTTTATCTGCTATGCAAAGTTTTTAAACATCTTTCTGCCGATATATATGAAGAGACTATGAAAGTAAAAAAAGACTGCATTGTATATGATTTACCTGACTCTTCTATAAAGAAAATCGCGATAGTTGATTTGAATGAAAGAAGTCTTTTGAATATGGATCAGACTCTGATAAGTGATCTAATCGATAAGATCGTGACATTGTTAGAGAGTGATGAAATACAAAATAAACAGTTAAGGAGAAACCTTGATGCTTTAAAAAATGAAGCAGTGAGGAGACAGATTCTAGACCTATTTTCTTTTGCTGCAACATCATGTGATCATTTTGCTGTACGAGATATTCTTGGAGCCATATCTTTTATGCTAACAGCTTGTGCTACTGATGAATATGAAGATTTTGCCTATTATGATGCTATTTTTGAGAGCTCAAACTGTTTGTTGTCTGTAATTCAGCAATTTGACCCTATTTTTTTGACCCAGCCTTCTCTTGATGAAGCTTTGTGGAATGGTGAATTAACTTCTGGCTGGTATTTAGAGCCTCCTGATAAATGGCCTAATTCACAAGAATTTGATGATTATGTTGATGAGGCTGTAAACTGTTTTAAATCTATAAAGAGAAAATATTATTTTGAGCATGAAAATGGAAAAGCTTTAGCAGAGCTTCAACCTGATGAAATAAAAAGATGTACCAACATTTTTATCTCTTTTGAGTCTCAAAAGAGGCAAATAAAAGAAAGATTGATTAAGTCTATAAATAAACTATTTTTACCTTCTTCAGACGAAAAAAAAATACTGAGAATATGGACAACTCATAGATATGATTTTAGCATGGATAGTTCTACTGCTATATCCTGTAGATATATTGATTCTAGCGAGTTGGATATAAAAATGCCTAGACCTAACGATTGGTTAGAGGGAATGGAATATGTTCCTAATCATATTATTTTAAAACCAATACGTTGTGATGAACCAAAACTAGTATTAGATGTAGATTTCTTAAGAACATTAGATGCTGTAGAACATGGTTATCCAGTCGGCTTGCTTGCATCTCAATATGAACAAGCTGTATCTACTTTTTTTAGGCAATTAGTTGATAGAAGTTTGTCTAATGATAATGATGATGGAGAAATAATAGTCGCATGTAGGAAGAAAAACTATAAGAAATCAGTATTCATTACAGATGATGATAAGTATTATTTTGAGGATTAGCAAAATGACCAAATATGATACAGTTAAGCGTTTAGGTGACGAAATTTGTAACGATTTCTTAGGTTTTACTCCAACCTCAAATTCAACTAAACCTCCACATATAGCCAATGGATTATTTAGAGAAGTTTCTGGCTTTGAGGGAAATTGTGAAGATGTTCATGAATGGATGGGAGTATCTGAAAGACGTAAAAAACCAATTTCTTGCGATGACATTATATCAAAATACAAGAATATTTTTTCGAAAGGAGAAAACGAGGCTCTTTCAAATGTGAAGGAGTTTAGATTTTTGTTGGATGATATTTTTAATCCGGATAATACAGTCTATCCTGATTATAATTACTCTGTTCTTAATATTTCTTCCAAGTGGCTTGTAAAGAATATTGTACCTTCAGAGGCTAAAATAGGAAGTTTTATTTCTGATATTCTATCTAAAGAAATTAATGAAAAAAAATCTCTAGCTGTAAAACTTATAAACGAAGCTCTGCTTACAGATACAGATGACCTTACAAAAATAATCAAGCCTATAATTGCATTTCCTTCTGATCAGACAAAAATTGAAAAGAATAGTCTTGATAATATTCATGTTGCCGAAACTGAGTGGAATGCTTGCAAGGAAATAATTAGACAAGGTTTTGATAATTTGGCAGAAAACATGCTTTATTTGGGAGAGAACAAGAATTCGCTATTAGTTCTAGAGCGAATGGTTAATTTTTCGTGTTTTGCAACGTTTTATTATTTAATCAATGTAAATGCTGTTCGACAAGGAGCAGGCTTGACTCCAATTCTTATTGATGCAGGAAAAGACACTGAATCAATAAAGAAGGCAAGTGAGTACTGTTATTCGTTTGCCAAAACTGCTGTTGAAGATTTTTTTATCACATCTATTAGTACTATTTTACATAATGAAATTCCTCAAGATAACAAGATTTCTTGTAGGGAATGGATTACTAATATGGTATTTTCAAATGATGATAGGGAAAACAAAATAACAGATGCTCTTAATAGCCTTTTTGAAAGCTTTTGCGATAATGCCGAGTCCCCAATATATGCATTATCACACGCTTTACAGATGGTTTTGTATACATTTGATTATAAGCATAGTTCTCCGTCTGATTTTTGTAGAGTCTTGGGCGTAAGAGGAGGCTTGCTTGGTCCTCGAGGAAATGCAGCTCAGATAAAAAGGTATTTGTTTAATAGTTTTACTCTAGAAACAATTACATATAGTATTCTTTCAAAAGATGATATTGATGTAGGAATTGAACTAAAGGATTTTAGTTCGAAACTTACTCGTGCATACAATATTTTATTAGGAACTGATGTAGATTTTGAGTATTCTATTTTGGAAAGGTCAAATATAGCACAACGAACTCCTGGTGATCTTCGTGGTGATATGGCAATTAATGCACAAAGAATTGCTGATTTATATATTTCACTTGGAATGGGACACCGTTATGCAGATGGCGTTACTATGATTGGGGGAAGAGGATAGATGCAAAATACATTACTTGTACAAGTTCTTTCTGAACTTGTATGTCAAAAAGAAGCCGCAAATGAATATGGTGTTTCCATTATAAATATTCCTGAATTCGATTACGTTGATTTTGCATGTAGACTTTCAACAAACAGGGATATTGATTTCTTCTTTTTAGGCTTTACTTCAAAAGAAGAAATGGCATTGAAAGCAAATTTGCCTAAGTTTTATAAGAAGATAAACAGTACATATTCTTTTAGTACAGAATTAGCTGAAGAATCGAGAAATAGTGGAGATGAAGAGCATTTTAGAATATTTATAATCAGAAGATCAGAGTTAGAGAAATTGTCTTCATTAAGATGGTTCCCAGAGATTACTGTGGATATGGTTTACAATCATAGCTGTAAATATGTAGAATCAAAGTTAGGTGATTCGAACACTGTTATAAAATCAATAATTACAGCTTTGAAGCGTAAGTCTATAAGAAAAATTCTTGGCTTTGAAAATGTAATGGATTATTTAAATTGTCTTATAAATGCTCCAATGGACGATTTGTTTTCTGTTGTGAAAGATGATTTTTATAAGCTTGGTTTGTTGAAGGATAATTCTATAGATCAAGGAAATCCAACAACTGAAGCAATTGTTTCTAGAATAAAAAGAAATCATGAACTTGTTGAAAAAATAGGAAATCTTGAACAAAACGAAAGGCAAAGTATAACAAATTACTATTCTTCTGAATCCAGTGATAAAACAATTCCTGGTTTGATTCTGAATTATTATTCAAATAAAAATGCGTTATTATTGGGAAAAATGGAACTTTCCCTGGTAGAAGCTTGTTTAAAAGCAGCAAAAAAAAAGCCGAATAAAACAAAAAGTATTTCTAAAACATCTACTGTAAACTCTACTGCATTAGCATCACAACTGATTTTTGATGATAATCCTCAGCAAATTGAATCTGTTTTGTCTCAAATGGAATCTGATATTGATAATAGGTCTTCATCAGGAAAGAAAGATAAAATTGATATTGATGTTGATGGGGTAAAACTTCAGGTTAGGGTTGAACCTACAACAGAAAAAATAGCAAGAGATCTGATCGATGAAATGAATTATGGTGGAATTATACATGCTGATGTTAATTCTCCTGATGAAGCTATAAGTGATATTGAAAAATATGATTTTGAGCCTTTTAGTGATGCTTTGTTGGATAGTGTTCTAGAAAAACTAGAGAAAATTGCGGAAATTGTTCCTGATGGAGAAAATATTTCGTCTCGTCTAAAAGGTTATTTGAATTGCAGAAAAAGAATCGCAAGGTTTAGCACAAGACTTCAAGATGCCCCAATGTTTTCGATATTGGCAAATATGGAGAGTTTTAAGGATTTTTTAAGCTCTTATGAAGCTTTGTTGATAGCTATTAACAACGATTATGCAAAAATTCTAAATGTAAATGCGGCATCCTCAATTAAGTATATTATCAACACGATTATTTCTTTGGATAATATTTTTGTTGTTAGTGAAAATAATATACATGCTATTCCAACTCCATTGAACCCTCTATATTTATGGAAATACATAAAGTTAGCCGAAGAAATATTGGAAAGTAAGGGAGTAGATGAAACAAACGAGAACGTTCTATCTGATGTCGATAAAAGTTTCATTATAAGAAAAGCTGATGATATTCCTGATCCATTGTCCGTTATGTTAGTTCCATATTCCGTTTATAACGTAGGGGGGTATTTCTTCCGCTAGTAGGGAGAATTGGAAATATTCCTGTTTATTCAACTAATAAACAGATAAATCAAAGTGAAAGTGGAATTGACTCTTTAAAACAGAGCATTATTAGGTATTTATGTCTATATCCGCATGCTGGAATGATGTTAAAAGTATGCATTATAGATCCTCCTTCTATTGAATTAGTTGTTTCTATGCTAAAGAAATTAAATAGCGATAGAGAATTTAATATTTCAGGAATTGATCTCTCCATATATAGAACAAAGGAATGTCCTTCTGATTGGATCGAAATAAGCGATGACTCTTTGAATAATGGAATGCTTGGTCAGTTCAAAGGAAAGCGAAATCTTAATTTTAGGATAAAAATTGCAAATAAAACACTGAGTTATTCAAAGATATTGTCTGATATTGCCAATAATCAGCATATAATGATTATTTTTGATCCAAATGAGATAAAGATAAATTCTGTAAAAAACAATAGACATATCCATATTCATCCTCTATGTATCCCCATGATATATCAGTACAATGCTGTTGATGATGAAGTAAGCATTCTTCCTTCTAATGAGGGGGATGTTTTTTCTACTTATGGGAGTATTGTAGAAAAACTGAATGAGCATCCTTCAAGTTTTAGTCATACGTGTAGTGTATTTAAAACTCCACTAAAGAGGGAAACTTTTGATAATTTGCTTTGCAAATCAGATTGGTTAATTATTCTAGACCAAAGTTTGAAGACTTGGGACATCTCCTTACGTGCAGCTAGTGAAAAACTGTTTTATAAAGAAAATGATTATCGATCAATTGGTATTTACTCTAAAAATAGTAAAAAGTTTATACAAGGTTATAAAAATACCATTACAAGTTTAGGAAATTTTATTCCTAAGGATAAAGGAATTGCTAATGTAATTGAAGCAATTCGCTCAATAAATGACGATGGATTATTAAGTATTGTTTCTCATTCGTCAAATAGAATATTTGATGAAAATCATGGAAAAGGAAGTTTAGGTTTAGCTATAGCTGCTATTGATTATATGAAGAAACATCCTTCTGCTATTTTGGTTGGATTAGATACACAACTAGCTAAAGAATGGTTATCTTGTAGAGATGACAATCAACTTCCTGATTTAGTTGGTATCTGTCTTGATGAATCGTCAATTGACATTATTGAAGTTAAGACATACGACAATAATGATAATTCATTCGTTGTAAGAGACGGTAAGATTAGTGGTCATGCAGTGGTTCAATCAACAATTCTTGAAAAACTTATTAATGAAATGATTGGACATGTAGAAAGAATAACTACAATTTCACGAAGAGAAATACTAAGACAACAAGTATATGAATCTTTGTTTCAATCGATAATGGAGCCTAAAAGAAAGCGTACATTATGTGAGCAATTGAATTCATTATTTGCTGGTGAATATGAGATCTCAATTAATAAACAAATAAGCTTTGTTGATTTTGAAAATCAAGAAAGTTTAGAGCAAGAATATGATGGCGATGGAGATTATGCTGGTAAAAAATATCTTCTCCGTACCATAGGTAGTGATGAAATTCAATCTATTGTTTCTGCAATTGAATTGATTCGTGCTCCTGATGGACAAAATATGGGGATAGATAAAGCAGAACGCAATAATGATGTATCTGAAAATGCATCCTTAAATAATATATGTAGTGACCTAAATCAAGAGAATTTAGCAGCAGAGATTAAAACTACAGTCGAAAAAAAGGAAATAATAGAGAAATGTTTTAAGTTAAACAAACTTCTCAAGGATTTTAACATATCGGCATATCCAGTTAATCCCGATTTAGTTCAAGAAACCTCTCGCTTCACAAGGTTTTCTGTTGAGTTAAAATCAGGTGAATCTATAAGAGCACTTGAAAAGTCAAAAGAGGATCTGGCAATTCAACTTGAGGCTAACGGAGAAATATTAGTAGATCATATTTTGGGCACCAAGTATATTTCTGTAGATGTTCCTTTTGCAAATGCATGTAAGCCTATTAGTCTGTTAAAACATTTGAATCAATTGGATGGTGATAAGAATTGTCTGAATGTAGTTGCAGGACAAAAACCTGATGGAAAATTTGAAATATTAGATATCGCAACAGGCCCTCATCTCCTAGTTGCTGGTACAACTGGCTCTGGAAAGACAATTTTTCTTTATTCAATAATGGTTAGTTTGTTGGAACAATTTTCAAAGGATGAGATTGAGTTTTTAATTGTAGATCCTAAAATGACAGATTTTGTATTTTTTAATGATTTACCGAATTTGTATGGCGGTAAGGTTGTCACTGATGCAGATGAAGCTCTTGAAATGTTAAACAAAATTAACGAAGAAGATAAGGAAGAACGAATGAAATTGATTCGTTCATGTAAGAGCAGAGATATTAATTCATACAACGAAAAGAATCCTAATAATCGAATGAAAAGACTTGTTGTAATAATAGATGAGTATGCTGATTTAATTCAGACTGCCGAAATGCAGGGAAGCAGAAAGGAATTTGAACGTTCATTGTCTATGCTTGCTCAAAAAGTTAGATCTTTAGGAATTCATTTAATTATTGCCACTCAACGACCTAGTGCCAATATTGTAACTGGAGTTTTGAAGGCAAATATTCCTTACAGAATATCATTTAGATTACCTTCTCATACAGACTCTCTGACAATTCTTGATATGCCTGGAGCAGAAAACCTTCTTGGAAGGGGGGATATGTTGGTTGTTACTGATAGTGATACTAAACGCATGCAGGGCTTGTTTATTGAAGAGTCAGAATTAGAAGATTATGTGAAAGATTATGTAAAAAAGAATGAATTCTGATTTGATATTAGGAACGTTTGTTCGCGAAGAGAAAAACAGATTCCTTTGCACTGTATCTGTAGATGGACATACAGAAGAGGGATATATTCCTTCTTCTTGTAAGCTTGAGAATTTTCTTGAGCTTTCAGGAAAGGAAGTATTGTTGAAAGAAAATAGGAACAAAAGTTCAAGAACAAGGTTTGCTGTTTATGCAATTAAATATAAAAGAAACTATTTGCTTCTAAAAACAACAGAAGCAAATAATATTATTAGTGACTCTATTCGTAGTAGAAGGTTTTCTTTTTTAGGAAAGAGAAATATTGTTGAAAAAGAATGTATTGTTTCTGGTTATAAATCTGATTTATTTCTACCCGAAAGTCAAACTATCATAGAAATAAAAAGTATTATTTCAACAGAAAAAAAAGCTGTTTTCCCAACAGTATATTCTGAAAGAGCTATTAACCAATTAAAAAAAATAAATGAATTGTTATATGATGGATATAGATTTGTTTATGTTTTTGTTTCTCTTAATCCATATGTAGAAAATGTTTCCATCTCGGAAGACGTTAGACAGTGTGAATTTAAAGAGTTATTTTTGAAATGTGTAGGAAATGGAATGTGTTGCAAAGCTTATACTGCCAAATTAACAGATAAAGGGCCTGAGCTTAACAAAGAAATTCAATTGAATCTTTTTAGATAAAAAGTTTTTTTAAATTAGTTAAGAGTAAACATAATTGGAAGTAAATCGATTGTATTAGTTTACAATGAAAGATACCGTGTCTTGTGTACTTTGTAATTTTTATCTAATCAATTCTCATAAATAAATTTAAGGTATGTAAATGAATATTTCCTACAAAGATACACATGATTTTAAAAGAGACAAGCTTGAAGAACTTTTCCTCTCTGTAGAATGGTCATCAGGACATTTTCCTGACAAGCTTGTGGTTGCCATGAAGAATTTCCATACAGT
>SVES01000064.1 GCA_015057305.1 Pseudobutyrivibrio ruminis | reverse complement strand
TTTTTCAATAAAAGACGGGTGAAATCTCAATGATTTCACCCGTTTCCTTTTAGGGGAGTTTTTTTACAGCCCCTTTTCTTTTGTCATATTATAATATTAATTTCATTGCTCCATAGATACCAGCATCATTTCCCAGGCTTGCAAGTATTATCTTTGTGTTTTTGCAGCCATGGAATGCGATTTGGTTGAATCTGTATTCAACCTCGTCAATTAAATACTGTCCAGCCTTTGAAACACCGCCTCCGATTACAAATGCTTCAGGATTTACTACGCATGAAATTACCTGTAAGCCTTGTGCAAGATATTCGCAAGCACGCTTTGCAACCTCTTTTGCAACAGCATCACCCTTTTTAGCCTCATCAAATACTGCCTTGGCATCTAAAGACTCAACCTCTCGAAGTGAGCTCTCATCATCATTTTGAGCCAATCTAATCTTTGCTAGTCTAGCAATACCAGTAGCTGAGCAATACTGCTCCAAGCATCCATGATTTCCACATCCACAGACATTTTCCTCTGTGTAGTTAACACGAATATGTCCTATTTCTCCTGCTGCACCGCTGGCACCGCTTATAATATCATCATTTATGATTACTCCACCGCCTACACCAGTTCCAAGTGTAACCATTACAGAGCTAGAATATTCTTTGGCAGCACCCATCCATGCTTCACCAAGAGCAGCAACATTCGCATCATTTCCTGCTTTGACCTTAATTCCACCTAGGCACTCTGAAAATTCTTTTTCCACATTAAAGACACCCCAGCCCAGGTTTACACATCTGTTTACAACTCCATCAGCTGAGATAGGACCAGGTATACCTATACCAACACCTATAACGTCATCTGCTGTTATGCCTTTTTCTTCCATTTTCTTTACAACTGTCTGAGCTAAATCCTTTAAAATATTAACTCCACCATTTGATGTATCAGTAGGAACCTCCCACTTTTCAACAAGCTTTCCATCAGTTGTAAATAACCCGCATTTGCAGGTTGTTCCGCCTAAATCTAGACCAAATCCATACTTTCCCATATCACTAAGCCTCCATTTTACTCTTCCACCACTGGTTCTATTGTGGTTGTAATTTGTACATCTGTTGCATTGTCAGGTATTGCACCCTCTGGTATCTGTGTTCCATCAAAGGTTTGTGTGATAACTTCGTAGCTTTCACCAGCATCTCCCGCTCCAGGGTTTTCCTCATCAAAAACACCATATGGCTCCTCAGATTCCTCAGGAACTGGTTCATCCTGCTGCTCCTCGGTACCAATGATTTCAATAGGTTTTTTAAATTCTGCAGGAACCAATCCCTCATGTATAGCCAACATGTACTCCTGCCATATCTTAGCTGGGTATGATGCCCCAGTAAGACCAGGAACCTTTTTGGGCTGATCGTATCCCACCCATATGCTTGTAGTGTAATACTTTGTGTATCCTACAAACCAACCATCTCTATTGCTGTTTGTAGTACCTGTTTTACCAGCCGCAGGCATATCTCCTAAATTTATACCTCTTGCCGTTCCGTCAGTCAATACCGATTGTAGCATATCTGTCATGGTTCGTGCAGCATTTTCTTCGTAAACTTGTGTTTCTTCTTGTTCAGCCTCATATAAAACATTACCTTTAGAGTCAGTTATTTTTAAAACACAGGTTGGCTCCCGCAAATATCCATCATTGCAAATTGTTCCGTATGCCTTTGCCATCTCCAAAGGACTGACACCTATTGTAAGTCCCCCAAGGCAAGCGGCCATTCCATAGTCGTCATCAACTATGTGAGAAAATCCCATATCCTTAAGTCGGCCTATCCCTACTTCTGGCGTAACTTCTGAATATATTTGCCACGCTACTACGTTCTTAGAGGCAGCAACTGCCTCCCTAAGGGTTATTTCTCCTGAATATGTTCCAGTGGCATTTTCAGGGCCATCTTCAAGCTTAACATCCATAACCTTTGTATCTGGAGTATAGCCCATTTCAATTGCAGGTGTATATACAATCAAAGGCTTTATTGCGCTTCCTGGCTGTCTGAAGCTTTGAAAAGCTCTATTAAGGGTATATCCTGAAATATCCTGGCTTCTACCACCAACTATTGCCGTAGTCATACCTGTTGCATTATCAATACATACTCCTGCCGATTGCAGCTCATATATTCCTTCATCATTTACATCTGTGAATTCTTCTAAATTTGTATCAATAGAGCTTTGAAGCTGCTCCTGCATCTCTAAATCAATCGAAGTATATATTCTGTAGCCTGCTGTGAATAGGCTTCTATTATATTGATTGTATAAATCGTCATACTCAGCTTCATAGGCAGCCTGTTCTTCTTCGGACTCAAATTCGTTCTTAAACTCAAATCCGTTTACTTCCATTAATGCCTGAGTTGCACAATAATATACGTAGGTCTCAACGTAATTGTTCTTCAAATTGTCTGACCTTGAAAGATATATTTTTTCCTCAACAGCCTCCTGGTATGTACTCTCTGAGATTTTTCCATCCTTTTTCATTGCCTGCAGGATTAAATTTCTTCTGTCTATTGTATTTTGAGGATTTACTACAGGGTCGTAGTATGTTGGACTATTTGGTATTGCAAGTAAATAGCAGATTTCAGATGTATCAAGCTCAGATACGTCCTTACTAAAATAGCCCTTTGCCGCTGCCTGTATTCCATAATACCCATTAGCAAAGTATACATTGTTTAAGTAAAATTCTAATATTTGATTTTTCGAATACTTCTTTTCTAATTCTGTGGCAATGTATATTTCCTCGATTTTTCTCTGCCAGGTCTTTTCATTGGACAAAAACATAGTACGGGCAAGCTGCTGAGTGATTGTACTTCCACCTTGAGTTATTTCTTTGTCTCTAATTGTACTTACTACAGCTCTTGCAATGCCCTTGTAATCTATTCCATTATGCTTGAAAAACTTTTTATCCTCGATAGATACCAATGCATCAACTGCTACTTGTGGTATTTGGTCGTATGTAATGTAATATACATCCTTTTCCCCTTTTAATACTGATATGGTTTGTCCATCTACATCATATACTTCACTTGTTTCAATCTGCCTAAATGTATTTACTGTAGATTTTCTCACAATATTTGTAGCCTCTGCCCTTAAATCAGAGACCTGACCCGCAATACCGCTAGCATAATAATAGGTAACACCTGCAACTAGCATCAGCAACAGAACTATCTGAAATTTTATTAACCTGAGAAGCTTTTTGTCCCTGGCTTTCATCAAAAATGCTACCCCCGCAAACTAAGCTATATATATACTACCATAATGTCATTTCTTTGACATTTTTACCTTTAAAATTTGTTTTAATATTTTTCAAACTTGTATTTCCATGCTATTACACTTATCATATAAACTGTCGGAAATAGTTCCGTTTATATTAATATTTAGGGAGGTTTAACCGTGGAAAAAGAAAAAATCGGCGTCACCAAAAATGGTGAAGATATTATTGCTTACACTCTCATAAATGAGAACGGTATGCAGGCAAAAATCATGAATTTCGGCTGTAACCTATTAGAGCTTTGGGTTCCTGATTCTGAGGGAATTCTTTCAGATGTGGTTTTAGGATACGATAAAATTGAAGACTACTTTGAGAACAGCCCTGGCTTTGGCTGTTGTATCTGCCCTAATGGCAACCGAATCGGAGATAGCAAATTTACTCTTAATGGTGTGGAATATAAATTAGATGCTAATGATGGAAAGAATAATCTACATTCTGGTTTCAATCCAATGCACAAACGTATATGGAATGTTGAATCCGTAGATGATAGCCATATCACATTTACATGCCATAAGGCTGATGGAGAATGTGGTTTCCCAGGTGAAATGGATATTACAATTTCATACACACTTGGCAATGATAACTCACTTCGCCTTGATTATTCAGGCATCTCTGATGTTGATACAATATTCAACCCAACCAATCATTCTTACTTTAACCTTAATGGACATGATACTGGTTCTGTTATGGAGCATATTGTATGGATTGATGCCGATAAATATACACACACTGATTCTGAGTCTATCCCTCACGGCGAATGTCGCGACGTAAAGGGTACACCAATGGATTTCACTACTCCAAAGGCACTTTCAAAGGATACAGAGGTTGACTATGATCAACTTAACTGGGCTGGTGGATTTGATCACAACTATTGCTTAAATAATCACACACTAGATAAGCCATGTTGTACACTTGAATCAACCGAGAGCGGCAGAAAGATGGAAGTTTATACTGATTTACCGGGCATGCAATTATATGCTGGCAACTACTTAGACACAAGCCACATCGGAAAGGGTGGGTTCCCTTATGACAAGCGTTACGGTGTTTGCTTTGAATCACAATACTTCCCTAATGCCATTAATGTACCTGAGTTTGAACAGCCAATTGCTAAGGCTGGTGTTAAGGCTCACTCAACTACAATTTATAAATTCCTTTAAAAATTATGCCTCGGCTTTAGCCGAGGCATTTATTTTATATAAATTCTTTAATTTGCTTGTAAATTCCAGCAGCATCTAATTCATATTTCTCAAGAAGCTTTACAGCTGGACCTGATTCTCCAAATGTGTCCCTTACACCGATACGAAGCATCTTTGTTGGGCACTGCTCTGAAAGAACCTCTGCAACTGCTCCACCAAGACCACCGATAATCGAATGTTCTTCTACTGTAACCACCTTGCCTGTCTTTGCTGCACTCTTTACGATAATATCTGAATCGATAGGCTTGATTGTGTGGATGTTTATAACCTCAGCATCGATTCCATCCTCTGCAAGCTTCTTTGCAGCTTCAAGGGATTCATTAACCTCAAGACCTGTTGCAATAATTGTAAGGTCCTTGCCCTCTTTAAGAACAACTCCCTTACCAATTTCAAACTTGTAATCTGGTCTATCGTTGATTACTGGTACTGCAAGACGGCCAAATCTAAGATAAACTGGACCATCCATCTTGTAAGCAGCCTCTACTGCCGCCTTAGCCTCTACATCATCAGAAGGATTGATGATTGTCATGCCAGGAATTGTACGCATTAGAGCGATATCTTCGTTACACTGATGTGAAGCACCATCCTCACCAACTGAGATACCAGCATGGGTGGCACCAATCTTTACATTAAGGTGTGGATATCCAACTGAATTACGTACCTGTTCAAAAGCACGTCCTGCTGCAAACATAGCAAATGATGAGCAGAATGGAACCTTTCCAGTGCTAGCAAGACCTGCTGCAATACCTACCATATTTGACTCTGCAATACCGCAATCAATATGGCGCTCAGGAAATGCTTTCTTAAAAATACCAGTTTTTGTAGCTTCTGCTAAATCTGCATCTAAAACTACTAAGTTATCATATTTCTCTCCAAGAGCAACTAAAGCATTACCATAGCTCTCGCGGGTTGCAATTTTCTTAACATCTGCCATTCCTACTCACCAGCCTTTCCCAATTCTTCCATAGCGATAGCATACTCCTCATCGTTAGGAGCCTTACCATGCCATCCTACCTGATTCTCCATAAATGAAACGCCTTTACCCTTTACAGTCTTCATAATTATTGCTGTAGGCATTCCCTTTGTCTCTCTTGCTTCTTTGAAAGCTGCTCGCAGTTGGTCAAAATCATTGCCATCGGCAACCTCTACTACGTGGAAGTTAAATGCTTTAAATTTATCTGGGATTGGATAAGGTGTGTTAACCACATCTACAGGTCCATCAATCTGAAGGCCATTGTTATCAACGATTACTACAAGATTATCAAGTTTCTTAGCGCCAGCAAACATAGCAGCTTCCCAAACCTGACCTTCCTGAATTTCACCATCTCCTAAAAGTGTATAAACTCTATAATTTTCATTTGAGAGCTTAGCTGAAAGAGCCATACCTGTGGCAACAGAAATGCCTTGTCCAAGTGAACCAGATGATGCATCTATACCAGGGGTGTGCTGAACACATGGATGTCCCTGTAAATGACTTCCGATGCTTCTAAGTCCCTTAAGATCTTCTACTGGGAAAAATCCTCTCTGCGCCAATGTAGCATAAAGTCCTGGTGCAGTATGTCCCTTTGAAAGCACGAATCTGTCTCTATCTGCCTTCTTAGGATTCTTAGGATCGATATTCATCTCCTCAAAATAAAGGTATGTAAATACCTCTGCTGCTGATAAAGATCCGCCTGGATGTCCTGCTTTTGCAGCATGAACACCTTCAATGATACCCTTGCGGACTTCATTCGCTGTTTTTACAAGCTCTTGATTTGTCATTTTTCTCCTCCTAAACAATAATATGGCCAAGCCTCTGTTTATTATCTCATTTCGTCAAGTGTGATTAACATAATATTTTTAATCGCTGACGAAATGGTAATAGCATTTTCGTGGAAACCTGCATTTGAAAATACAAGATAAAATGCATCTCCCTGTCGATGAAGCTGTTTTGTTTTTTCTATAAGTAATTTCAGCTGCGCTACTTCTATTGGTTCAGAGTTATAGTAGCATTGTGCAAAAATCGTTGCTGATTTACCTTCACATTTTCCTAGGGAAACTAAGTCAAAGCCATCAGTTGTACCAGCTTCATCATCATTTACCCACCAATTTCCTATTTCTTCTACTGAAAATGGAAGAAGATTTTTCTCACTTCTGTCTTTTAAATATTCACCGCAGATTTTAATGAAGACTGTTTGCATATATTCATCCATCTGCTGGAGTATAACACTATATAGACTATCAATATCTCCTGAAATATAAGCTCCGTAATTTGGAACTATCATTTTGTACCAGAATAAAGTACTTGTATTTACTATTGAATATCTGGTCTTTTTTCTATTGCTTATTTCCGTAATTGCTGTATCCTTTGTGCAAATACCAATGGCCATAAGCGAATTAAGGTACGGCACAACAACATCCTTTGGTTTTTCCACTTCTGCGGAAATCTGATTAACTCTGTTCAACCCCTTAGCTAAAGTTGTAAGCATGTAGTTGTAATATGAAAGTTCTCTAAGTTCTGTAGCCATAACCTTTTCTGGATTAAGTCCACATGCTATTTCTTTATCTAGGAATAATCTGGTGACAATAGCTTTTATTTTATTATCTTCCTGAATTGTATTCAAACCAAGGCTACTAAAACCTTCCACTCCAAGAAGAGCTGATATACGAACTAAATTATATGGTATTCCACCTGATATTCCGTATAAAAAGGCTGATTCCTTTGGACTTGCATCTCCAAAGAATTCACATGAATCATAATATCCAAGTGGCTGGACCACCAAATCTAAGGATATATCATTCTTCCACAAAGCCTTTTTCCCTTTAATATATTTATCAACAAGCATGAATGCATCTGAGCAAAGAATGATTTTTATTGGTAAATCCTTCCATTCGCCCACAAAGTATTCATGTAGTTTTTTATCAAATTCTGAATCGGCTTTTATTATATAAGGATATTGATCTATTATAATTAACTGCTTTGATTTTAATGCTCTTTTGGTAATTGATTGACAGAATCCGTCTATATCCATAGGCTTTGTAGAGCCCATCAGCTTGCTTAACAGCTCAAGCTGATGCTTGCCTGTCGTCTCATATGCCTCAAAGAATAATGCAGCCTTATCCTTTGCAAATTCCTTCAGTAATAATGTCTTACCTACTCCAATTTGCCCAGACACTACTGCTATAGAAGCATTTTCTCCCTCATAAAACCCATTAAGCTGTTCTATTTCTTTTTTGCGTCCTATAAACATAACACCTCTCCTTTACACGTGATTAGCGCGTGTAAAAATATGGTATCACGTTTCAACTATTACTGCAATAACGCTAGGACTATTTGATTTAATTTTCATTTTCCTAAATTATTTTAGAAATCCCTGTATAACACCTCTTTACTTTAGCATTATCACCTATTTTTATCAACATTGTCTTATTATTTTTTACCTTTTTATGGTAGAAAAAAGACTTGGCATTTTTATTTGCCAAGTCTTAGTTTATTTAATATTAATCTACTTTATACGCATATCCCTTTTCTTCAGCATTTGCATAGTTTATATAGCCCTTCTGCCTATATGGATGTGCTTCCCAAAGCTTGTCTGCAGTTGGCTTCCAATTAGCAGCATATTCTGCACACTTGCCACATAGATGCTCTACAGGCTCTTCCTGCTCTACATCTGTAGAATGAGCACCTGAACGCTTTACCATTTCCTGCAATAGCTCTGGATTTTCCAGCATTGGACATGGGCGAAGCATATTATCATTAAAAGGTTGTCCTTTTCTGTATTCCATGAATAATGGCTGTTTGAGTGCCTCAAGTAATGTATTCTCGCGAATATTTGCTCCTGAATAATGGATAAATACACATGGCTCTACATCACCCTTTGGATTAATATGGCAATAATTACGTCCGCCTGCAATACATCCACCAACAAACTCTCCGTCGTTTTGGAAATCCATTACATAAATTTCTTTTCCGCCCTGACGTCCTCTGACCTCACGAAGTCTGTGATATATATATTCTCTTTGCTCAGGTGATGGCATTAATTCTGGTGTTGCATTCATTCCTACAGGCATTAAGTGGAAATACCATGCAAATCTTGAACCATGCTCTATTAATAAATCAAAGAATTCGTCAGATGTAACTGAATCCATATTTTTTGATGTATAGCATACTGAATTTCCGAAAATTAAACCATTTTCATGAAGAAGGTCCATTGCATGCAGAACCTTAGCATAAACTCCTTCACCTCTACGGAAATCGTTTGCATCCTCAAAGCCCTCTAATGAAATTGAAAGTGAAAGGTTTCCAACTCTCTTCATTTCATCACAAAAAGCCTGGTCTACAAGTGTTCCATTAGTATAACTATGAAATGCGCACTCATTATGCTTTTCGCAAAGCTTAATTAAATCTGCTTTTCTAACTAATGGCTCACCGCCTGTAAACATGTAAAAGAATATTCCAAGCTCTTTTCCTTGGGTTACAATGCTGTCCAGCTCTTCAAATGTAAGGTTAAGCTTGTGTCCGTACTCTGCTGCCCAGCATCCCTTACAGCGCAGGTTACATGCACTTGTAGGATCCATGAGAATAAGCCAAGGTATATTGCAACCATACTTTTCTCTGTTCTCCCTTATCATCTTGGTTCCCTTGAAAGCTGCCTGATAACCAAGGTTTAATGCAGTCATCTTTGCAACATGTGGGTCAGTTTCAGTAAGAACTCGAGTTACATAATTCATCCATTTAGAGTCTTCCTGATTAATAAGGTCTCTTGCGCCAGCAAAAGCACTAGAGCGAAAACCTTTATCGCTTCCCCCCATCATTTTTTCTGTCAAATCAACTATTTTTAAAAGATTTTTCTTTGGGTCTTTTTTTACATTTTTTAATACACCATCAATGGCTGCTCCAAATGCAGCACGCTCTACACTATCTTTCACTCCCATTTTTAGTCCTCCATTTACTAAATTCCTTATATTAGTATAAAATAATAGCCTTTTTATGCTATATACAATACTTTTTTTGTGTTAAATATAATTAGACAATTTTTTAAATTTGTATTTATTATGATTTTTCAATCTATTAATTTTTCTTATGCTATAATGAAACAGTTAAAACATTTTCTTTTAAGAAGATTACATTAGAAAAGTAAATATAAAGTTAATACTATATATAGGAGTTTATATGCCTGGTTTTATTACTCATTTATCTTTCGGAGAACAATCTATTTCATTTATGGAATCTGATGACGCTAAGTCAATCATTAATAGGCACATGACTGTTTTCAACCTTGGTTTACAGGGTCCAGATATTTTCTTTTATCATATTCCTGCTTATATTTTTTACAAAAAGAATATTGGAAATGTAATGCATAGAGATCGTGTTATGCTTTTCTTTGATTTTTTGTTTGATGCTAGAAATTCATTTGAAGACTCTCACTCTAGAAGAATTTGTGACGCCTATATCCTTGGCTTTATTGGTCATTATTCATTGGATATTGTTTGCCATCCATATATTTATTATAAAAGTGAACATTTTGAGAATCTAAAAGTTAGTGGCATTTATGATTTTGGAAGGCATGTTTCATTAGAAACAGATATTGATCACATCGTCCTTAACCACTACAAAAATATTAAACCAAGCGATTTTGATTATGCAGCTTCAGTTTGCCCTTCCGAAAATGAAAAGCGAGTTATCAAGGAATTATTACACATAGCAATAAATAAGGCATATCCCGAATATAAAGTTAAAGCTGGAACAATAAAAAACGCTATAAAGTCTTTTATTAAACTTAACCATATGATGCATGATCCTAGTGGAAAAAAGAAAAGAAAACTGAGAAAATTTGAACAGATGTTTTTTAAATGTTCTTTTATATCATCAATGATTCCCAGTGATTCCATAATTAAATACAAAGATCCATGTAACGAAAGTCACACTGATTGGTTTAATTTATGGAATCCTAGTATCATTCACAATGAAAGCGTTTTTGACCTAATAAATAATGCTATGCCTAATTATATAGAGCGGGTTAACCTATATATGAAATCCTGCGGCGACACATCATTTATTGATTCAGAATTAGAAAATATTATTGAGGAAACAAACAATTTTTTACATTATAGAAACCTACTCTTCGTGAATCTAAGTGACACAAGCTATATTACCGGCCTGCCTATTTAGATCTAAGGTATTCCTCTATTTGATTATATATTATTTGCATTAAGCGTTGCCTAGCTTCGACGGCTGCCCAAGCTATATGAGGTGTTATAATTAATTTGCAGCTATCCTTTATATTTTTTAACGGATTGTCATTTGACATTGGCTCAATATCCAACACATCAAGACCTGCAGCTGCAATTACATTGTTTTCTAGAGCCCAAGCTAAGTCTTTTTCAACGACAATAGGACCTCGTCCTACATTTATTAGTATTGTAGTATTCTTCATCTTAATTAATGCATCCTTATTAATTAGATGCATTGTATTTTCGTTCAATGGGGCATGTATTGAAATTATATCCGACTGCGACAATAATTCATCAAAAGAAACTCTTTTATATTTTTCATTATTATTTTTTCCACTAGTTGAATAATAAATGACTTTTGCACCTAGGCATGTTGCAATTTCGGCAACGCGACTACCTATTGCTCCTAGACCGATTATTCCCCATGTTTTCCCATTTATTTCATTAAATTTCATTTCAAAATGTGTAAACAATCTATCATTTACATATTTTTCTGATTTTACATAATTATCGTAATATGGTAAATGCTCAAATAAACTTAAAGTTAATGCCAAGGTATGCTGAGCTACAGCTTCTGTAGAATAACCTGCTACATTTCTCCACTGGATGTTTCTACTTGCTAAATATTCTTTATCCAGGTTATTTGTGCCTGTTGCTGTAACACATACAAGCTTTAATTTATGGGCATCACTAATTGATTTTTCATTAATTGGAACCTTATTTAATATAATAATATCTGCTTCTTTAGTTCTTTCATAAGTTTCCTCAACAGTAGAGTAGTCATATGAAACGACTTCTCCAAATTTGTTGAATGGATTTAAATCTATATCTTCACCAATTGATTTTCTATCTAAAAATACTACTTTCATGTCATTCTCCTTATAAAATAAAAAACCTCCAAGAATTATATCTTGAAGGTTAATAAAAAACAAGTGCCCAGAGTCGGAATCGAACCAACGACACGAGGATTTTCAGTCCTCTGCTCTACCAACTGAGCTATCTGGGCACGTAGTTGCGGGAGATGGATTTGAACCACCGACCTCCGGGTTATGAGCCCGGCGAGCTTCCAGACTGCTCCATCCCGCGATATTAAAAAAGATGGGCGGTGGTGGA
>SVES01000063.1 GCA_015057305.1 Pseudobutyrivibrio ruminis | reverse complement strand
AGATTCATCTATTTTCTTGTCCTGCAAAGCAGGATTCTTGCTGACAATTTCATTTTTCTGTCAGCAAGAAGTCATATTATTTTGAACTCTCCTATAAAGCTCTTCTGCTGCATTATAGCCCATCTTCTTTTGGCGATGGTTAACTGCTGCAGCTTCGCAAATAATAGCGAGATTTCTACCTGGTCTTATTGGCAGAGAATGACATGTAACATCTATTCCTAAGATATTCATGTATTCATCTGTCATTCCTAGACGGTCATATTCCTTTTCCTTTGACCAATCCTCAAGCTTTATTACTAAATCAATGCGCTGCTCATCCTTTACTGCCTCAACACCATAGAGAGACTTCACATCGATTATTCCAATACCCCTAAGCTCGATTAAATATTGAGTAATTGAAGGGGCACGACCGTATAATCTTTCATTGTTAGGACGTCTTATTTCAACTACATCATCAGAAACAAGTCGGTGTCCACGGCGGATTAGCTCCAGCGCTGCTTCAGATTTACCAATTCCAGATTCTCCTGTAATAAGTAAACCTTCACCATAAACATCAACCAGAACACCATGTATTGTGGTATATGGGGCAAAATCCATATTTAGAGAATATATCAATGCAGACATAAACTCTGAAGTGCCACGGTCTGTTCCCAAAATAGGTATCTTTGCTTTGTTAGCCTCTTGGATGAGAACCTCAGAAGGCTTTTCACCACGGCAAAAAATAACACATGGTATTTCATGTGAGAAAAGCTGGGCAAAGCTAACAGCCTGCTCCTCATCGCTCTTTTTAGCAAGATATGCTGATTCTACATTTCCAATAACCTGAATTCGACTTGGCTCAAAGTGCTCGTAAAAGCCATGTAATTGTAGCGCTGGTCTATTTACATCAGCAACAGTAACCTTGGCATCCTCCAAATTTAACTCTGGCGTAAAATTGGTAAGATTAAATCTTTCTTGAACGGTAGCAATAGTAACTGATTTATTTGTTCCCATGTGACCTCCCCATAAATATTATTCTTTATTTTAAGTTCATATTAAGTCGTTATCATTTTAGCTCATTTTCGCCCGAAATAACAGGGTGAAAGTAATTGTAAACATTTTCTGCGGCTTCCCTACTCATAGACTCTGTATCCATTATATCCTCTATAGAAGCTTCTGCCATTTTTTCTGCGGAAACGTATTTTTTCATTAACGCCTTTCTACGCTTAGGTCCTATTTCAGCAATATCATCTAAAAAGCTGTGAACCTGGCCTTTACTCCTGAGGCTCCTATGATATTCAATTGCAAAACGATGAGCTTCATCTTGGAGTCTTGTGATTAATTGGAAGCCCTCAGAGTGGGTATCTATTGGAAGCTCCATATCTTTGTAGTATAGACCACGGGTTCTATGGTGGTCGTCCTTTACCATGCCTGCAATCGGTATGTGCAATCCCAGTTCTGCCATAACCTGCTCTGCGATGTGCACCTGACCTTTTCCACCGTCCATCATTATTATGTCTGGAAATTTTGTAAAGCTATCCTCTATAACCCCGCCATTTTCTTCCAGCTCCTCAATTCCATGTGAAAATCTTCTCGTAAGAACTTCATGCATAGAAGCGTAATCGTTGGGACCTTCCACTGATTTAATTTTAAATTTGCGATAATCTGAACGCTTTGGCTTTCCTTTTTCAAAAACAACCATTGAGCCTACCGATTGAAAGCCTGAAATATTGGAAATATCGTAAGCCTCCATACGACTAGCCCCTGGCAGATTTAAAATATCAGCAATCTCTTTCATTGCACCTATGGTACGACCTTCTTCCTTCTTTATCTTTTCACGGTCCTGATCTAAAACCATCTGTGCATTTTTAGCTGCTAATTCTACAAGCTTGTGCTTTGTTCCAGCCTTTGGGGTTTTTAGGTAAACTCTTGCGCCCTTTTTCTCTCCTAGCCAGGTCTCAATAAGCTCTGTCTCAGGCAACTCAAATTGAACAAATATCTCCTTAGGAATAAATGGGGTTCCTGTATAATAATCCTTCAAAAAATATTGGAGCAAATCGTCATCTGTATCATCCACTCTAACACTAATAAAGAAATGCTCCCTGCCAATCATTTTGCCACCGCGAATAAAGAATACCTGAACCACCGCATCCTCATTGCTTCTGGCCATAGCAATAATATCTCTATCCTCACCGTCAAGCTGTGTTGCCTTTTGTCTACCTGCACAAGCCTTAACAGATTCGATTAAATCTCTATACAAAGCTGCTTTCTCAAAATCCATATTCTCAGAGGCACTTTGCATTTTAGCCTTTAAATCCTTTATTGTGTCAAAATAGTCTCCATTTAGAAAATCTATGACCTTATCTACGTTTTTACGATATTCTTCCTCTGAGACATTCCCCTGACAAGGACCCAAGCATTGTCCAATATGGTAATTAAGACACGGTCTATTTTTTCCGAAATTTTCTGGTAGCTTTTGATTACAGGTTCTGATTTTATAAAGCTTTTGCACAAGCTCTATGGTATCATGGACTGCTCCCGCCGAAGTAAAAGGCCCAAAGAATTTACTACCGTTTTTTTTCATTCGTCGTGAGAACAAAACCCTTGGATAACTTTCGTAAAGTGTAACCTCAATGTATGGATACGTCTTGTCATCCCTGAGCATTGTATTATATTTAGGGCGATATTCTTTTATTAAATTGCACTCTAAAATAAGAGCCTCAAGCTCAGAATCAGTGACAATAAATTCAAAGTAATCTATATTAGCCACCATCTGCTTTTTTTTGAGCCCCTCATCATGACTTGGCTGAAAATACTGCCTCACTCTGTGACGTAAGGACAGTGCTTTTCCGACATATATGATTTCGTCATTTTTCCCATGCATGAGATAAACTCCCGGTTGATCCGGGAGTTTACTTAAATCTTCTTCAGTTACCATATAACCTTTTATTACTCATCAAATATACTGTCTGTAACTACATTGTTAGGATCATTGTCCTCATCAAAAATGCTTTTGTGCTCTGGCTCCTTAGATGTATCTTCTGACTTCTTTTCCTCTGGGTCTGGAAGCCCTTTTATCTCTCTAAATATCTTCATGAACTCCTTACCTGTGATTGTCTCGTGCTCAAATAGATAATCTGAGATTTTATCAAGACTTTCCATATTTTCTGTAAGAAGCTCCTTTGCCTTAGCATAAGCATTTGTAATCATCTGCAGAACTTCTCCATCAATCTCTGCAGCTGTGTTTTCACCACAGATTAATGATGCTCTGCCATCCAGGTACTGGCTTTCTACAGTAGCTAGGCCCATCATACCAAATTTATCTGACATACCAAATCTTGTAACCATTGCCCTGGCAATTTTAGTAGCCTGCTCAATATCATTGGCTGCACCAGAAGTATAAGTACCAAACTTGATATCCTCGGCTGCACGTCCACCCATGTAAGTAACAATCTTTGCAATAAGCTCGTCCTTTGTCTCAAGGAACTTTTCCTCCTCAGGTGTCTGGAGTGTATAACCTAATGCTCCCATTGTACGTGGGACAATTGTAATCTTTTGTACTGGCTCGGAATCTTTTTGCAATGCAGAAACTAATGCATGCCCAACCTCGTGATAAGAAACTATCTTTCGTTCCTTTTCACTCATTGCTCTATCTTTCTTTTCCTTACCACCAACTGCTACAAGCTCAAATGCCTCAAATAAATCTTTTTGGTTAACAAATTGTCTCTTATCCTTAACTGCAAGAATGGCTGCCTCGTTGATAATGTTTGCAAGATCTGAACCTACAAGACCTACTGATGCAAGTGCAAGTGCATCCAAATCCACCGACTCATCCATCTTCACATCCTTTGAATGAACCTTGAGAATTTCAAGACGTCCTTTTTGATCTGGCTTGTCAACTATGATTCGTCTATCAAATCGTCCCGGTCTAAGAAGGGCTTTATCCAAAACCTCAGGACGGTTTGTTGCTGCAAGAATGAGAAGTCCCTTGTTAGAATCGAAACCATCCATCTCAGAAAGCAACTGGTTTAATGTTTGCTCACGCTCATCATTTCCGCCGCCATAGTGTGAATCACGACTCTTACCTATTGCATCAATCTCATCAATAAATACAATACAAGGTGCAACCTTCTGTGCCTCTTTAAACAAATCACGAACACGAGAAGCTCCAACACCAACAAACATTTCTACGAAGTCTGAACCAGCCAATGAGAAAAATGGCACCCCTGCTTCACCTGCAACTGCCTTGGCAAGAAGTGTTTTACCTGTACCTGGAGGTCCTACTAAAAGGGCTCCCTTTGGTAGCTTTGCACCAATTTCTGTATATTTCTTAGGATTGTGCAAGAAATCAACCATCTCCTGCACCGATTCCTTTGCCTCGTCCTGACCAGCCACATCCTTAAAGGTTATACCTGTTGCCTTTTCCATGTTGTATAGCTTGGCATTTGATTTCCCAACGCCCATAGGGCCACCGCCCATGCGCTTCATTAAAAATCCAAGAACCACCCAAAGCAAGACTAGTGGCAGAACAAAGGAAAGAATATTATAAATTATTGCTGCTGTAGAATCAGCTATTGTTCCTTCGTACTTTACCCCATGCGCATCCAGCTTGTCTAATAAGTCATCATCCCTTAGATATGCTGTGTACAAACGAGTTTCCGTCTGACCTGCACTTTCGTATATCTGCTGCAACGCATCCGCATCTGATGAGGATTCTTCATTACTAGCCTCTGCTTCCTTTAATGTGATATTTATAACATCATCCTTAAAAGTAACCTCAGAAACCTTGTCATCTTCTACCAAAGCCAAAAATTCACTGTAGGTAATTTCCTGACTTGCACTAGAAGCCGACCCCTTATACATCATGCTTGTAAAAAACAGGGCAATTAGCACCAAAATTCCTAATGTATAAAATGGCTGACGATTGTTCTTCTTATCTCCGCCATTTTGGTTATTATTATTCTCGTTCACATTTGCCTCCATTGTTCGTATAGAATTCTTATATTAATTTAACATAAATGGGGGTAAAAGTAATGATTTTTAGAAAATTTTAATAGATATTAATTGAGCCTCCTGTAGTATCAGGAGGCTCTGGCAAATCATTTTGATAAAATCTCGGTATCGTTTGTAAATTCAGTACCCGATACCTCTTCAAATTTATGAAGCAAATCTTCGATTGTGAGATTTTTCTTCTCTTCTCCGCTAATATTGAGAATAACTCTTCCTTCATTCATCATAATCAAGCGGTTACCATAGTGAATTGCATCACGCATATTGTGGGTAACCATCATAGCTGTAAGATTATGTTCCTTTATAAGCATATCAGTAATTTCCAAGACCTTAGTAGCTGTTTTAGGGTCAAGTGCAGCTGTATGCTCATCAAGCAGCAGTAGCTTTGGCTTTTGTATTGTCGCCATCAAAAGAGTTAGTGCCTGACGCTGACCGCCTGATAATAATCCTACCTTTGCAGTCAATCTGTCCTCAAGTCCCAAGTCAAGCTCCTTAAGCATTTCATGATATCTGCTTCGTTCTTCGCTTGTTACTCCCCAGCCTAAACCTCTAAATCTTCCTCTTCTTGCTGCAAGAGCCATGTTTTCATCTATCTGCATATTGGCAGCTGTTCCAGTCATTGGATCCTGAAATACTCTTCCCAAATACTTAGCCCGTTTATGCTCTGGAAGACCTGTTACATCTATTCCATCAATCTTAATAGTACCGCCATCTACTGGCCAAACACCTGCAACTGCATTGAGAAATGTGGACTTTCCTGCACCATTACCGCCGATTACAGTACAAAATTCTCCTTCTTCAAGGTTTAAAGTAGCCCCAGATAATGCCACTTTTTCATTGATTGTTCCTGGGTTAAATGTCTTTTGTAAATTAAAAGCATTAAGCATTGTTGTCTCCTCCCTTCTTAGCAGCCTTAGCAAAAGAGCTGTTAGCCTTACCTTTTAAATAAGGCACTGCAAGGAAGATTGCAACTATAATTGCAGTAAATAGCTTCATATCATTAGCTGGCATTTTTAGCCATAAAACGATTGCAATGAAAATGTAATATAAAATTCCACCTAGAATAACAAAGGATAGGGATAACCAAAATGTACTCTTTTTTCTGAAAAATGCATTACAAAGCACATCTCCTATTATTATTGAGGCAAGTCCAATTACGATGGCACCTCTACCCATATTTACATCTGCATTTCCATTAAACTGTGCAAATAAAGCTCCTGCAAAAGCAACTAAGGCATTTGAAATCACAAGACCTAAAGCCTTCATGACATTTACATTTATACCCTGGGCCTTAGCCATTGAAGGATTGGTTCCTGTTGCACGTAACGCCGAACCCATTTCTGTACCGAAAAACCAATACATAATGGCTATTATTATAACAGCTATTATAAGCACAGTTAAAAGTGCGTCTGTTTTATATCTAAGAGAAACAGCCAAATTATATTTATCTACTGAAATAGGTGTATTTGGCTGATTTTTTGCAATTCTAAGGTTGATTGAGTACAAGGCAAGCTGGGTCAAAATTCCAGCTAATATATCTGGTATACCAAGTACAGTATGTAAAAATCCAGTTATAAATCCAGCTATTGCTCCTGCGATTAATGCTAAAACCAAAGCTAATATCCATGAGCGTCCAGATATTATTACCATCGCAGCTACAGCTCCGCCTGTTGCAAAGGAGCCATCAACTGACAAATCCGCAAAATTTAATAATTTGAATGTAATATAAATTCCTAGTGCCATGATTCCGTAGATAATTCCCTGTGCTACGGTGCCAGGCATTCCTGCTATTAATGTTTCAATTCCCATTTTTAAACTCCAAAGAGCAAGGTCTATATTAAGACCTTGCCCAAAATATTTTTATTTTCTTTTGAATATTATTATTCTGCATCCATTTCAATTGCAACATAATCTTCAGGAAGTGTAATTCCTAACTCCTCTGCAATTACAGGATTGTATTCCTTAGTAAATTCACTTGCATATTCTATTTCGTATTGAGCAGGGTCTTTTCCGTTTACCAAAATCTCATAAGCCATAAGACCTGCGTTGTAACCAATGTCATAATAAGAAATTGAAAGTGTTGCGATACCACAGCCCTTGCAGATACCTTCTTCTCCTGCAATAATTGGAACACCTGCTGTAAGCGCTACATTGTTAATAGTCTCGGCGCAGCTGGCCGCAACATTATCTGTTGGAACATATAATACATCACTAGCCCCGCATGCTGTCTGTACTACTGTAGCTACATCTGCTGAATCAGAGAATGTGTATGCTGTAACATTATATCCATACTCCTCAAGATATGTTGTAATTTGGTTTGCCTGATAAAGTGAATTATCCTCTCCTGAGCAGTAGATAATGCCTACTTCTTTTGCATCAGGGAACAATTCGTTGAGCATTTCAGCTTGTCCGTCAAGTGGTGCTAAATCTGATGTGCCTGTTACATTGATTCCTGTTGTGCCTGTCCAATCAGAAATACCAAGTGCTGTTGCATAGTCTGTGATAGATGTAGCAACGATAGGTATTGTGTTTGTTGCTGTTGAGCTTGCCTGCATGGCTGGAGTTGCATTAGCCATAATCAAGTCAACCTCATCTGATACAAGGGAATTTGCAATTGTTGCGCATGTCGCTGTATCGCCTGAAGCGTTTTGAACATTTATCTCAACACTATCCCCCAGCTTCTCTGTTAGCGCCGCAGTAAATCCCTCTGTAGCCGCATCCAATGCAGGATGCTGAACAAGCTGAATAACACCAACACTATATGTTTGTGAATCATCAACTGTTGTCTCAGTGGTTTCTTCTACAGTTGTAGTTTCTGCTGTTGTAGTTTCTGCTGTCTCTTTTTCTTTTGCCGCATCAGTTCCACAGGCAACAAGTGACATTGCTAACGAAATTCCTAATAATGAATTAAATAATTTCTTCATAGCCTTTCTCCTTATACTTTTAATATGAACACTTTAGCACTTTTATCTGCTAAAGTCAATTTGATATAATAAAGGAGTTCAATAACTTGAACTCCTTCATGTGAAATACATCAATTACATACAGGTATATCCACCATCTACTGGTAAAATTACACCATTAACATATGTGCTAGCTGGTGATGAAAGGAAAATCGCCGCGCTATCAAGCTCGCCCTCTTTTCCGTACCGTTCCATTGGTATCATTGTCTTAGCATACTGCTGGAAAAATTCACTATCCAGTGTTTCCTTGGTAAGAGGTGTTTCGAAATATCCAGGGCAAATAGCGTTTACGGTAATTCCTTTATTTCCCCATTCAGCGGCTAATGCACGTGTTAGATTTACCACGCCACCTTTTGCAGCATGATATGCAGCTGCTGGAGCTATATTGTTGCCTACCAAACCATACATAGATGCTATGTTAATAATTCTTCCATATCCTGCTGGAATCATTGCTTTTTTAGCAACTGCTCTTGCCATTTTAAAGCTGCCTGTTAAATCAATAGCAACCTCACCCTCAAACTGAGAATCCTCCATATCTTCAGCAGAAGTTGCACCTGAACCGGTACCAGCATTATTGATCAAAATATCAATTCTTCCAAATTTTTCTAAAACCGTATCTATTGCTTCATTCACCTTGTTTGTGTCTGTTATATCACAAGGTACCCCAATTGCTTTAACATTGAAAGTTTTTTCAATTTCTGCAGCAACTTCCTCAATAAGGTTTTGACGCCTTGCCACAGCAACAATGTTGCACCCCTGTGAGGCTAAGGCCTTTGCCATTTGGACTCCCAAACCAGACGAGCAACCAGTTACAATAGCAACTCGACCTGTTAAATCAAAATAATTTTTTTCCATAATACAATTTCCTCCTAATAATTTTGAAGTTATTGTATCAGATTATATATGTTGAATGTAAACTATATTTTCATTATTTTGTATTTATTTTGTATATTTCAGACAATTAGTTTGTTAATTATCAAACTTTTATAGTTGATGGGTATATGCGCCATTAAATTTTACATCCAATTTCTTGCAGCAAGAGTAAAATCCTGGAATTAGGAAAAATACAGCAAATAGCCATGCTACTGGACTAGCCCATATTGCCCCAGAAAATCCTATTCTAGGAACTAAAGTAAATGCCACTAGAATTCTAGCAATCATCTCCATTACACCTGAGTAAATGGCAAAGGTGGAAAATCCCATTCCTTGAATCGCAAATCTAAAAATATTTACAGCAGCAAGCAGCGTATATGTAATAGAATTTGCAAATAAAAATGACATAGCCTGATCTATTACAACATCTGTAGCAGTAAATAGTCGTAACATAACTCGTCCGCTAAAAAGCAATACTATAAATATAACTACAGAGTAAATCGTTCCTAGCAATTGAGCTGTCCAAACTCCTTTTTTTACTCTAGGTATATTTTTCGCTCCAACATTTTGACCAGCATAGGTCGCCATAGTGCCTCCTAAGGCATCAAATGGGCATACCACAAACATAGATACCTTACTTCCTGCTGTCATAGAAGCCACTGCTATTGTTCCCAAACCATTTACAGCTGTTTGCAAAATTACAGAACCTATAGCTGTAACAGAATATTGCAAGCCAAAGGGAATACCCATGGATATCAAAACCTGGGAGTGATGTCTTCCTATCTTTAAATCCTCCTTTGACAGCTTAAGTATAGGAAATCTTCGTTTCATATATATAACGCAACTTATTCCTGCAATAAGCTGTGAAATAACAGTAGCTAAGGCTGGTCCATCAACGTTCATTCCCAGGACTAAGATAAAAACTATATCTAGTACTACATTTATTCCAGCTGCCATTATCAGGAAGTATGTAGGAGTCTTGCTGTCACCCAATGAGCGCATTATTCCTGCCGTTAAATTATAAAGAAAGGTAACAGGTATACCAAAAAATATTATTGAGATATACGAATATGCTAAATCCAATATATCTTCTGGTGTCTGCATAATCTGAAGAATATCATAACAATAAATACTTACTATTGTAGTAAGTACTATAGAAAAAATAGCAGACAATATAATTGAATTACCCACAAATTTTCTCATGGAATCATAGGACTCTGCACCAAATCTCTGGGCTACAGGTATAGCAAATCCAGAGCATATTCCCATGCAAAATCCATTAATCAGGAAATTGATAGAGCCGGTGGAACCTACTGCTGCCAAAGCATTATCTCCCAATGTCTGGCCAACAATAATAGTATCAACCAAATTATACATTTGTTGGAACAAAAGTCCAGCTAACATTGGAATAGAAAATCCAAGAATTAAATTAAGTGGATTTCCCTCTGTTAATTTCTTTGTTGCCCCTGATGCCATACTGTCTCCTTTACAAAATTTATTTTTTCAATAATATATTTCCATAATATATCACTATTATTTCAATTTTAACATCTAAATTTGTTTTTTAAGTAAAAAAATCAGGGCATCTCTGCCCTGATTTAAGAATTAACTATATTTATACAAGCTCTAAAACAACTTCCATAGCTGCATCGCCCTTACGTGGTCCAATCTTTACGATACGTGTATAACCACCCTTGCGATCAACATACTTTGGAGCAACCTCATCAAATACGAAGTTAGCCATGTCAACCTTGTGAGAATCGCGCTTCTTATCACCCTTTGCTGTTGGTGTGTAAAGAACCTGCATCATCTGACGACGAGCATGAAGTCTAGAAGGTGAATCCTTCTTAATCTTCTTGTCTACTGTATCATAAACAGTAACCTTCTTGCCATCAACAACTTCTTTTACTCTCTTGCCATCTTTATCCTTACGAGCAACCTTAGCCTGAACTGTAACTTCCTCGAAGTTATCCTTTTCTTTAATGCCAAGTGTAATGATGTGCTCAGCAATCTTCTTTACTTCCTTAGCCTTAGCTTCAGTTGTAACGATTTTACCATGATAAAGAAGCTCTGTTACCTGGTTTCTTAAAAGTGCTTTTCTCTGTGAAGATGTTCTACTTAATTTTCTGTACTTTGCCATTTCTTTTCTCCTTAAACTCTGGCGTTATAGGTGCTCATCGGTCTTACCCCATAACTTGTTAAATGGAAAGGCTTGCGCAAAAATGCTCATCGGTCTTATTTCTCACGCATTATTTCCTGTTACTATATTACTAAGCGATTAGTCCTCAACCATTTTAAGTGAAAGACCAAGCTCGCTAAGCTTCTGCTCTACTTCTTCCATTGACTTGCGACCAAGGTTACGAACCTTCATCATGTCGTCTGGAGATTTATCACAAAGCTCTGCTACTGTGTTAATTCCTGCTCTCTTTAAGCAATTGTATGAACGAACAGAAAGCTCAAGCTCATCAATGCTCATCTCTAATGTCTTTCCTGTAGAATCATCAGGCTTATCTGCAATAACGCTAAGATCCTGAGCTGCATCGGAAAGATTAACAAATAGATTTAGGTGCTCGCTGAGAACCTTTGCAGCCATAGATACAGCCTCATCAGGTCCCATTGTACCATTAGTATATACATCAAGTGTAAGCTTGTCATAATCTGTAACCTGGCCCACACGAGTGTCTTCTACAGTCATATTTACACGCTCTACTGGAGTGTATATAGAATCAACAGCGATTTTTCCAATTGGAGTATCAGGTGTCTTATTCTTATCAGCAGAAATATATCCACGATTCTTTGTGATAGTAAGCTCCATATAAAGCTTACAGTCATTACCACCATTAAGGTGAGCAATAACAAGATCAGGGTTAATAATCTCTATATCAGAGTCTACCTGAATGTCTGCTGCTGTAACAACGCCTTCACCTTCGAACTCAATATATGCAGTCTTAGGTTCATCAGAAGAACTGTTATTTCTAATTGCTAACTCCTTGATGTTCATAACGATTTCAGTAACATCTTCCTTTACACCAGGAATAGCGCTGAATTCATGAAGAACGCCCTCAATTTTAATCTGGCTAACTGCAGCTCCTGGCAGAGACGAAAGCATAATTCTACGAAGAGAATTACCAAGTGTTATACCATAACCTCTTTCTAGAGGTTCAACAACGAATCTACCGTATTTTTTGTCCTCAGAAATCTCAGCGATTTCAATATTTGGGTTTTCAAAATTTAACACTACATTGCCTCCTTAATATAATGTACTAGACTCTAAAAAAGGAATATTGAATAAATATTCCATAGATAACTTATTGCCGCATAGTAAAATTGTAACAAATCGCACTTATACAAGCAAGCTTGTATAAGTGCTTTTTGTAAACATTTACTAAAATTTATTATTTTGAATATAACTCGACGATAAGCATCTCGTCTACAGGAACATCAATTTGCTCTCTATTAGGAAGCTCTTTAACTGTACCCTTAAGGCTTTCAGCATCAACATCAACCCACTCAGGAGTTGTTCTGCCTGCAGTTACCTCTGTGATATCTTTAAATCTCTGAATGTTCTTTGACTTTTCGCGAACTTCAATAACATCTCCAGCCTTTACAAGGTATGAAGGGATGTTAACCTGCTTACCATTTACAAGGAACATTTTATGATCTACGACCTGACGAGCTTCTCTTCTTGTACGCGCAAATCCCATACGGAATACTACATTGTCAAGACGGCTCTCAAGAATAGTCATAAGGTTCTCACCTGTCATGCCCTTCATACGGTCAGCCTTCTCATAATAATTACGGAAAGGCTTCTCAAGTACGCCATAGATGAACTTAGCCTTCTGCTTCTCCT
>SVES01000062.1 GCA_015057305.1 Pseudobutyrivibrio ruminis | reverse complement strand
ATCTAAGTTAAGCACATATTACCCCTTTGTTAAAATAAGTTAACCCCCTTTTTACAATGTAAAAAGAGGCTGCCCTTAGGAGCGGTCAGATAGGGATTTATAATTCCTAAAAAATTCGGCATAGTCGTTGATATTCAGCTATGCCGTTTTTTCGTTTATTTTGGTAAGTCGATAGCACCAATGCAGTTATAGAAAATTTGAATCCGCTGGGTTCTGCGGCCATCTATCTTTTCAGCCTTGAATACTATAATTTTGTCAATAAACTCTCGGATAATTTCTGCATCCAATTCTGTAATTTCTGTGTACTTTTTAACCAGTGCCAAAAAGCGGTCGGTATTGAGGGACTGTTCATTTGCTGTATCAATGGTATGCTTTAATTTGGATATCCTTTCTTCCAGTGCCTTCTGCTCGGCTTCATATTCAGCCGACATCTTGTAAAAACGCTCTTCGGGAATTTTGCCCATCACATTGTCTTCATATAGCTTTCGAATGATTTTGTCTATGTCAGCAATGCGAGTCTGTGCTTGTTCATACTCCTTTTGACTTTGGCGGAGTTCTTTGGCAAGTTCCTTTTCTGAATTATTCATAACTATACGGATGAATTCCTGTTCATGGTCTTTGGCAAAGGAGGTTACACGTCTTAAATCTTCTAGCAAAAGCTGTTCCACTACAACATTACGTATCTGATGTGAACTGCACATACCCTTTTTCTTGCGGTAAGTCGCACAAACGAAATATTCCTTATCGTGTGTCCATCCCTTGCCTCTAACCTGATACAGCTTTGCTCCACAGTCGGCACAAAACATCATGCCAGAAAGCATTCCCATTTCACCTAATCGTGATGGTCTTCGCTTGCCATCTCTGATTTTCTGCACTGTTTCCCAAGTCCCCTCATCAATAATTGCTTCATGGGTATTTTTGAAAACTAGCCAATCTTCTGGATTGTTCAATATCTTGACTTTGCTCTTATATGACTTTTTAGAAGTCTTGAAATTCACCGTGTGACCTAGATATTCCATTTTAGCCAGAATATCTGCTACGGTACGAGCCGACCAAGCATATGGGTTTTCAGGTGGTCTTGCTGGAGTGTTAATACCCATTTTGCGAAGATGAACCGTAGGTGTATCAATGCATCGCTTTTCAAGTTGCTTTGCTATCTGCGTGGGTCCAAAGCCAGCCATGCACAGTCGGAAAATATCTCTGACCACTTCGGCGGCTTTCTCATCTATAATCCAGTGCAACTTATCTTCAGGGTCTTTAATATAACCGTAAGGTGGATTGGTGCAGAGTGGCTTACCGGATTGTCCTTTGGATTTGAACACAGCACGGATTTTCTTGCTAGTATCCTTAGCGTACCATTCATTAATAATGTTAAGAAACGGTGTAAAGTCACTGTCTGCTTGGTTTGCACTATCAATACCGTTGTTAATAGCAATAAATCGTACATCTGCTTCAGGAAACATAATCTCGGTATAATAACCTACTTTGAGGTAATCCCTGCCGAAGCGGGACATATCCTTGATGATAATCGTTCCGATTCTACCGGACTCTACATCTGCAATCATGCGGTTAAAGTCTGGTCTATCAAAAGTTGTACCGCTGACCCCATCATCCACATAAAATTCGATGTTACGAAAACCGTTGTCCTCAGCATATTTCTTTAGAATTGCCTTCTGGTTTACTATACTGTTGCTGTCCCCTGCAAGCTCATCATCACGGGAAAGCCTGCAGTAAAGAGCAGTAATTTTCGCTTCTTCAAATGCTAATGTTGATTTACGTATAGTGCTAAATGTTGACTGTCTATTCATTTTTCTCCTCCATTTCCGACAGTCTTCAAGCGGTTTAGCACTATGTATATTACCGTACTACCTTGAAGAAGTCGAGTTGATTTCCGTGGGTTTATATGAACTATCAGATAACTTTGAAAGGCTTTTTGCGTTGACTGTAATCAGTCGTTTCAGCTTGGAATATGCACTTTCCTTTGCTGAATCGCTTACTCGTGATTCCACCACATAGACCGTACCTCCGATATCGGATTTGGTTGTGCGGCTGTTACTTTGATTTTCCATATCGTGACCTCCTGTCCGATGTTTTGAAGGAACTGGCACTGAGCCGAATTGATGACCCAGTACCTAATCCATTATTTAAGCTTTTATTTGTAATATTTTCAGAGCATCTGGTTGAATTAGCTTGCCATCCAATCTTTCGTAAGCAGAAAATCCGATTTGCCCCTGCAATGCATATAACTCACTTAATTTTTTTATCGTTATTGGTTGACGTTCAATCAGCCAGTAGTATGATAAATCTCCAAATACAATGCTTTTTGCTCCTGCTGATACTGTAGGCATATATGGAGAGGTAACTACAGGTTTTCCGAAGATGGTGTTATCCGAAGAATTCCACAGATAACTACCGCTTGTATCTTTAAGGGTTCTAAGAAGCATGGCTGTATTATCATGCATGATAAACACAGCGTTATTTCGGTATTCATCTTTTAATGAAAAATACAGAGAGATGATCTCATCAAAAGAGATGGTACTATTGTCTGCTGTAGTTACATCTGCGTCTGCCGTAAGGATACCTGTTGGCTGAGTTGTGCCATTTCCATTAAGCAATGCATTTTCCTCAGCCTTGCCAAAACGCTTCGCAAAATCACCCATCAGATATTTTTCTAGATTAAAGTTCATATCGGTGACGAATGAGCGGTTTAGCTTGATAAGAGATGCCAGCTTGTATGATTTCACCAGAAACTGTGTAAATGTATCGGCACTTTCGGGGATTGGATCTCCGTCTTCAACCCAATCTGCTGTACCCGTTGAGGATACCGCTTGAATTTTACCTTCTGCAGAAGATAGATTGATAACAGTGGCAAATCTGCGGAATATATTCTCCTTTGCCAAAGCAGTGTTAAAGCCTTCTCTGAACTCATCTGGTGCGACATAAGCTCCTGCATTATCAAAGCCCTCGCTTAGATTTTGATTATTTTCTTCTTTTCCTTTCATAACATTCCAAAACGCTCTATTATAAGTTGTTGATGTTGCCATAATCGTTTACCTCCTAAATTCTATTAAATGTGGGGTATATACCCCGTTTGAAACTGCGTTTTTTTACGCGTTGCCCCACGCCCGTTGTCCAGATGTAAAGGTGTGGAGATTTGACCTCCCCTAGGGGCAGGTATTAACACATGGAGTTGTATCCAGTGTTTTAGTGGTTTTAAGCTTTGTAGCAAGATGTAGCAGGTAAAAACTAAACTCTCTATACGAGAGCGATTTTTTATATAACCTGTTTTTCTTGCTACAAGCTGCTACACTGTGTTTAAATAAGAAGAAATTCTTCTTCAGTCAGCTTATATCCGATAAGCATTGTGGTCATTCCACCACCAGAACGTGGTCGTTTCCGTTCTACACGGGCAATAGCTGTTAATGCTTGTTTAAAGTTTCTTGCATTCTCCGAATAACATCCATTGGCACTACACCACCGCTGATACCGGGCATACACTTCGGATGTCCGCACCTCACTGTTAGGACTTTCCTCCAAGGCATCCTCGAAAAATAATGCTATTTTATCGCTGTCACGTTTATAAGCCTCCGTTGCTGTCTTAACAGAATCAGGTAAAGTCAAGCCTTCCTTCTTTAACAACTGATAGCCTTCAATTAGCCAGTTGAGGATAGCACTCTGATTCTTCGGTTTGGCGAATTCACGTTTTAGGTTTTTATCCTGCTCGCTTTCATCGAAGTGTCGTTCAAAAGGAATAATCACCACTCTGCCACTAGAAAACAGCGTCATATCCGTAATAACGGGCAGATAATTGGTGTTGATATACAGCTTAAACTTTGGCGAAAAGTCAAAAGAATTCTCATGTAGAAACCTTGCGTTAATGGTGTCACCACCCGTCATGCTTTTTACCTGTGCAGCATTTAAGACAAGTCCTCTGCTAGGTTCGGAGATATTCACAAAGCGTACTCCTGCAAGCCGGGCAATATCTTCACTTGGACTTGAACTGTTATTGTTCTTTTTCAGACTGATAGTCTCTGGCCTTGCGGTACAGCCATAACTGCCTAATACCTTAAGAATGCTCTCACATAGCGTACCTTTACCATTTCGAGTTGTAGCACCATAGAGAACAAACAGGCATTCATACCGAGTGTCTCCGCTGATACTGTAGCCAAAGGCCTTTTGGAGGAATTTTGCCTTTTCCTCATCTCCGCTCATAATCTCATGAATAAATCTATCCCATCGCTCACTTTTTGCTTCTGGATCATACTTAACACCAGATATCTTTGTAAGCCTGTCCTCGCTGTTGTGGGGACGAAAATCCATAGACATTAAAAACAATGTGCCATTGGCACAGTTGAGCATAAGTGGGTCTTGGTCAAATTCAGCCATTGATATGGGATATACGCTCTGTGCATCCTTAAGCACCGTTTCCCTGTATCTTCTTGACTGCCACTTTCGGCAATAGTCAATGTATGCCTTTCTTTGATGTTCATCTTGAATAGTCAAAGCATAGGTTAGCAGTTGATTAGCCAATGATTTACACATTTCCATTACTTTTAGATTACCGATATCAGGAATCCAAATGCCATTCTCATAGCAAAACCACATCTTCCTTTCAGGAACAAAGCGGGCAAAAGATTTATAATAATCAGCAAACAGCCTGCTTGCCCCAATATCCGTCCAAGGGTAGCGACCGTTACTCTCAGGCTTAAAGTCAGCAAGGGAACATTCACCAAAATCTTCTGCAGCTGATGAACGCTTACCACCTGGCTTGTATATTTCAGTAGCATTTGCAATTGCTTTTACTATGGTTATCATTCCATAAGTACTGCCGGACTGTGGTCTATTCCATTTATCTCGCATTAGGCCGCTCTGCCGGAAAAGTCTGTCCATCTGTCCAATATCCCTGCCACACCAAAATGCCAGCATACCGCAAAGTGCCAAATCAGCTTCACTTGCAGAAGCATAACCAGACGTATCTCCTTGCCATAATGCTTTGAATTTTTCTCCATTTGCTGATTTTAATGCCTTCTCAATAACAGACTTGTCAGACAGATAGGATTGACTTTCTGTATCCTGAAGTTGCTTCACAGGGGTAGAACGTAGCATATACTTGTCTAGTATCATCTGAAGCTCATTCGATTTCTCCGCTATCTCTCCATCTGCAAACATATTTCCCGTTACGGTAACAAAGCGATTAATAGCTCCAGCCACATAGACCTCAACTCCCAGCTTTCTGTTATTGATATAGTATTTTGTTTTGTCAAAGTTATAGCCAGTGGCCTTAAAGAAAATATGCAGCCCTTTTCCAGATGGACTGTGTTCCATATAGCAACCACTAAAAGCCTCTACAATACTTTGGGCAATAGGCTTAAGCTTACCGCTGCTATCAAAGCAATCATCTAAGTCGATAACGCAAATGTCATTACCCACCAAAAATCCGATACCATCATAATTACTTACAGCAGCTACAGCCGAACTAAAATCTTTAAATGTACCACGTTGATTTGGTTTTGCCCTTTTTCCTGTTACTGGGTTATAGGGAACTTTGGTTTTTCTACCACTTCGTTCTTCATATTTCCAACAGCAAAACTGTGGCTTAATTTTGAGTATCTGTGGCAAGTTATCATATTGTGGTTTCAGTTATTTCACCTCCTTGCCTGTTAAAAATGACCCGAAACGCTACTGTTCCAGAAGGTTTGCCTTGTTTGACACAACCTCGTTATCTTTCAAGGAATACGCTCGGAATTATCGTCATGGCATATTCACCTTGAAGTATCTCTTGCATTTCGGGGTATTCAGTTGTCAAGGAGCAGTGAGAGAAAAACTATGCTTTCATTGGGGGATTATTTTTCTTCTCACCTTATAGCCTTGGTAGAACACATTAGTTGAGGATTTTAGAAAAATATTTTCCATCCTCATTCATAAGCGAAGAATTCTATTGAATCGAACCACTAAAATAAAAAAACAGCCTGTCTATTTTCCGGTAAAGACGGCTGTAATGTTTATGCTTTTGCTCAAATTTGAGCGAAAGTGGTATTTAGTTTGGGAGACTTAATACTTTGGACTTTTCGACTTTTTTGTCCGAAAGCCTTTTAGATGTCAAAACTATATAAATTCTTCGAGAACGCAAAGATATCATGGTACAATTGAAGAATATGTGTTATAATGGATATTATTATATGTGAAGAGGTGACCAAGATGGCCGTCAGCTATAAGAGGCTCTGGAAATTGTTGATAGATCGCGATATGAAGAAGAAAGATTTACAAGCGGCTGCGGGCATTAGTCCATCGTCGATTGCAAAACTTTCTAAGAATGAAAATGTTAGTATGGATGTTCTTATTAAAGTATGCACTGCACTGAATGTCGGTTTTGAGGATATTATGGAATTGGTGTCAGATACGATTGACGAGAAATAATATTTTGGGAGGAGGTTGTGCGCCATGAATATTACTCATAATGAGAATTCACGCGTGAAAATCCCTGCGTTAGTTCATTTTACGAGGTTGAAGTATGAGTATGTTTCGCTAAAGAATTATCATGGTGTAATCGATGAAGATACTAATATTTTTGTCGATATTTTTCGTGAATCTTTAAATCGTATTAACAGAACAAATCTTTCAGCTTCTGATGTTGATAAAATTATAGAGGAAATAAAAATCGTTTTGGCTGCCGATGACCTTGGCAAGGCTTTTTATGCCATGCTCCTCTCAGGATATAAAGGATTGAAATTCATAGATTTTGAAACTTCTAATGGTATTGGCAACACTTATCAAATTGTTACTGAACTTACATATAAAAATGGCAGTGATGAATTCCGTCCTGATATTACTGTTTTGATTAATGGAATGCCCCTTGCCTTTTTAGAGGTTAAAAAACCAAACAATAAAGATGGTATCCAAGCAGAATACATTCGTATTAATAGTCGGTTTAGTAATAAGAAATTCAAACGTTTTGTGAATATCACACAGCTTATGGTATTTTCTAATAACAGCGAATATGACGATAACGAAGTTGTGCCATTAGAGGGCGCTTTTTATGCTGCTAGTAGTTATAAGAAGCTTTTCTTTAGTCATTTTAGGGAAGAAGATGAAGCTATTTTCAGTAAAATAGATCCTATAGATGAGAAGAAAGAAAGCTACATATTGAAAGATACAAACCTGGTAACCATAAATCATACACCGGAATATGCAACCAATCTTTCCCCTGTTTCACCGACCAACAGGATTATAACATCCCTGTTTTCACATGGTCGTATTATGATGATTTTAAAATACGCTATTGCTTATGTAGAGAAAACCGATGATGATGGTATCACAACACTTGAAAAGCATTTAATGCGCTATCCTCAGCTTTTTGCAACAAAAGCAATTGAGCAAAAGCTTAATTTGAATATAAAGCATGGTATTATCTGGCATACACAGGGTAGCGGAAAAACTGCTTTGGCATATTACAATGTACGTTATTTGAAAGATTACTATCAGAGACAAGGCATAATAGCCAAGTTCTATTTTGTGGTGGATAGACTTGATTTGCTTACTCAGGCAGCAGATGAGTTCCGTGCCCGAGGACTGTATGTTGAAGAAGTCAATTCCAAAGAAGATTTTATTGCTAACATCAAAGCAACTGGTACTTCTAATAATACCGGACGAGATACGATTACTGTTTTAAACATACAGAAATTCTCTAAAGAATCTATCGCAAAAGCATCTGATTATAATGTAAATGTGCAGAGAATATATTTTCTTGATGAAGCACACCGAAGCTATAAACCTACAGGCTCTTTCTTGTCCAATCTTATGGCTTCTGACCGCAACGCTGTAATGATTGCTCTTACTGGAACTCCTTTAATAGGTACAATATACGATGAAGTAACAGGTATGCCTCTTAAGGGTAAAGGATATGATTCTAAAGATGTCTTTGGGGCATATATCCATAAATACTACTATAACCGTTCTATTGCGGACGGCTATACCCTAAAACTTATCCGAGAGGGCATAGCAACAACCTACAGAAAGAGATTACAGTCAACATTAGATGAAATTGAAACCGTTAAGGGATCTATTTCAAAAAAGGAGTTGTATGCTCATCCCAAATATGTATCAGCACTTGTAGAATACATTGCTGAAGACTTTGCTAAGAGCCGGATAGCAATGAATGATAAAACTATAGGTGGTATGATTGTATGTGACTCATCTGAACAGGCGCGAGCTGTTTTTGATGAGATGAAGAAGTCTAGATTTTCCTCAGCACTTATTCTCCATGATGAGGATGATAAGGAAACCCGTAAGCAAAACAGAAATGACTTTAAAAAGGGGAAAATTGATTTTCTCATTGTTTACAATATGCTATTAACTGGCTTTGACGCGCCACGCTTGAAAAAGCTATACCTCGGACGTGTTATCAAAGACCACTCTCTCCTGCAGGCGCTAACCCGTGTAAACCGTCCTTATCAGAAATTTCGCTATGGATATGTTGTTGATTTTGCTGATATCCGTGCTGAGTTTGATAAGACAAACAAGGCTTATTTTGATGAGTTACAAGCAGAATTAGGTGATGAGTTTAAACAGTACGATAATATCTTTAAAACGTCAGAAGAGATAGAAAACGATTTGAAGGAAATTGCAGAAAAACTGTTTCTTTTTGATACTACCAATGCGGAGGTATTTTCACAGCAGATATCCGCTCTTGATGATAAAGGAGCCTTGCTTGAACTACGCCATGCATTGGAATCTTATAAGGAACTTTACAATATAGCCAAGCTGTTTGATTACGAAGAGTTATCTGATAAATTCGACTTGAACAATATTAGCGCTCTATACAATGAGGTTAATAACCGGATTAACCTTATAAATCTAAAACAAAACCTCCAAAATGCTGAAGATATGAGCGCCATACTCAATATGGCATTAGACGAGATTGATTTTCAGTTCAAAAAGGTTTCTGAGAGTGAGTTGGTTATTGCAGATAAATTCAGAGACAGCCTTGAACGAACGCGCCGAGAGATGCAGCGCAACCTTGACCCCAAAGACCCAGAGTATGTTACATTGCTTGAAGAGTTGCAAAGGCTGCTAAGTAAAAAAAATATAGAAGAACTTAATGCAGATGAAATGACAGCAAACATTACCGAACTTGACCGAATCAGAAAAGCAGCTGAGCAGCGAAACCTTCAAGACCAAATGCTTACGGCAAAATATGAAAATGCCCCTAAGTTTATGAGGACGCACAAACGGTTAAAAGAGACACCACCACCGATTGCCTCAGATCCAGTACTTCACAAGGTACTGTTGTCACTTAAACATAAAATTGATGAACGCATTCTTGCTAATCAAAGGCTTTTGAATAACGAGCCCTATTTTCTGCAGGATATGTTTCCGTTAATAAAACAAGAGCTAAATGCAAGTGGAGTACCAGTTACAGCTTCTCAGATTAGGTATGTCGGTACTTGTATTTCAAACGAATATTTTAGTGAAAGGAACTGGGCAAGCTAATGCAAATGTCAGATATAACAATACAAACAAAAAATATGATTGACGATCTTAAGGCTATATGTACAAATTTTGGCCTTGGTAATGCCAGCAGCGAGTATAAAATTATTACAGAAGTTTTTCTTTACAAATTTCTTAATGACAAATTTATATATGAGGCGAGACAGGTAGTTCCCCAATTTTCAAATATGACAACTGCCGAAGTGGAAGCTGCTATGGTGGAAATGTCAGAAGATGATTATGAATTAATGCTTATGGATTTTGGTGGATCAACTGCAAAGCTGAAAAAGAACCATTATATATCTTATCTGTTTAACCGAAAGAATCAAGATGATTTCCACAAGTTATTTGATGATACTCTTATTGATATAGCAAACTTTAATATAGAGATTTTTTCTGTACAGACAGGCGGACAGTCAAAAATTCGTCTATTTGACGCACTTTCACAGTATGTTATTGAACAGGAGAAGAAGGACAACTTCTGCCGTGCTATCATTGACAAACTAGCAAATTGTAGCTTTGACAAAGTATTTTCGCAGAAGTATGACTTTTTCGCCACTATCTTTGAGTATTTAATAAAGGACTATAATAAGGATTTCGGTAAATACGCCGAGTATTATACCCCCCATGCTATTGCAAGCATCATAGCAAAAATTATGGTGCCAAATAAGGTGCAAAACGTTACGGTATATGACCCTGCTGCAGGTTCCGGCACACTGGTATTAGCACTTGCTCATGAAATCGGAGAGAGCAACTGTACTATCTATACACAGGATATTTCTCAGAAGTCGAATGAGTTCCTGAGATTGAACTTGATTTTAAATAACCTTGTTCATTCCCTGCCAAATGTAGTGCATGAAGATACACTGCTCAATCCAAGACATTTGAATGAAAGAAAAGATGGACTAATGACATTTGATTACATCGTTTCGAATCCTCCATTTAATATGGATTTTTCTGATAGCCGTGACGCTCTGGCCGGAGAAAAGTATCAAAAAAGATTTTTTGCAGGTGTACCTAACATTCCAAACAAAGATAAAAGTAGTATGGCAATTTACCTGATGTTTTTGCAACACATAATTTATTCTCTGGATGAAAAGATGGGTAAGGCAGCGGTTGTTGTGCCTACCGGTTTTTTAACTGCTGGTTCGGGTATTCAAAAGAAAATCAGAGAGCATCTCATTAAGGAAAGGATGCTACGGGGTGTAATTTCTATGCCATCTAATATTTTTGCAAACACAAGCACTAATGTATCCATCCTTTTTATTGACTGTGAAAATAAAGAAGGCAAGGTAGTATTGATGGATGCCTCCAAAATGGGAACAAAGATTAAAGAGGATGGAAAAAATCAAAAGACAGTTCTCAGTGCAGACGAAATAAGTACTATTATAGATACATTCAATTCAGCAAAATCTGTAGAGGATCTTTGTGTTGTTGTGGATTATAAGGATATAGAAGACAAGAAACTTTCATTTTCCGCTGGGCAGTATTTTGATGTAAAAATAGAGTATGTTGAGATAACTCAAGAAGAATTTTGTGAAAAGATGAATGGGTTTAAAGCAAGGCTTAAAAGTATGTTTGATGAGGGAAGAGTGTTAGAAGATGAAATAAAAAAGCAATTAGGGAGGGTGTATTATGAGTAAACAATTATTTGTTGATACACCTATTAAAAAAATGGGAGACGTTATAACAGGAAAAACACCAAGGACTGCTATTCAGGACAATTATGGAACAGACTATATGTTTATAACACCTAGTGAACTTCACAACAGATATATTATCAATTATACCGAAAGAGGTTTAAGTGAAAAGGGGTTTGCCAGTATTAAAAATAATACGATTAGTGGTATCAGTGTTTTGGTAGGATGCATCGGTTGGGATATGGGTAATGTAGCCTTATGCATTGACACATGTGCTACTAACCAACAAATAAACTCTATAACTAATTTTAAAGATGGTTATAATCCCTATTATGTTTATTATTGGCTATCCACCAAAAAAGATTATCTTTTTCAAATTGCATCAGTTACAAGAACTCCTATTTTAAATAAAAGTACCTTTGAAGAAATATTAATACCAATGCCCGAAATAAACGTGCAGAACAATATTGTATCTGTTCTATCAGCTATTGATAAAAAAATTGTACATAACAACTGTCTTATTACTGAGCTGGAAGAGATGGCTAAAGCTATATTTGACTATTGGTTTGTGCAGTTTGATTTTCCAAATGCTGAGGGCAAGCCATATCGCTCAAATGGTGGGGAAATGGTATGGAATGAAAAGTTGAATAGAAAGATGCCTAATGGGTGGGAAGTGTGTTTAGTATCTGATTTACTTGACAAAGCACCTAATACAACACGCATTCAATCCTCTGAATATCTCTTAGAAGGATCAATTCCTGTCATTGACCAAAGCACTGATTTTATTGCAGGTTATACTGATGAAGAATCAGCATTGATTTCAACAACTGATGGTGCCATTGTTTTTGGTGACCATACAAGGATAGTTAAATTTATAGGTTTCGACTTTGCACGAGGGGCTGACGGGACACAAATACTGATTTCAAATAACAAAAAAAATATGCCCCAATTGCTTTTTTATTATTCAATTCAGAAGATTGATTTGTCCAATTATGGTTATGCAAGGCATTTTAAATTTTTAAAGGACAGCCTTATTGTTGTACCCAATGAGGAAGTTGCACAGAGATTCAAAGAAATAGTTGAACCCTTGCACAAAGTGATTTCACATAAAATAGTTCAAAACCTTAAACTTGCTAAACTCCGTGACTGGCTCTTGCCTATGCTTATGAATGGACAAGTTGCTGTAAAATAAATTAAGGGAGACAATCACAATATGAGGACAATGCTTATAGAAGTTGATACAGAAGAATGTACGCTCACTACACTTGACGGTGAAAAATATAATTTGGATCCAAGTGATATTACAGTATGCTGTACTTGGACACTTACAACTGTAATAGAGATAGTTACAGCTGGAGGGAAAAAGCTTACAAAATATTATCTAGTGGTCAAAACATTTCGATTAATATAAGCAAAGGTCGACTATTATCCACAAAAAGGTAAATACAAGAGACCAGCCACTACAAGCAATTACGCTTGAACATGACTGGTCTTTTTTGCCCCGCTTGAAGCTGTCCATTTAAGTTTTTCTTCAATCCCTAAGTGAACGCTTCTTTTGGCAACCTCTTTTAGTAATTAATAAATATATTTCTTTATGAAATAGGTATTTTTATAATAAATTTACTTCCTTT
>SVES01000061.1 GCA_015057305.1 Pseudobutyrivibrio ruminis | reverse complement strand
TTTTTTTCAATAAAAGACGGGTGAAATCTCAATGATTTCACCCGTTTCCTTTTAGGGGAGTTTTTTTACAGCCCCTTATTTTAATATTTATAGAGCTCTAGCATATAGACAGTAGGCACATTTCCAAAACGGATGGACATTTTTTCGTCTCCGTTCAAAAGCTTATCGGAGATAAATTCGCCATTTTCTATGTGGCCAGCCTCGAATTTGAGTATGCCAGCTGCTTTATTTTCACCAACCTTGACAGAGGGTTCTACAGAACATTCTAGACCAATGAGTAGGAATTTGTTGTTGTCAAGTTCAAATACTGAAAAGCTACCAAGGGGCTTGCCTGACATTCTAGGTGAATAGCCAACCTTGAAATTGTAATCAGTGCAGCGAACAAAGCAACCATAGTCATTTTTACCATGGCGTACATATGATTGAAGCTTATCTGTTCCACGATATTTTAGATAGAGAGGCTTAAGCTCATCTAAAAGCTTGTAAGTAGCTGATAATACTTCTTTGCTTCCTCTTGTATCGAATGCACTTGGGTCGATGTTAAGAGCTATCATGACTTCCATTGGTGGCTTGTCTACCAGCTCTGGATCAAGAGCGAGCTCCTCAATGCCAAATGGAGAAAAGCAGATTGCATTGTGATGAAGCTGGGCATAAAGTGCATAGGAAGATGCTACAGCATCCTTTCTGATTTCAGGAATAAAAAGTGGATTGCCTTCAGTTGCGTATTCATCCATAACATCTGCGCAATATGGTACATAAATATCTGGAGCCAGTGCAAATAAAGATGGGGCAATACATTTCCAAATTTTGTGAACAGAAGCGTTTGGTCCACCCATTGGATATGAGCCAGGTGCCCATGGATATTGCTTTAGCCAAGCATTTGCATAGCATGGGATATTATATTCCTTTTGACCGGCAACAGTGATTTCTTCAACAGCCTTTGCAAAATGATACGCCATGAAATATTCCTCGGCATTATCACCAAAAGCTTCTTTCCAGCTACCAGAAACATTATAAATGCTACCTATTTCATTAGGAATAGGGGCATTGAATGCCTCGTTAGCTACAGAAGAATAGTCTCTTGCTGTACCAAGTACACCAATTTCGTTTTCTACCTGCATGGCAATTACAGTACACTCATTTTCATCGATTGCTTTGATATGAGCCATGATAGCGGCAAAAGCCTTTTTATCTGCTTCCACAGCCTCGTGACAAAGAGGTGATATAGTGTTAATCCTATCCCCATTTACCTTCTCAGCTAAAAAGAACTTGTCGGTGTCCTTTTTTACCCAACCAGGAACATACATGGACTCTGCATTTTTCCAAAGCCCAAACCATAGAAACACAAGCTTTGTGTTTTCAGCTCGTGCCTGTTTGATAATTCCGTCGATTAATGTGAAATCGTATTTTCCTTGTTCAGGCTCAAGACATTCCCAGTAAATTGGGACTATTAGGGAATTAAGATTTAGCTGTCTAACCTGAGGCCAAATCTGATTTTCCATTTCAGCAAGAGTAGACGCACTGGAATTGTGAATCTCTCCACTATGCATGAAAAAAGGTTCGCCATCAACGTAAAATGTGCCGATACCCTTTTCATCAACCTTAAACTCTGATTTACTCATAAAACCCTCCTAATATAGTGCAAGATAATATTTGTGTGTATCCTTAATCATTAATTTAATACTAGTGCAGGCTGTCTTCAATCTTAGCTATCTAATGTTGATGGTAAAATATTAAGATATTGTATAACAATTATGGTTTCTGTTCCATTTTACACTATATGGCTCATACGATACTGATTTGGAGTGAGTCCATACTGCTTATAGAAAACCTTGCCGAAATAGCTGGCACTACTGTAACCGCATTTTGTGGCAATCTCATTTATGGACATAGCTGGCTCTTGAACCAAAAGAATCTGGGAATGCAAAAGCCGTATGTTACTTAAATATTTTACTATTGTAATGCCTGTGTGCTCCTTGAAAATGGTGCAAAGATATTCAGGGGTCCTTGAGGAAATGGAAGCAAGGGTATCTAGAGAAATATCTTCCCCATAATTTGCTTCCATATATTCAATGACCTGAGTGATGGTTGGGTTTCCATAATCGGCGCTTTGGGATGTAATATGGGTCAGGCAATAGGTTAAATCTGTAAGAAGCGCATAGGTTTCCTGGGATAGAAGCATATGCTTATGCTTATTGTTTTGTTCTGCAAGCTCCAAAAGCCTCTGGTGGTGTGCTTCGAATAATTCCCGATTGCTAAGCAGATACGCCCCAGAGGAATTGATTTTTAACGCTCTAAATAAAAGAGGGACAATAGCGCCATTGAAGCCAACAATGTCCAAAATCCATTTATCGCTTGTTTTATGATATTCGTGAGGGGTGTTTTTTAATATTATGAAACATTGCCCTTTATCAATAATATATTTTCTATTATCTAGAATCAGCTCCCCCTGCCCCTCCTTGCAGTACAAAATCTGATTTAATCCTATACCGTGGAGCCTGTAAACTGGCTCCTGCTCGTGTTCGTGCCCCAGTAAAATAAGCTGCAAAGGAATCTTATCGTATTCATTTTTTTTGTATTGAAAAGAACGTAGCATAACTCAACCCTGCCAATCTTAAATATTTACCATTTATATTACAATAATAATATTGAGGCTCTGCCCACGTCAAGCTATACTGTTAATATGAGCTAGAATGAGTTTGTTAGCGTAACAGGCACATTACATTTTTACAAAGAGCAAGCCTGTAACTAACAAGCTATTATATTTCTCAAGGAGAGCTTGTTTAGCTCGACGGAGAAATCATAATGCTTGTTAGTGTAACAGGCGTAGAATTTAGAAAGATTTGGGGGTAAGAAATGAAGTTAACGGAAACACAAAAGAAATTTGTAGAAGATTTACTTGGCAAAATGACTTTAGAGGAGAAGGTTGGACAGCTAAACCAGGATTCCCCTTCTATTGTAGGCGGCTTTGATGTTCCTTTTGAGGAATTGATAGAGATGGTGACAGATGGTCGCATTTCTCAGGAGGAATTTGGCAAGATTATGGCCACAGCAGAAAGAGATTACCACGAGGATGATATTAGGGCAGGCATGGTTGGCTCCGTAATGGGAAATGACCCGGTAAAGGCTAATGAGCTTCAAAGGATTGCAGTAGAAGAAAGCAGGCTTGGTATACCGCTTTTGATGGGCTTTGATGTAATCCATGGGCTTAGAAGTGTGTTCCCTATTGCCATTGCAGAGGCAGGCAGCTTTGATGATGATTTGATGGAGCGCACTGCAAGGATGGCAGCTAAGGAATCCAGAGCCTACGGTATCAATTGGAATTTTGCACCTATGCTTGATGTAGCAAGAGATTCAAGATGGGGTCGTGTGTCAGAAGGACCAGGAGAGGATCCATACCTTGCAAGTAAGTTTGCCAGAGCAAAGATTAAGGGGCTTCAGAATAGCACAGATTCTACAGAAAACTATGTAGCTGCCTGCACTAAGCACTATATTGCCTATTCAGCATGTGAGGCAGGTAGAGATTACAACACCACAACCATGTCAACATCACAGCTGTATAATGTGTATCTTCCACCTTTTAGAGCTGCTATGGAAGAAGGTGCTTGCTCTGCAATGGCGTCCTTTAATGATTTGAATGGGGTTCCATGTACAGTAAATTCATATACCCTGAGAGATATTTTGAAGGGTGAGCTTGGTTTGGAAGGCTTTGTAGTCAGCGATGCAAATGCTATTCGTGAGTGTGTGGTTCACGGTATTGCAGAGGATGATGTGGATGCAGGCATTCAGGCACTTAATGCAGGACTTGACATGGACATGGGTACAAGAATTTTTTATGACCACATTGCCCAGGCTGTTAAGGATGGCAAGGTTTCCATGGAGACACTTGATGATGCAGTCAGAAGAATTCTTAGTGTAAAGGTATGGCTGGGTCTCTTTGAAAATCCATATGTAGACCAGAGTGCAATTGATGCATATGCCAAAGCGCTTCCAGAGAATCATGTGGCACTATGCCAGGAAGCAGCAGAAAAATCAATAGTATTACTTAAAAACCAGGATAATATTTTGCCACTTAATAAGGAAAATAAATTTACCCTTGTTGGTGAACTGGCTGACAGACCGGATGAGGTTGTGGGAGCATGGTCTCTTGCATGGCAAAAGGATGATTGTGTTTCTATAAAGGCAGGCCTAGAGAATGTAGGGGCTAAGTTTGAATACTACCCTGTATGTGGACCAGAGGGTGAGTTAAACATAGAAGAATTAAAGTCTGCTATTGATTCGGATTCAGAGATAGTAGTAGCAGTTGTAGGGGAATATACCAGCATGAGCGGAGAGGCTTCCTCAAAGGCTGACATAACAATTCCAGGTCATCAGCGGGAAATGCTAAAGAAGCTTGTTGCTGCAGGCAAGAAGGTGGTTGCTGTACTTATGAATGGAAGACCTTTGGCACTTGGATGGGAGGCTGAAAAGCTTAATGCCATCATTGAAGGCTGGCATCTTGGAATCCAGATGGGAAATGCCATTTCAAAGGTATTATTTGGCGAGATTAACCCTTCAGGAAAGCTTTCCAGCACATTCTCATCTGTAAATGGGCAGGAGCCAATGTACTACAATCATCCAAATACAGGTCGCCCAGGAACAAAGAGCAAATTCACATCTAAATATTTAGATGCGCCAATAGAGCCTTGTTTCCCATTTGGTTATGGATTGTCTTATACAACATTTGAGTATAGTGATCTTAAACTTACCGAGAATAAAGATGAAATCATAGCATCATTTATTTTGAAAAACACTGGTGATGTGGCAGGTACGGAAGTTGCACAGCTTTACATGCAGGATGTAGCAGCAAGCCTTGTTCGCCCAGTAAAAGAATTAAAGGGCTACGAAAGAGTTACTCTTGCAGCAGGACAGTCAAAGGAAGTAAAGCTTACACTTCGTAAATGCGATATGGGCTTCTACAACAACCAAGGAAAGTATGTATGCGAAGACGGCTTATTCCGTATATACGTAGGTGGAAATTCCTGCGATGTCCTAGATGGGGAAGTGCGAGTAGCATTTTAACACCTAGCGATGCATTAATGAAAGGAGAAGGTTTTATGAGCTACAAATTACAAAATCCAATTATTCCAGGCTATTATCCAGACCCTTCAATTATTAGGGTGGAGGATGATTTTTACATTGCTGTTTCCAGCTTTGAAATGTGTCCAGGTATTCCTATTTTTCATAGTAGGGACTTGGCTCATTGGGAGCAGATAGCAAATGCTATAGGTCCTGAGAATGATTTTCATATGGAGAAAAACTGTGGTGTGGGAGGAGTTATGGCTCCAACACTGCGTTATCATAATGGAACATATTATATTATCAATACTAATTTTGCAGATAAAGGTAATTATATTATCACAGCAAAAGATCCAAAGGGACCTTGGTCAAAGCCCCATTGGCTTGATGATGTGCCAGGAATTGATGCATCAATATTCTTTGATGATGACGATAAGTGCTACGTAATGGGCACAGGAGACTGCTGGGACAACGGCGCTGGCAAGATGGAGGGAGGTATTTGGGTGGCAGAGTTTGATATTGAAAAATTCAAACTAAAATCGGAGCCTTTTACTATTTTTAATAGTGCTCTTAGGAATGCAGCGTCGCCTGAATCTCCACATATTTATCACATTGGAGACTATTACTATCTTATGATTGCAGAAGGGGGCACAGAGCACTATCATTCAGTTGCTGTTGCTCGTTCAAAGGAGCTTTTTAGTTTCTTTGAGGGCAATCCTGCAAACCCAGTACTTACCCATAGACACATGGGATTTAGAAGCCCTATTATCAATGTTGGGCATGCTGATTTTGTCCAGCTTAAGGACGGCAGCTGGTATGCAGTAATGCTGGCATCACGTCTTATTGATGGGAAGTGTAAAAATCTTGGTCGTGAGACATTTATCTGCCCTGTAATATGGGAAAGAGACTGGCCTGTATTTACACCTGAAACCGGAAAGATAGAATGGGAATACGAAGGCCCTGCTTCACTTAAGGAATGTCCAGTTGCAGAAGCCCCAGAAAAGGTTGTTTTTGACAGTGACAAGTTACCACTTGATATGGTTTTCTGGGGACGTCCAAAGGATGACATTTGGAAAATCTCTGATTCAAAGCTTGCCCTCAAATGCATTCATCAAAAGCTGGAAGATGATATTAGGCCTATGAGCTTTGAAGTGGTACTATCTGACGATAATTATGTTTCATTCCTTGGAAAGAGACAGACCAATATTGACCAGACATTCACATGTGCTATGTCATTTACTCCAAAGACCTCAGAAAGTGCTGGACTAGCCCTTGTTCAGGCAATGAATCATCAGCTTCAGATATTTAGATGTGTGGAGGAAGGTAAGCAAGTGCTTAAGGCTGTTGTGGTTACAGCAGATTATGAAATTCCACCATATATTCCAGGTTTTACCAGCACTACAAATGCGCAGATGGTTGCATCTGTGCCTTATGACAAGGCTGATGTGGTGCTCCAGCTTGAAATGCATGGAGAAGATTTTACAATTCGTTTTGGTGAAACTGAATCAAAGCTTACAGAACTTTGCAAGGTGGATGGTCATATCATCAATCCAGAAAAGGTGGGCTGCATGACAGGTACGCTTGTAGGTATGTTTGCCACAGGAAATGGAGTAGATGTTGATAACTGGGCTAAGTTTGCTTGGTTCAGTGTAAAATAAAAAAAGGTAACTCGTTACATTAACAAGCATATATATTCTCCGCTTTGCATAGAAAGCGTCGCATGAGAATATATATAGCTTGTTAATTACGAGAAACCTTTTTTTTATTTCATGAAGTCAACCATCTCAGTAATCCAACCTTCAGCAGAGGTTCCAATACCTGTGGCGCAACCATGACCGCCTGTTGGATATGTTTTGTACATAACATCTACACCAGCATTTTCAAGGGCTTTGGCCATACGACTAGAATTGCTTGGTGGCACAAGGGCATCATCATCACAGGCCCAGACGAATGCCTTTGGATAATCCTTGGTGACATGCAGGTCGATAGAGAGCCTGTCGCGTAAGCTTTCATCTCCGCCAGAAAGGCTTATAAAGCTTTCCTCATGCTGTTCCTCAAGAAAATTGATAACGGCATAGGAAAGGCACACCTTGTCAGGACGAGAAGAGATTCCATTGTATCTTTCGTAGAGATTTGGAAATTCTTTTGACAGAGCATCCATTAAAAGCTTGTCGTATTCTTGGTGGTAGCATGCTTGTGACGCTGTAAGATGTCCACCTGCAGAGTATCCAACTACAAGTAAGTCATCTGCTAAATCATATTCCTGTGCCAGAACTCTCATGCATTTAATAGCTAAAGTTAAATCCAGCTGTGGAATAGGATAATAGTTTGGAGTACAACGATAGTTGAGCACACAGACAGCATAGCCAGCCTTTACCAGCTCCTCGGCAGTGATAATTCCTTCATTAGAAATAGCAACATTCATGTATGCACCACCAGGCACTACCAGCGCCATTTTATTCCCTTTTTTTAAGCTGTCCTTAAATTTAAGAAGTGCAACATGCTCTCTTTTTCCATCAGTGGCTCCGAAAAAATCAGGAGCAGTTTCATTAGCCCACAGTTGGATAAAGCTGTATTTATCAGAATTTACTATATCGAGAATGTCATTGGCGATTTTAACAATTTCCTTGCTAAAGTATGGAACGCCCCAAGGCATTTTTACCTTTGACTCTAATTCAAAAATAGGCAAATCCCTCATATGTTCTGGCACTATTTCCACAAATTCCATTGGAATCATGTAGTCTAAGTGTGCCTTTACTGATGGATTTGCCATTAATTCATTAATTGTGTTTTTAGTTGTAAACATTATAGATCCCCCTGTTGATATGTTTTGTGACTAAAAACATTATAAAAGATTGTTTTAGCTACTTCAATTAAGGAGATTTACAAATAATGGAATTATATTTACATTTTTAGGTGATTTTATTCACCACAACCTTATTTCTGCCAGTTTCCTTCGCCTCGTACAAGGCAGCGTCAATTCGTTTTAGTATACTATCAGGGGTATCATCTGGCTTCATAAGAGTAACGCCAATACTTATAGTAATATGTCCAGCGTGCTGGATTTCAAGGTTTTCGATTTGGACACGCAGGCTTTCACAAAAATCTATGGCCTTATCAATTGAAAGATTTGGCTTGATTCCAATAAATTCTTCACCACCCCATCTGCCAAGGACATCACTTTTTGAGAAGCATTTTTTTGCATCCTGACATACAGCTGAAAGGACTAAATCACCAACGTCATGTCCATAGGTGTCGTTAACATGCTTAAAATGATCTATATCTATCATAAGCACAGCGATACTACTATATTGATTCAGCTGTCCCAAGAAGGTTCGCATATAATGATCTAAGGCACGGCGATTGTACACTTGAGTTAGCGGGTCAATCGTGGCTTCTTTAAAAAGTAACTCATTAGCATCTCGTAAATCCTTGGTGGTAGATTCCAAAAAGTTTACAAGTCGAACAGGAAGGGGGATGAAGCCTACCTTGTGATCATCTAAATACTCCTTTAGGTACTTTTGAGAAAATGGCTGTCTGACACGGTCTTTCTCATCAGGCCTAGCACCTTCGCGCATGCCAATAATAACGCAGGATGCATTTAAAAAACCTCTCAGCCCATCGGCGTGAAGTATTTCACCATATCCGTGTCCCCAGGTAGCTGTATTACAAATATTTTGGAAGAATTCAAATTCCACTTCAGCTAGATTATCACCCATAAGCATACGCCTTGACATACACACATATATTAAGACTGCCTCAGGGACAAAATCATCCAGCTTTAATGCGCAGGCAGAGGCTTCATCAAGCATTATATCTGCCGTAGAGTAGCTTAGACTAACAGAGCTTCCCACTGGTATTTCCGTTGCGAAAGCGAGAGAGCCATCCTGGTGATAGTCCAAGGCAACTCTAGCTAAAGGATTTCCATTTTCTCTCAGAAATAGAGGAAATGAGCAGGTATTTTCGAAAAAATACTGGTTCATGCCAACACCTAGATGTTCTCTATATATGTCAAAAGCTGGCTTATTGTTTATTTCGTAGACAATTCCTGTGTCATTTGATTTAGTGACAACCAATTCTTTTCCAAGTGGTCGAAAGCCAAGGTTGTAAAAATGGCACAGGTGTAAATCTTTGCCATAAAAAGCTACTGCCAGAATAGCACGTTCGTAAATCTGATTTCCGTAGAAAATCTTTGAACGGTCATCACCCATTGTAGGAGTACCTGCTAAGGCACCAAAAACTACAATTTCAGGATCGAATTCATTAATCTTGTCTATGAAGCGCTCAGGACACAAGGCGAAATCTGACGACATCATAAGAATACCCTGTAGGTTTTCGATTTTTGCTAATATTTGCTTATATTGCTCACCAGCCTCCCTAGGACTTAGGCTCGCACAGTCAAAAACGTTTATTTGAAAATCACTGGTATCGAAGAATAATAAAGAGCATACCTTGTAAGGAATTGAATGAGTTTCTCTAGATAGAGCACCATGCCCCGTCATACCGTACACTTCAATTCCTGGCAGGGATGAGTTGATATAATCTAAATCCTTTTGAATGGCTTCACTTTGACAATTAGGCTCGAATATTTGCAGTATACCCTTTTTCGCTTGAACATACTCTTGGAGTGTTCTTATGGAGCCAATCATTTCTGTTAAGGTACAATCATAGTCAATTACATATCTGTATTGTTTCATTATATATTCCTTTGAAGAGATATTAATTGAGAGTTAACGGTATTATTTTTGCAAAAAATTGTTACAGTAGTGTGAATAGATAATGTGCAAAGAATTAAAAAAAGCTTTCTACAAACGCAGAAAGCTTTTAGAGAGGCTTTGAGTAACTAAAATTTTTATAATTCTTGTCTGGTTGTAATTTCTACACCATTTTCAACTTTTGTTGTTTCTAAATATGTTATTCCATTAATAACGACAATTTTCTCTGTTGTTTCATCCTCAGAATTAGAGGAATTTGCTCCTCCGCTTTCTGTGGAGGCCGCTTGGTTTTCTTCAACAGCTGGGGTTTCAGTTGAGGATATTTCACTAACACCCCTTGCTTTCTGAACTAAATTTGCAACCACATCACTCATATTTTCAACAGTTGGAACGCCTAGTGCTATAGCACCATCATTCATGGCAGAAGCAAGAGTGGTCATGTTTGTTTCATCAGATAAATCGTCTATGGTTAATCCCAAAGAATCCATAGTCATTTGTATACTATCTACATTTGCCCTAAATGCTTGGCTTAAAGTTTCCATGAAATCAGAGTATGAGCTTTCAGAACTGCTTACTGGAGCCATAGGCATTTCACCAACCTGCATTCCATTTGCATTGTAATTTGTACTTGGCATAATATCCGCAGCATTACTCATGCTAGGGATATATGCATCCTTTTCGGAAATGGTTGTTTCGGTATTAAGATTTTGACTAACATCTGATTGCTTAGGAAGTTGAATAATTCCAAGTGAGGAAATTCTGTCTAGATAATTTTGAAGATTAATTGCCATAATTTAGCCTTTCTGATTATAAAATAGTCCATCCTTGGCTAATTACATGTTGATTCCTTCAACAATTACTCACCTATGATTATAAGTCGCTAAATTTTAGTTTGCTATATATAACTTTGCACTAATTTGTGGAGGACTTTTTGTTTTAAATGCTAGTGCTACGCTTTTTATTTTATACAAGTTGGTTTAATATGTAGGTATATAAGTGATTTTAATCAAGTGGGAGAATAGCAATGATTGCGGCAATAATAATGATAATAATTTATGTGTACATGTATCTTTGGGGCATGCATAAGATTACCTATGTTACCCTACTGGGACTTGTGCTTATAGAGGTAGCTATTTCATTCATTATTTATAAAATCCACATAAAGAAGAAACCTGAACGTAAAGAGAATCTAACACGATATTACTTAAGGGCTCTATTAGTTTTCTACATATTTTTTCTTTTCTCCCTTACCTTTAATATAAACAGAAGTACAATAGGGTTTACTTTTGATAGGCTGCGGTTGTTGGCTCGTTTTTATTGGCAAGCAAATATTGTGCCATTTAGGACTATAAGGGATATGCTTCATAGTGACTACCCAGTCAGTTTTGTTGTTACAAATATTGGCGGAAATATTCTAGCATTGATGCCGCTGGGGGTACTGCTGCCATTAGTTTTCCCAAAGACAAGAATGCTGCCCACATATACTTTAATTGTTACACTACTTATTCTATTTATTGAACTGGTACAATTCTTTTTTGGAGTTGGAAAGATGGATATAGATGACTTCATATTAAACATTTTTGGTGCACTAATTGCTTTTGGACTATTTAAGTTAGTATTGAAATATAAAGAAAACAGGCAACTAGCATCTGAAGAATACTAGTTATTCTTTGGAACACTTTTAGGAAATGTAAAGGGGGCAATAATGAAACAATATATTGTAGATGCATTTACAAACACACCTTTCGCAGGTAATCCAGCTGCTGTATCAGAGATTGTGGTGAAAGCTATTTTTTAGGAATGGAGAATGCTTATGGAAAAGAAAAGACAGCAAAGATTATGCATAACACTACTTGTATATGCACTGCTAGCTATTCTTTCATTATTGTACTCAGTTGCTGTATATATGGTAGGAAGCGGAACTTTTTCATTTACCATATGGATATTTGCAGCTATATTCTTTGGATTCTTATATATCATGGAAAAGAAAAGCCTGTGGCTTAAGGTACCAAAAGCCGTTAGATATGTTTTTAGAATTATCGTGGCTATAGGATTTGCAGTTTTTGTCATCTGTCAGGGATGCATTTTAACGCAGTTCTTTTCAAATGGAGAGCCGGGAGCGGATTACATAATTGTCCTAGGTGCCCAAATGAAAGATTGGGGGCCAAGTGTTGTTTATAAGGCTAGACTGGATTCAGCAATTGAATATCTAAATGATAATCCAGATACTAAGGTTATTGTAACTGGCGGTCAGGGCGCTAATGAGTCTGTATCAGAAGGAGAAGGTGGCAAGAAATATCTTTTTGAACAGGGTATAGCAGAAGATAGAATTATAGTTGAGAGCGCATCCCTTGATACAGACCAAAATATCAGTAATGCTTTAAATCTTGTAGAAGTAACAGAAGATATGAAAGTTGGAATTGTAACCAATAATTTCCACGTGTTCAGAGGGGTAATGATTGCAAAGCGTTACACTGATGCTGATGTAACAGGCATTGCTGCATTTACAGAATATCAGTATCTGCCAAACAATATGGTCAGGGAGACATTTGGTATATTAAAAGATGTGATGTAAGAGTGGGTAAAAATGAGTAGATTAAAAGAATTAAGAGTATATATTGATAATGAATTAAACCAATTAACAGATGATGATAAGCTAGTAGTAGATTCTCCTATGGACGAGCTGTTAAAGGATGCAGATGTAATCGACCACTGTTTTAAAGATTCATCAAAACCAGTAAAAGACAAAGAACAGCAGAGGTATGAGGCTTTGTGTAAAGAACTTGGGTTAAGATAATCTTTTTCGGCGAGGATATGCTTATAAAGAATGATAGTGACTTGAACCGCTTCAAAGAGATGTATTCAATTACTGGGGAAATTGAGAAGATATACTAGAATCAGAGACAAAAATGTTGATATATATTATGTACACCCTTCGCCAGGTCAAAGAAAGGCAATCACTAGAAACAGTGGTTGCCTTTTTCAATCTTATTGATTTCTTGAAAGTATAATAAAAACAATAATCATTGGCAGTAGGACGATAATAGTATTCCTACGCATTTTCTTTATGAGTCGTTTTTTATCATCCTTCGTCATTTCTTTACGAAGTGGTATTTCAAGCACACTAAGTACAGCGCATGAAGACATGTAAATGAAGTACATGTTAATTATGAATAAGTATGCTGCGCCACCCAACATCCGCCACTGACCATTTGCTATAGCATATCCGCAGGTGCAAAGAGGAGGCATTAAAGCTGTAGCAATAGCCACTCCGGGAATAATGTTATTTGCCTTGTCCTGTCTGGTTTGACCTACGATTCCAGCAATACCACCAGCGATAGCAATAATCACATCAAAAAATGTAGGATTTGT
>SVES01000060.1:4794-13939 GCA_015057305.1 Pseudobutyrivibrio ruminis | reverse complement strand
GTACATGCACCGGCACCAAACTGAAACTCGCATTTCTCTTTAGTGGCAGTATGACAAACATATCGGTTTCTTTGTACTTCACGAACAATAGAAGAGTCAGGCCTGCCAAGCTTTTAGTCTATCTTATGGATTTTTTTCCTCATTTAGTAGATCTTCAATTATAGAACGTTCTTCAAATGTGAGATGTTTATTACTCATGTGATTACCTCCAAATTCTATAGGTAATCGATTTGCAGAACAATATTAGTATAAATCTAATAAACAAATATTGGAAATATGGTAATTAAAGCTTTAATTAGGTTGTCAAATCAACTAGAATAAAGACATTAAAAAAGCGGAGTTTGATGAAGAAAAGTGAATTTTTTGACGTATGGTGATAAAAAAAAGCAGTCGATACTACTTATACATGGAATGGCATCAACTGCATTGCTGTGTTATGAGCCTTTATTAGGGTATCTAAAAGATTATTATGTTATTCTTGCTGAGGTAGATGGGCATAGTGATAATTTGGGGGAGTTAGATAGTTTAGCTGATAACTGTACTGAAATAGAAGCATTCATTCTTGAGAAGCTTAGAGGAGAACTATATTGCCTGTGTGGATTTTCGATGGGTGGCACTATGGCTGTGGAGATAGTCGGACGGGGCAATGTCAGGATCTCCAAGGTGCTGCTGGATGCTGCATTTCTTACAAAGATGGGAGCTCTTACAAAACTGTATGAGAAATTATTCTGCAAAGGAATCTCATGGATGCAACAGGGGAAGAAGATTCCCAAGCTCTTGCTGGATCTTATCATGGGGAAAGATAATAACAGCGTGGTCGAGATGCTTTATCCGGGAGTGACTTCAAAGACGATCACAAATGCGTGTGAATATGTGTACCGATATGATATTCCGGAAGGTATCAGAAAATACACCGGTCAGATTGTATTCTGGCACGGTACAAATGAACCTTATCCAAGGAAAAGCGCCGAACTGTTAAGGGAATATCTTTCAAAGCTGGAAGTGGTTGAATTTGATAATATGGGACATGGTCAATACCTGCATGAGCACAGTGCGGAATATGCTACAAAGTTCATCGAGTATCTAGAAGCGTAATACGGAGGTGACAATTTGAAAATACTGATATACGGCGCGGGAGTCATCGGCTCGTTATATGCGGTTTTGTTCTCGAAAAATAAAAACACAGATGTGAGTGTATATACCAGAGGAAAAAGGCTTGAAGAACTATGCGGAAAGGGCAGGATTATCCCGGCTTTCCCGGGTGCAGGTGGAAGTATTGATGATGGAATCCTTAACGCCGGATTGACACCGGCTTGGATCCAGCCTACGACATTTGGAGAAATATGAAGTGGCTGAAAAATCATGAAGGAAAGCTCAGCCCAAAGAAATTTTATATGTTTACATTAGTTCCAAAAAGACTGATTGCAGTAGGACTTACGATTACATTCAAGAGTGAATTTGGTGACAGATTTATGTACCGTCATTCCATGAAGGCTCCTGATGAAATGAGGGAATTGCACAGGAAGTTCTATGGGTACATAAAAGACAGATCTAAAAAAGCGTAGCGAGGTGAATGCCTTGAAAACTGTTAAAAAGACAAGTATCTTTCCGGCAAGCAAAAAGAAAGTGTTTGATAAGGTACTAAAATTACGAACGCTTCAATATTGCATATCCATATGCTGCGTTTATTGATAAAGCCATTCATATGGTAGAAAATCAAAGATTATCAGAAAGAGAAATAACCATAATTACAAATATATTTGATTGATAATTCGGGGTGTGGCTCAGGTGGTAGAGCGCTAGACTGGGGGTCTAGAGGTCGCAAGTTCAAGTCTTGTCACTCCGATTGTATATATAAATGCTGAGGTTTGATATAAGGAAAATAAATTTTGTGCTTATTTGCTGTTTACCAGAGCTAACAAGAACTGTGTTTTGAGGATAGTGAATCTGATATATTCCTAAGTTATGATATGCATCGATGTAAAATATCCATTATTTATGTGGTCACGCGACCACATTTTTTTATTTTATGAGAATAATTGTTCATATTTATATGAAAAAAGGTAGTTTTTATTATAAATGATACTCTTGCAAAAACGCAAAATAGAGGGTTATATATAATGGTTAGCTTATGGTCATGCGACCACATAATAGAATATTGCGACCACATTTTGGTTATTAAATAATAGTGGTGTAAAGGATAACCAATTTATTGTGTGGCGGAAAATTTTGAGATGGAGGGCAATGAATTGGCTGATAAAGTTACAAGGAAAACAATAGCAGAAATAACAGGGACTTCTGTTTCAGTTGTATCCAGAGCATTAAATAACAGTGGTTATGTGGATGCTGACAAGAGGAAAGAAATATTACGTGTGGCTGAAGAACTAGGATATGTTAGAAATCCTGTTGCTATTTCATTAGAAGAAAAAAGAACTAAACAAATTTTATTTTATTGTAAGGATTTGAGTAATGCTTTTAACGTGGAGCTATATTATGGAATGGTTAAAGCAGCAAAAGCTAGAGGATACATGGCGTTATTAAATGCTAATCTTAAATTTGACAATATCAAAGATGCATTAATAGATGGAATCATTTTACAGAATAATTATTTTACTGATTTGTATTGTGAGACTTATGGAAAAAACTATCATTTGCCAGCTGTGGGAGCTAGCTTTGGCATCGCAAAAAGTCATTCAGTTTCAATTCCTGTAATCGAATGGGACATGGAGGATGCCATGAACAAAGCTATTGACTATTTAAGAAAGAGAGGGCACAAAAAAATAGCATTCGGAAGTCAATATGCATTTGATGATAATAGCATTGATTTGAGAGGATTAACATGGAGAAGAAATATGAAGGAAGTGTTTGGGGATAGATTAGAAGAGTATTTTTTAGATGTAACACTTCCACCATATTCTTCAACGGTTGTACTAGATAAGCCAAATTTTGATGCAGGGGAAGATGATGAAATATATAACGAAGAAACTTATGCAGACAAAGGTCGAATTGCAGCTAGAATCTTTTTAGACCGACAATTGGATGCTACGGCAGTAGTTTGTTTCAACGATGAATATACACTTGGATTTATGAATGAATTACAGAGGAGTGGGTTGAAGATACCAGAAGATTTATCAATTGTAAGTTTTGATGGTATTGACAGAAGAAAGATAGCTAATCCCAAACCAGTTAGTATATCACCAGACCCAATTCAGTTTGGATTTAATTTGGCAAATTTGCTATTAGATCGCATTGAGCATAAAAAGATTCATTATTATGCTAAACAGCCTATAAGAATTACAGCGGGGGAATCTGTAAAGGATATAAGGGGTAAAAAATAGTTTTCTACAGACAATAAAGTCTGAGAAATATATGAAGAAGAGGGAGGTTTTTACAATGAAGAAAATGAAACAAATGGTATCACTTGCTATGGTTTCAGCTATGGCAGCAGGAATGATTGGCTGTGGAAGCTCAGGTGATACAGTAAGCAATGGCGCAAGTGGTTCATCGGATGACACTGTAACCATCACAGTTGGAGGATGGCCATCAGGTGATGATGCTTTTAAAGCGGCTGAAGAGGGATTTCACGAATTATACCCAAACATTGAGATTGAATATGTATTCACTGATACAACATCTCATCATCAAAATCTTCAAACATCACTTGCCGCTGGTTCTGGAGCACCCGATGTAGCTATGGTAGAGGGCGCGTATGTAGCTCAGTACAGAAATTCAGCTGCACTAGCAGATCTTAACCAATTTGGTGCATCTGATTATGCATCTGATTTTGTTTCTTTCAAATGGGACCAATGTATATCAGATGATGGATCAGCAATGAGATTGATTCCTTGGGATGTGGGACCTGCAACTGCTTTTTATAGAACTGATGTCTTTGAGGAAGCTGGCTTGCCAACTGACCCTGAAGAGGTCGAAGAACTTATGAGCACATGGGATGGTGTTCTTCAAGCGGCTGAGGCAGTAGGCGCGATTGATGATAACCATTGGTTCATGGCAGATGGTTCATATTTATATCAGCTTTTATTTCAAAATAGAGATTATTATGATGAGGATTTAAATCTTCAGCTAGAGAGAGACGGTGATTTGGACTGCTTAAATACAATTATTAAGATGAGAGAAGAAGGTCTTGATATGCAGGTAGATATGTGGTCAACCGAGGCATATGCAGCATATGCAGATGGATCAATTGCATATGTACCTAATGGATGTTGGTTTGGAGGTTTCTTAAAGACTGACATTGATCCAAATGGTGCAGGACACTGGGCAGTATGTAATTTACCTGCAAATATTGGCGCAAAGAACTGGGGCGGTTCTTTCTTAGTTATTCCTGAGCAAAGCCAAAACAAAGAAGCTGCATGGAAGTTTGTTTCTTATATGCTTGCAACAGCACAGGGGCAGAATGACATGTTCGAAGCAGTAGATTACTTCCCAGCATATACACCAGCATATGAAGATGCATTATATGATGAAGGTGATGATTATTTTGGTGGCGAACAAACTAAAAAACTGTGGGCTGAGATTGCAACCGAACTTGAGCCTGTGTATACAACACAGATGGATACTACCGCAGAGGGGCAGATATTTACATCTGTAAATCAAGGTTTACAAGAAGGAATGACTGTAGAAGAAATTAGAAGCTTATTAGCAGATAATATTGAGGCTGCCACGGCAGAGATTAAGCAACAGCAGATTCAGACATTAAAAGATGCTGGTGTTTGGGATGGAGAGTAATAACTAGAATTTTGTATTGGGAACAGGGGCATGGCAAATGCTTTGCCCCTGTTATTTAAAAGGGGTGAATAGCGTATGAGTATACGTAAAGCATGGAAAGAATATAAAGTGGCATATGTATATATAGCGCCATTTTTTATTTTGTTTGCTATATTTGGGCTATTTCCAATAGCCTTTGGTTTTTATCTGAGTTTCTTTAGATGGGATGGTTTGTCCCAAATGCATTTTATTGGGCTAGAAAACTATCTTAATGTCTTCAAGGATCCGCTTTTTTGGAAAGCGTTAAAAAATACGCTTGTCATAGGAATAATTGCTCATATTCCTATTTTGTTAGGCGGATTGACTTTAGCTTTTATTTTAAATTCCAAATTAGTTAAGGGACAGAATATATTTAAGACAATTTATTTTATGCCAATGGTGACAAGCTCTGTAGCAATCAGTATTGTATTTCAGCAGATGTTTGGTAATAACTATGGTGTAATCAACTGGTTTGTAACTCTTTTTGGCGGCGAAAAAGTAAACTGGCTTGGTGGCGATGGCGCACTTATTAAAGTAGCTGTTATTGTAATGTTTGCATGGAAATGGATAGGTTGGAATATGGTTATCTATCTAGCTGGCATGCAGGGCATTAACAATGATGTATACGAAGCCGCAAGAATTGATGGTGCTAATAATATACAGGTTTTGTTTAAAATCTGTATTCCACTTATAAAACCAATAATAATATTTACAGTCATACAGTCTACTATTGGCATGTTTAATCTGTTTACGGAACCTTTCATCTTAACTGGTCAGAACTGGCAAGGTGGAATTAATAATGGTGGATTAACATTGATGACATACCTGCTAAGTAAAGCTCCTCAGGGAGGAAATCTATATGGTTACGCATCATCTGTAGCTTATATTATAACCGCTCTGATTGTAATCATTTCAATCGTAGTTAATAAAGGCACTTTGGATAAGAGTGACCCTGACTATATAGCTGATCAAGCAGTTAAGAAGCAGAGAAGAGAAATGGCAAGAGCTGCAAGAGTAAGCAGAAAAGGAGGTGCAAGATGAAATTGATTTTAGCACTTTTACTTATAGTTTTGGGATGCATTTTGATAGGGAAATTTGTTTCAAAGGGAAAGATGATTATTTTGTATGTTGTTTTGCTGTTGGTTGCCGCAATCATGCTTCTACCATTTTATGACATGTTTGTTATGTCAACTAGAACAACGCAGGAGATATTCTCATTCCCGCCATTTTTAACATTTGGAAAAAATCTAATTGAAAATTTTACAAACATGAACCTTTCAGTTAATTTCATGCTGGCGTTTAGAAACAGTTTGATTATAACATGCTCATATGTAGTATTGGTTTTACTATTTTGTTCAATGGGTGGTTATGCATTTGCAGTATACAACTTCCCTGGAAGGGGAGTATTGTTTGCAATTCTGTTAGGAACAATGATGATTCCAGCGACTGCAGGCATTATCCCTTGGTATATCATGATGAGTAAATTTCACTGGGTAGATACATTTAGAGCATTAATTATACCAAATTGTGCCAATGCTTTTGGAATATATTGGATGCGTCAATATTGCAAGAATAATGTTCCGGTGTCCTTAGTGGAGGCAGCAAGAATTGATGGATGCTCAGAGTGGACAATTTTCTTTAGAATTGTTGCGCCTATTCTTAAACCGGCATATGCATCACTTGGAATTATGAATTTTGTAAATATATGGAATGATTTCATGCAACCAATGATGATATTAAAAAGCCCAAGCTTACAGACTTTACCACTTATGCTTAGGACAATGGTCAGTGATAGAGGAACCGATTATGGAGCAATGATGTTGGCTAGTACATGTGCGGTACTTCCTCTATTAGTAGCATTTTTGTGTGCATCTAAATATTTTATGGATGGTCTTACAGCTGGTGCTGTAAAAGAATAGGGGGCGAATATGAGCTTTTTATTAAACAATGATCGAATAATTATGGGGGTTGACTATTACCCAGAGCATTGGGATAAGTCATTATGGAATGACGATTTGTCACGAATGAAAGATACTGGGATTGAATTCGTACGTGTTGCCGAATTTGCCTGGAATATGTTTGAGCCTAGAGAGGGAGAATACACCTGGGATTTCTTTGATGAATTTTTAGATTTATGCAAAGAAAAGGATATTAAAGTAATTTTTTGCACTCCAACAGCAACTCCACCTGCATGGCTAACTGATAAATATCCAGAAGTTCTAAATGCAAAGCAGGATGGTACATTGTATAGACATGGTGCGAGAAGACACTACAATTACAATTCTTTAATATATCAGCGCTATACTAAGAATATAGTTGAGCGTATGGCAGAGCACTATGCAAAGCATCCTGCAATAATAGGCTGGCAAATTGATAACGAGATTAATTGCGAAATTAATGAGTTTTACTCTGAAAGCGATACTATTGCATTTAGAGAATTTTTAAAGAAAAAATACGGTTCTATTTCTAACCTAAATAAAGCCTGGGGAACAGTTTTTTGGAATCAAACATATACTTCTTGGGGGGAGGTTTATGTTCCAAGAACCACACTGAGTAATAATACAAATCCTCATGAAGTGCTTGATTATAAAAGGTTTGTATCTGATAGTGCATGCAAGTGGGCAAAGCTTCAAAGTGATATTTTAAGAAAATATATCAAAACAGACGATTTCATTACAACGAATGGTTTATTTGGCGACCTTGATAATAACAGAATGGCTAGAGAAAGCCTTGACTTTATTACTTATGATTCATACCCAAATATGGCATATGGAATTGATTCTCATTTTATAGCTGAAAGCAAACTTAAAGATAGACATTGGTCAATGCTTCAGGATGAAGTTAGAGCTGTAAATGGCACATATGGAATAATGGAACAGCAATCAGGAGCTCATGGTTGGAATACTGCAATGGCAGCACCAACACCAAAGCCTGGTCAGCTTACACTATGGACAATGCAGAGTATCGCACATGGGGCTGATTTTGTTTGCTATTTTAGATGGAGAACATGCACATTTGGCACAGAGATTTATTGGCATGGTATCCTTGATTACAGTGGGCGTGACACTCGGCGAAAGAAAGAAATCACAGATATTCATACAAAGTTTGAAAAATTATCTTGTATAGCAGGAAGCCAATATAAGTCTGAAGTAGGAGTAATAGAAACATATAGTAATATTTTTGATTCTGAGCTAGATGCATGGCACGGAAAAATTGAAAATACCAGTAAGATGGGAATATACGAGGCTTCTCAGTTTACACATACTCCTATAGATTACATATATCTACATGAACATACTACAGTAGAAGATTTGGCAAAGTACAAGGTTTTATTCTATCCACACGCAGTTATAATAACTGAAAAAGAAGCTGCTTTATTAAAGGAATATGTTAACCAAGGTGGCACTTTAGTATTTGGGTGTAGGGCAGGCCAAAAGGATGAGAATGGCATTTGCACACAAGAATATTTACCAGGACTAGTACGAGAATTGACGGGAACCGATGTTGTAGAATACACCCTAGTGGGCAAGGATGAAAAAATATATGTAGATGTTGATGGTAAAAAGCTAGAAGCAACTACATTCAATGATGAGCTGGCTCCTATTGGTGATGCAAAGGTTTTGGGAACCTATAATGGTAGCTATTATGATGGAGTACCTGGATTAATTGAAAATAAGTATGGTAAAGGAAAAACGCTTTATTTTGGGGGCTGCTTTAATAGGGAAACAGCAACAGCATTTTTGGAAATGTTAGATGTTGTATCGCCATATGAGCAAATTCTTTCAATACCTGAATCATGTGAGATGTGTGTCAGAACCAAAGATAACAAGGATTTTATTTTTGTTTTGAATTATTCTAAAGAAAGTCAAATAATAAACGTTAAAGAGCTAATGACTGATTTATATACGGGAAAAACAGTGTCAGGTGAAATAGAGCTTAAGGGTTATGAAACATTGGTATTAACAATCTAATCATTCTTTTCTTCATTTTTTAAGGGGCAGGGGATTTTAATCCTCTGCCCCTTTCTATACAACTAAAATGCATTAATTATGTGATTTTTTCTATATTGGTAAGGGGTTACGCCATATGTTTCCGTAAATATTTTATTAAAGAAATTTCTGTTAGTATATCCCAAGCTTTCACAGATTTCTGATATGCTTTTATCCGTGTTTTTCAGTTCATCTGTTGCAATTTCAAGTATATAATCACGACAAAATAGGGACAGTGTTTTTCCTGTCCTTCTTTTGATTATACGGTTTATATAATCTCCGTTGTAACCAACTTTTTCTTCAATAAATTGGACAGTGATTCTGTGGGGATTATTTTCTAAAAGCTCGGCAACTTTAAATAAAATCATGTCGTCATTGGAAAGCTTTGCCCA
>SVES01000060.1:0-4784 GCA_015057305.1 Pseudobutyrivibrio ruminis | reverse complement strand
AAGGCAGAATCTTCTAACATATCTATAAAACTGCACAGGTAAGCCTGCATTTGATAGCTTTTTCCAGCAAAATTATCGCGTATCCTTAATACCATGTTGTTAAGAAGCTCAAAATAAGTGGAAGAATCATGATCCTTATTTATTGTAAATTCAATATATTCTTTGGCATCAAAGAAATGATTTTTTTCGTTATCCTGGAATAATCTATAAAAAAAGGTGTTTCTATGTGTTTTGTTGCCATGCTTGTCAAACACGTAGTCTCCGTCAAGCATCGTTTTTAGGTAATCCTCTGTTAGCATTAGTAAAACAATTTCATATTCACCATCGGTAATCTCTTTATGCCTGATGTTTTTATTGCAAATGCAGCAATCTCCAGGATAGTAGCTCCGTACTTCATTTTCAATCTGCAAGTCGAGCTTGCCTGAGAGCACAATTGTTAATTCGTAAAAGTTATGATAGTGAAGGGGTCTTTCACCATTAGTCGCAATGAAAGAAAAATCATTATAGTAGCTGTTTTGATTGGCTTCAGTAAATTCAAAATATATTGCACGATTTTTTTCTTTAGATATTGATTCATAGAGGATCATATATGGCATATCAATTTCTACTGACTCTGAATACTTACTTCCCCAATTTCTATATCTTAGAAATGAATTTGGCATAGAGAATGTTGAATCTAATATATTGTTGTTATCAGCAAAGGTCGCCATAGGATACATAAATTTATAATCCCTTCGTCATCCGACATTTAATGTTATTTTTATTGATTATATACTTAGCTCATGAAACATATCAATATCTAATTTTAGAAGGAGAAGGTGTCATGGAGGGAAATTTAGAAAAAAAGAAGTATTTAAAATGGTATCAAAAAATAGCATACGGCTCTGGGGATTTAGCCGCTAACTGTGCTTATGGCCTTATAGGAAGCTTTTTGATGCTCTATTTGACCAACATAGTAGGTATGAATTCTGGTATCGTTGGTACATTGATGCTAGTTGCAAGACTGTTTGATGGTGTTAGTGATGTATTATTTGGGATATTAGTTGATAGGACTCACACCAAAATGGGAAAAGCAAGACCTTGGATGTTTGGAGCTCAATTTGGAGTTTCAATTCTTCTGATTATGCTCTTTTCAATTCCAGCATTATCAGATGGTGCGCAATATGCATACTTCTTTGTTGTTTATGTCGCATTAAATGGTATTTTCTATACAGCAAACAACATTGCATATGCGTCACTTACATCTCTTATTACAAGAAATCCAAATGAGAGAGTGCAAATAGGATCTATCCGTTTTATGTTTTCTTTAGGAACAAATTTGTTTATAGCTTATAAAACACTTGGATTTGTTGAAAGCTTTGGCGGTGGGGCTACAGGCTGGAGAATGGTAGCTATTATTTATGCTTTAGTTGCAGTTGCTGTTAACACTATTAGCTGTTTAATGGTAAAAGAATTACCTGAAGAAAAGGCAGATAATAAAGCATCTAAGGAAGATAAAATAAGTATGCTTGATTCATTTAAGTACCTTTTATCGAATAAGTATTATTTGATGATTCTTGGAGTATATGTTATTACATACTGCTCTATGTCAATCATGAATACAGCTGGTGTTTATTTCTGTACATATGTTTTAGGAGATGCTAACACATATGGTAATTTCTCAATGGCTGCAATGCTTCCTTCAGTTGTAGGACTGTTCTTTGTGCCAGCTATAGTACAGAAATTTGGTATCTATAAAACAAATCTTGTAGGAATAGGGTTATCAGTAGTGACAGCAGGTGTTGTTGTATTTGCTGGTTATAACAAGCTTATCCCATTAATGCTAATTTTTATCGTATTAAAAGGATTGTTCAGTTCTCCATTATTAGGTGACTTGAACGCTATTATTTCAGATGCAGCAACTTATACATTTAAGAAAGATGGAGTTCATATTGATGGAACAATGTTTTCATGTTCTTCAATGGGTATGAAGGTTGGATCTGGAATTGGTACAGCAGTTGCTGGATGGTTGCTTGCATGGGGGCAGTATGATGGTGCAGCAGAGATTCAGCCAGATAGTGCTCTTTCTGTAATAACATTGATGTATGTACTTGTTCCATTCGTGTTCTTGATTGCAGAATTCTTCGTAGTTATGTTCTTGAATGTAGAAAAAGCCAATGCAGAATTTGATAAATAAAAATTGGAGGAACCAAAATGATTTTATATGTTAATTGTAATGCTCCTAAAGATGGAAATGGAAGTAAAGAGTCTCCATTTAAAAGAATTAATGATGCTGCACAGGTGGCTAAACCAGGAGATGAAATCGTCGTTGCATCGGGTATTTATAGAGAGCATGTAAAACCTAAGTATGCAGGTACAGAAGAAAATAGAATTGTATACAGAAGCGAAGAGCCACTTGGTGCGCACATCACTGGAGCTGAAACACCAGATAGCTGGGAACATTACAAGGATAATGTGTGGAAGTGTGAAGTAGATAATGGCATTTTTAATGACTATAATCCCTATACAACTTTTGTATGTGGTGACTGGTATTTTGCACCGGTAGTGCGTCACACGGGTGCAGTATATTTGAATGATAGACAGTTATATGAGGCAGAATCTTTGGAGGAATGCCTTAAAGGAGAAGTGTATGATTGTTCATGGGAACCAGAGTGGTCTGTATATAAATGGTATACTGAGCAAAAAAATGGAAAGACGGTTATATATGCAAATTTCCAGGGAAAGGATCCTAACAAAGAGAATGTAGATATTAATGTAAGAAGAAATTGCTTTATGCCCACTGAAAATGAAGTTAATTATATCACCGTAAGCGGATTTAAATTTGATAAAGCTGCAACGACATGGGCACCTCCAGCGGCATACCAGGATGGTATGGTTGGTCCGCATTGGGCAAAAGGGTGGATTATAGAGGATTGTGAGTTGAGCAATAGTAAGTGCTGCGGCATTTCACTTGGTAAATATCTTGACCCTGAAAATAATCATTACTTTACTACAAAGCATGTAAAGAGCCCAACTCAAATGGAACGAGATGCTGTTTGTCGAGGACAGTATCATGGCTGGACAAAAGAGAGAATCGGTAGTCATATTGTAAGACGTTGCCATATTCATCATTGCGAGCAAACTGGTATTGTAGGAAGACAAGGGTGCGTTTTCTCCGTAATTGAAGACAACCATATTCATCATATCAACAATATGCAGCAACTTGGAGGTGCAGAAATTGCAGGTATCAAATTACATGCCGCAATTGATGTTATTATTAGGCGAAACCATATCCATCATTCAACAATGGGAATTTGGTGTGATTGGGAAGCTCAGGGAACAAGAATCACACAGAATCTATTCCATGATAATCATGCTCCAAGTGAAAAAATAAAGATGGCTTTAGGTGCTATGCAAAGCCAGGACATCTTTATTGAAGTAGGACATGGACCAACACTTATTGATAACAATATTTGCTTATCAAAAGTTTCATGCAGACTTGCTACACAAGGAGTCGCGCTTGTTCACAACCTGTTTTTAGGTGCTTTGACATCAATTGGAGGAGGTACAGATATACCATTACCTAATGGACAGCTAGCAGTAAGATATACTCCATATCATATAAAACATCGTACTGAGGTTGCAGGATTTATGACAATTCTTCATGGAGATGACAGAGTATACAACAATATATTTGTTCAGTATTATCCAGTTAAAAAGACTGTCTCAAAGGAAGATATGGGATTTGTTATGGATGATAATCAGGTTGCTGGAACAGATGTATTTGATGAGTATCCTAATTATGAAGATTGGGTAAAGCCATTCGATTTGGATGGTGTCGCCAATATGTTCACCATGCAAGAGGCACATTTCTCGCATCTGCCTGTATGGATTGATGGAAATGCATATCTTGCTGGAGCAAAAGCTTGGAAGCAGGAGAGCAATTGTTTTAAAGATGAGCAAAATGTAAAAGTAAGTCTTGAGCAAAAAGATGGTAAGTATATTCTCGAAACAAATATTTATGACATTTTGGATGACTTCAATGTAAGAATGATTAATTCAGATATTTTAGGAGAAGCCTTTGAGCCTGAGGAAAGATTTGAAAATCCAGATGGAAGTGATATTGTGTTTAATCTGGACTATTTAGGAGAGACTAGAAATCTTAAGCCTCTGCCAGGTCCATTTGCTAGTAAATGCAATCAGGTTGTCTTATAGTTAAAAAGCCAAATAACAAGCAGCCTATTGAAAGACACAACAGAAAGCTTGAAAAGTTTTAATGGAGCTGAACAAGCATCTTTCTAGATATGGACTGCAACATCCAGAGATAATGAATGATTGAGGAATTATTTGACAAAAATCAAACACCCCAAGATTTTGAATAATCTTGGGGTAAAAATAAAAAAGTTAAAAAAAGTTACCGAGCGAACTTGAAGGTGTAACAGTAGCAGGTGGTTGAAATATGTTTCAATCTATCGGTTGAATATCTACTCATTGGATAATTGCAATATCTATTAGCTAAAGAATGTACTTGCCGCCTCCGCTGCAGCATCAATTCTAGCTTCCTTGTCCGAAATATAATGCTTGGAAGTATCAATATTGCTATGGTGAAGGGCATCTTTGATTGCATAGATGTCCTTTGTTTCTGCGTATACCTTGGTAGCAAAAGTAGCTCTCATCTTGTGAGGAGAGTACTTATCAGAAAGACCGGCAGCTTTACAATATTTCTTAAGCATTTTTTGTACCGCATTTACGGATATTCTTTTACCCTGGGTTGAAATAAACAGGGCATTCTCATCAGTAGAAGA
>SVES01000059.1 GCA_015057305.1 Pseudobutyrivibrio ruminis | reverse complement strand
CTTTTAACTAATGACCCAAAACAAAGACCTACTGTAGGTGTTTGGCAGACTATATTCAATTATTTAACACCAATGATTTTAAATATTGTTGTTTATAGTGTAATAATGCCAGCCATGGGCGGCAGCTTTAGCCAGGAATTTTTAAATGTGGTTACATGGTTATGCGTAATTGTTTCCTTTGTTGGAGTATGTATAGTGTGCATAGGCGTATCTGAGTATGACAAAATGGAAAACTTTGAAGGCTTGGCAAAAAAGGAGCGTTTAAAATTTAAGGATATGCTCAATGTTTTAAAGAACAATAAGCCTTTGCAGTGCTATATTGCATCAAATGCATCAGATAAAATTGCCCAACAGGCAAGCTCAGCTTCCATTGTTGGCACTATGTTAAACGGTATTATAATCGGAAATATGGGACTTGCTACAATTCTCGGTATGATAGGTATGCTCCCATCCATACTTTTTGCAGCTTATGGTGCAAAATATGCAGGTAAGCATGGCCACATGGAGTCTATTGTTACCTGGTCTAGAAATTGTATATTTGCGAATCTTGTCATTTCTATATTTTTTATTATTACTAGAGCTACAGTAGGGACACATTCTATTGCCCAGATGGGAATAACTCTGATTTTATATGTTGCATTAACCTTTGTATGTAACGGCTTTTCAATGTGTGTAACTACAGCAAACACAGGCTTTATGGCAGATGTAATTGACTATGAGCTTGATAGAAGTGGCAAATATGTCCCAGCTGTTGTGGCAGGTACATACAGCTTTGTAGACAAGATTGTTTCATCATTTTCAGCTGCAATTGCCACAGCTGCAGTAGCGCTGGTTGGTTACACAACTACAATGCCACAGCCAGGGGATCCAATGACACCAGGAGTATTTTGGATGACATTATGTCTTCGCTATGGCTTGGCAATTTGCGGCTGGATTATTACACTTATTGCTATGAGATTTTGTAAGCTAACTAGAAGTGAAATGGTAAATGTTCAGTGCCGTATCGCTGAAAAGAAGGAAGCATTAAAACAAGAAGCAGTTTAGGAGGCAAAATGAAAAAATACGTATGTAATCCAGTAAATATTAATTACCGTTATCAATTTAATATGGATCAAAGGAACGGCGGGAAGCTACAGATATGTAGGGAAGCAGCTGACCCTTCTATGATTCTATTCAAGGGTAGATATTATATATTTGCATCTATGACACTTGGAGTTTGGGTATCAGATGATTTGGCTCATTGGGAAAATCACAAATTACCACAGGAGCTACCACTTTATGACTACGCTCCTGACGTAAGGGTGCTAGGGGATTATGTATATTTTTGCGCATCTAAACGTGATGAAAATTGCGATAGGTATAGAACAAAAGACATCTTAAATGGCCAATACGAGAAAATCGAAGGCAATTTTCCTTATTGGGATCCTAATTTGTTTATCGATGATGATAATAGGATTTATTTCTATTGGGGATGCTCTAATATGACTCCTATCTATGGTTGCGAACTGGATCCAGTCACTATGAATCCAAAGGGGGAAAAGGTAGAGCTGATTTTAGGACACCCTGCCGAGTATGGGTTTGAAAGAATTGGCGAAGATAACTCTCTTCTTCCAGCAAGTGAAGAAGAGATAGAAAATGCATATCAAAATTTCTTTAAATCCAAAGGCCAAAGTGAGGATAGTGTACCTGAGCAACTAAGGCCATTCATTAGAGGAATGTTTTCAAGAAAACCATACATAGAAGGTGCTTGGATGGATAAGCATAATGGAAAATACTATTTGCAATATGCATTTGCCGGCACTCAATACAACACCTATGGTGACGGTGTCTATGTGTCTGACAATCCTCTGGGACCATTCACTCTTGCTGATAACGCTCCTTATTCCTACAATCCAGGGGGATTTTTGCCAGGAGCAGGCCATGGTTCAACAATGACTGATAAAAACGGTAATGTTTGGCATACTGCAACTATGCGCATCAGTGTTAACCATGATTTTGAAAGAAGAGTGGGAATATGGCCAGCTGGTTTTGATGAGGACGGAGAACTGGTTTGCAATCAACGATATGGAGATTGGCCTTACGAAATCTGTGAGGGCAAACAGGATATCTGGAAAGCTCCAGAATGGATGCTTTTAAGCTGTGGAAAAAATGCTTCAGCTAGTAGCTTTGCTGTTGGATTTGAACCACAAAAAGCAATCGAGGAGAATGTTCAAACCTTTTGGAGACCCTCAACCTCCAGCAAGGAGGAGTGGCTCACAGTAGACCTAATGGATGTTTATGATGTTCATGGTATTCAAATAAATTTTGGTGACTATGACATTAATATAGAATGTCCTGGGGAAATCAGAGGCACTACACAGGCTAGGTATATCGAAGAAAGAGATTTGGTTACCAGATGGAAGCTAGAAGGTTCACAAGACGGCATTAAGTGGGAAGTGCTTTCGGATAAAACTAACGTAAATACGGATTTATCACATGATTTTGTATTAATAGATTCTGGAAAACAACTTAGGTACATAAGACTATCTAATATGGAGGTGCCTTATGGACAAGTGCCTACAGTGTCAGGACTGAGAGTATTTGGTTTAGGTGCTGGAAGTCTTCCAAACAAGCCTACATTTACTGCAAAGAGAACATCAAATCTGGATATGGAAGTGCAAATAGCAGAAGATGGTGCAACAGGTCATTTGATACTTTGGGGTTCGTCACAGGATAAGCTTTATCATAGCTGTATAGTCTATGGCAATGAGGCAGTTTTGGATAGTAAAAGAATTGGAGCCTTAGTAAAAGGCAGAAATTACTGTGTTCGAGTAGATGCATTTAATGAAAATGGAATTACAGAAGGAACTACAGCTAATTTAAAAAGCTAAAGGGGAATGTAAATGAGAAACGAATACTTATTAAATGATAATTGGTCTTTCATAAAAGAAGGAAAGGAAGAAAAGATAAATCTTCCTCATACTTGGAATTCTGTGGACGGACAGACTGGACCAGAACAGTATTATAGAGGAATTTGTACCTACATCAAAGAATTCGATAGACCACTGGTGGAGTCTAATCAGAGATGCTATATAGAATTTCGAGGTGTTAATTCTTCCTGCAAGGTATATTTGAATGGACAGGAAGTGGTTTCACATGATGGTGGATATTCTACTTTCAGGGCAGATTTAACAGATTATCTTGCTAACAAAAATGAATTAAAGGTTTATGTATCTAATGAACCTAATGATAAGGTATATCCTCAAAGAGCAGATTTCACATTCTACGGTGGAATATACAGAGATGTGTATTTGGTGATAGTTGATGAGAGCCATTTTGATTTGGATTATTTCGGAGGAAATGGACTTTATATAACACCAGTGCTAAAGGAGGGTAAAGCTGAGGTAGAGTTCAAAGCTTATGTAACAGGCGCTGGCGATAAAGTTGTAGTATCTGTAGATGGAGTTGGAGAGCAAGAACTAACAATTACCGAGGAGGCTGGAAAAAGGGTAGCTAAAGGCTGCATAACAATTGAAAATCCCCATCGTTGGGATGGCTTGAAGGATCCATATCTATATAAGGTAGTGGCAACACTTGTTGCTGACGGCGCTGAGGTAGATCGTATATACGATAAATTTGGAGTTCGAGAATTCCATGTTGACCCAGAAAAGGGCTTCTTCTTAAATGGCAGAAGCTATCCACTTCACGGCGTATCACGTCATCAGGATAGAGCTGGTGTTGGAAATGCTCTTACAAAGGAAATGCATGCTGAGGATATGGATTTAATTCTTTCTATGGGAGCTAATTCTATTAGGCTTGCACACTATCAGCACGATCAGTATTTCTACGATTTGTGTGATGAAAAGGGTATTATCGCATGGGCTGAGATTCCTTACATAACTGTCCATATGGATACAGGTAGAGAAAACACAATCTCTCAGATGAAGGAACTTATAACACAAAACTATAATCATGCATCAATTATTTGCTGGGCCCTCTCTAATGAGATTACTTTGCAGGGTGTTACAGATGATTTAATGGAAAACCACAGAATACTAAATGACCTGGTTCACGAAATGGATCCTAACAGATATTCAGCAATGGCTAATCTGTTTTTGTTGGAGACAGATTCTCCGCTTGTTACCTTGCCAGATATTAGGGGCTATAACCTATACTATGGCTGGTATGTAGGGGATGTAGAGGATAATGACAAGTGGTTTGATGATTTTCACAGGGATCATCCTGAGGTTGCCATTGGACTTACAGAGTATGGAGCTGACTCCGTAATTACGTTACAATCGCCAAAGCCTGAAAAGGGCGATTATACAGAAAGTTATCAGGCTATTTATCATGAGCATATGCTGGAAATGTTTTCAAAGCGCCCTTATATTTGGGGTACCTATCTTTGGAATATGTTTGAGTTTGCAGCAGCTGGACGTGATGAGGCAGGTGACCCAGGCAAGAACCATAAGGGTGTAATCACCTTTGATAGAAAGCAGAAAAAGGATGCTTACTATATCTACAAGGCTTGGTGGACCGATGAGCCATTTGTACACCTTTGCGGAAGAAGATATCACGACAGAGTGGAGGAAGAAACTGAAATCAAGGTATATAGCAATCAAAAAACGGTAACCCTTTTTGTTGATGATGTAGAAATAGGAACCCTCACTGGCGAGCATGTATTTAAGTTTAACGTAAAGCTAACTGGGGTTCACAGGATAAAGGCTGTCTCTGGAAATCAGAGTGATGAAATGGAAATTGCAAAGGTTTCTGAGCCAAATCCTACTTATTTTGCATCCGCAGATGAGGTACGCAATTGGTTTGATGCACCAAAGGATGAGTTTGAGGCTCCAGAAGGGTATTTCTCAATCAACAATACCATGGGTGAGATAGGCTCAAACCCTGCTGGTAAGGCTATTCTAGACAAAATGATGGCTGCTATGGCCTCAAAGACTGCTGGCGGAATGGGGGACGGAGTTGAGCTCTCACCATCAATGCAGGCAATGATTGCGCGCCAGCCATTAAAGAAGCTTCTTACTCAAGCTGGCATGGACCTCAACAGCGACCAGGTCCGTGGTCTCAACGCAGCGCTAAACCAAATAAAAATGTAGCTACCCCGCCTGTTACACCACCACTCCGCAAGTTACACTAACAAGCATGATGATTACTCCGCTTCGCATAAAAAGCTCCGCTTGAGTAATATCATAGCTTGCTAGTTACTTGCTCACTGAAAAACTGCAGGAGGTTACTTGCGATTAAATTGTGGCATATATTTCAATGAGCCTGTAGCTATCAAGCTCTGATAATTCCTAAGTGAGACGTGCTGTCGAACGGGGAATTCATCAGGCTTGAGAGCGTAACAGGCGGACTGGGGGCTTGAGAGCGTAACAGGCGGATTAGGAGGTTAGAATGAAATTTGATGATAATTTTATGCTGGGAGCATCCACAGCAGCCCATCAGGTAGAGGGCAACAATGTAAATTCCGATTATTGGATTATGGAGAATATGGAGTATTCTCAGTTTGTGGAACCATCAAAGGATGCGGTGGACCATTATCGTAAATACGAAGAAGATATAAAGATGCTTGCTGATGCAGGGCTGAACACATATAGGTTTTCTGTGGAGTGGGCAAGAATAGAGCCTGAGCAGGGGCATTTTGATGAGCAGGAGATTGAGCATTATCGAAAGGTGATTAAGTGCTGCAGAGATAATGGGGTGGAGCCTATAATTACTCTTATGCATTTTACATCTCCAGCGTGGCTTATAAAGCTTGGCGGCTGGGATAATGAAAAGGTGATAGAGCTTTTTGCGAATTATGCTAAGTATGTAGCAGAGCAGTTGGGTTCAGAAATAAATTATATTTGCACAATCAATGAGGCAAATATGCGCCTGCAGATTGGTGCGCTGATGGAGCGCTTTAAGAAGCAAATGATGGCAAAAATGGCTGGGAATAATGAATCAGCCGATAATGCTTACATGGAAGGTCAGGTTCAGGTAGGTCTTAATCTTGAAAATCCGATGGAAAAGATGAAAAAGATTGCAGAGGAAAATGTAAAAGCATTTGGCACACCAGAACCACATACCTTTGTTTCTGCAACAGATGAAAATGGAGATATGATTGTTATCAAGGCCCATCAGGCTGCAAAGGCAGCAATCAAAGCAGTCAATCCTGATATCAAGGTGGGAATCACATTATCACTTCACGATTGCCAATGGACCACCGGAGGAGAGGCTAACGCACGTAAGGAGTGGAATGAAGAGTTTGGTCATTATATAGAATATATAAAGGATGATGATTTCTTTGGTCTTCAGAATTACACAAGGACAATTTATGGGCCTAATGGAATTGTGCCAGTGCCTGAGGGAACACCTATGACACTTATGGATTATGAGGTTTATCCAGAAGCATTAGAGCATGTCATTAGAAGAGTAAACAAGGAAATGCCAGGTGTGGATATTATTGTTACAGAAAACGGTATTGCCACAGCAGATGATAAGCAGCGCGTAGAATTTATAGACACAGCCTTAGCTGGTGTTCAAAAATGCATAAATGATGGTATTCCAGTAAAGGGCTACTGTCACTGGTCTTTAATGGATAATTTTGAGTGGCAAAAGGGCTATGCCTTGACCTTTGGACTATGTGCAGTTGATAGGACTACACAAACCAGAATACCAAAGCCAAGCCTAAAGCATTTAGGCAGTTTCTCTTAAAAGATAATAGAAGCACACATCTATAGCATCAAATGTAGAGTTAAAGTAATAATATTCCTTACTTTAATGTGGAATGGTGTAAAAAGTCATAATAGTAACATCTTCAATTTGTAAAGGATTTACAAAATTTGAGCAACCGATTGCAATGGTTAGATTAATGTGATATTTATAAAAGTAAAATAAATTAATGAGGATTAATTATGTCACATACATTAGATTCCATTGCAAAAGAATTAGGCTTATCTAAAACCACTGTCAGCAGAGCAATATCGGGAAAAGGCAGGATTTCAGAGGAGACTCGCACAAAAGTAAATGAATATATCAAAAATATTAACTATAGACCTAGCGCAGTAGCTAGGTCTCTTGCTGCTAATCGCACCTTTAATGTGGGGCTGGTAGTGCCGGCAGATTCGGCATTGGGAGAGATGCCATACTTTCAAACTCTGATGACAGGAGTATGCGATAAAGCTATTGAATTTGAATATGATGTATTAATTATTCTTGCAGATAATGATGGGATTACTCCATTAATCAACGCGGTAGAAAAGAAAAAAATCGACGCAGTAATTGTCAGTAGATGTGAGAAAGATTCAAAGGTCATAGATTTTTTAAAAACCAGGTCTATTCCCTATGTTGTTGTGGGAAATCCTATGGATGACGCCGTACCTTATGTAGACCATGATAATTTAGGCGCAGCAGCCAAACTGATAGAGACTCTTATAGACAATGGAATTACAAAAATGGCACTGATAGGCGGTGGTGAAAACATAAATGTTACTCATAGCCGCCTGGAAGGGTTTTTAAAGGGGTATGAAAACAGGGGGCTTACGGCAGATGAAAATCTTATATTTCTAAATATGCATAAAAGCAAACGAATGGATTCGGTGCTTAAAAGTGCTATTTCACAAGGGGTACAATGCATTGTCTGTATGGATGATATGCTTTGCAACTCAGTGCTAAATTGCCTTCACAATGATGGGATTTTAGTGCCAAAGCAGATAAAGTTGTGCTCTTTTTATGACTCAAATCTTTTATCTACATCAAAGCCGGCTGTCACAAGTTTATTTTTTGATGCAAAGAAGCTGGGGGCATTATGTCTTGAAACTGTTTTACGAAGGCTGGACGGAGAAAATGTTGAAAATCAGGTCTTAACGGATTTTGATATCAAAATGCGAGAAAGTACGTCTTAGCATTTTTCACAAAAATATCACAAACACCTCGTTAAAAATGACAAATTGACTAAATTGGAACTAAGTAATAGTATATCTTTATGTAGGACAACCGGTTGCACAAATCAACCGGAAAGAAAGACATTACGGAGGGAAAGTTTTTATGAAGAAAAAGATTGTTTCAGCACTTCTTGTTTCTACCATGGTTGCAACTGCATTCGCAGGATGTGGCTCTACAGCAGATGAAGCAACAGATAGTGCACAGACCCAGAGTACTACTGAGACAGCAGATTCCACAGCACAGGAAACTAGTGGAACAAGCGAGGATGCTATCGCAAACCTTATTGCAGCAACAGATGGCACTGTAAATATCGACTTATGGTGCTCAGAGACTGAAGAATATCAGACAGTAATGAAAAAGCTTTGTGATGATTTCGAGGCTCAGTATCCTGATGTTGATTTTAATATTACACTAGGTGCAGTATCAGAGGCAGATATGAAGGATAGAGTCCTTGAGGATGTAGAGGCAGCAGCTGATGTGTTTGTTTTCCCAGATGATCAGCTGGAGGCACTTGTAAAAGCCGGTGCACTTAATGAGGTAGCTGCACAATATACCTTTGATATGAATGATACAGATACACCAGCCACAGTTGAGGCCGGTCAGTACAACGGCAAGCAGTATGGTTATCCATTCACAGCATCAAATGGTTATTTCTTATACTATGATTCATCACAGCTTTCTGATGAAGATGTAGCTTCTTGGGAGGCTCTTACAGCAAAGGCTGATGAGCTTGGCAAGGAAGTAGGCTGCGAGATAGCCAATGGCTGGTACTTATATGGATTTTTCAAGGGCGCAGGCTGTGAACTTTCAGAAAATGAAGATCAGTCAAACAATTGTGATTGGAACTCAGCTACAGGACTTGCAGCTGCAGAATCACTCCAGTCTATAGCAGCTTCAAATTCATTCAAGAGCTATGGAAATGATGATTTGCTTGCAAATCTAAATGATGGCAAGGTTATTGCTTATGTTTCAGGTACATGGAATGTAAATGCATTTTCTGACGCTTACGGCGATGGCTATGCAGCTACAAAACTTCCTACATTTGATGTAGACGGCAAGGCTTGTCAGATGGCTTCGTATTCAGGCTATAAATTTGTTGGTGTAAATGCTTATGCTGAAAACACAGGATGGTCTATGCTTTTAGCAGAGTACCTGACACAGGCTTCTTCTCAGGAAGCAGTATATGAAGCTACAGGTGAAGGCCCTTCAAATACAGAGGCTCTTTCAAGTGCTTCTTCGCCAGCACTTGATGCATTGGCTATGCAGTCTGAATTTGCAGAGCTTCAAAGAGTAGGTGGCAATTACTGGAGTCCAGCAGAATCACTTGGAAAAAATATTCTTGATGGTAAGGTTTCACAGCAGGTACTTGATGACGCTGTAGCAGGAATTACTCAGGCTGTTACAGAATAAAATGATTTTTAATTGCTCATGGGTTTGAAGCCTCAAGCTCATGGGCTTTTATCTTTTAAGAAAGCTTTTTCTTGAATTTGAGGAGCAAATGTATGAAAAACTTTTTTTCTAAAATAGGAAATAGCCTAAAGGAATTTGGACAGGCTTTAGCACATGGTGATATATGGGTCAGGCTATCTCTTGTAATAATGGGGGCTGGCTACTTTGGAAGAAAGCAGATAATGAGAGGCATTTTAATGACATTGCTTCAGGTAGGTGTGCTTGCCTCAATCGTCAAAGTATTTATGCCTTATATGGCTAAGCTAAATACACTGGGAACAGTGCAAAGGGAAGAAATCTTTGACCCTTTAACTATGCAAAAAACTGTAAATGATTATGATAATTCCCTGCTTATTTTGCTTTATGGAATAATTGGGATTTTGGTAATCATTGCATTTATAGCTTTATACATAAGCAATATAAAGACTACATATAAAATTTATAAGCTTCAGCAGCAGGGCGAACATATAAACACCTTCAAGGACGATGTGGCATCCTTTAAAAATGAAAGATTCCACATTACCTTACTTACATTGCCAAGCCTGGGAGTAATTCTTATTAATGTTATCCCTATACTTTTTATGGTGTGTATCGCATTTACGAATTATGATGAAAACCATCAGCCACCTACATATCTGTTTACATGGGTAGGAATAAAAAACTTCGTAAACCTTTTTACTACCAGTCAGACTATTACCTTTGGATATGCATTTATACGTGTTCTTGTATGGACATTGATATGGGCTGTGCTTGCCACTGCCACCACATTCTTAGGCGGAATTTTGCTGGCACAGTTTATCAATCATGAGGACACACATTTTAAATCAATGTGGAGAACTCTCTTTGTAATTACAATAGGTATTCCACAGTTTGTTACGCTTCTTCTTATAAGCAAAATGTTTGGGGATAATGGTATCGTAAATACGTTTTGTGCCAATGTAGGAATTTTGGATTTCTTCAAAAATATCGGTCTGCTATCTCCAGGAGATGCATTTATACCATTTTTATCAAAGCCAGGCTGGGTGCATGTATCTATAATTTTGGTGAATATTTGGGTTGGTATACCTTATCAAATGCTTATAGCAACAGGAATTTTGATGAATATTCCTTCTGATCAGATTGAATCAGCAAAGATAGATGGTGCCAATAAATTTCAGATTTTTTGGAAAATCACAATGCCTTATGTAATGTTTATTACAGGTCCATCTCTGATACAATCAGTAATTGCGAATATTAACAATTTTAATGTTATTTATCTGCTTACAAGCAATTACAAGACAGCAAACATGGCCATGGCAAATTCACATGCTGTAGAACCTGATTTGCTTATCACTTGGCTATTTAGACTTACCAACGAATATAGTAATTTCAAGATGGCATCAGTGATTGGTATTGTCACTTTCATTATTTGTGCGGCTCTGTCGCTTTTAACCTTTTCAAGAATGATAAGCTCAGATAAAGAGGGGGTATATAGATAATGAAAAAGACATGGAAGATAATCGGAAGACACATATTTTTAGCCGTGCTTGCTTTTATATGGCTGGTACCAATTTTTTGGCTGGTTGTCACCACATTTAGCACGCAAAAGGGAATAAATACTAACCACTTTTTCCCTGATCATTGGACGCTTGCAAATTATCATCAGCTTTTCTTCGAGCCTGATGCAGCAGCCAATTTTCCGGCATGGTTTAAAAATTCTATGATAATAGGTATTTTTAGCTGTCTGATTTCATCAATATTTGTAATAATGACAGCCTATGCATTTTCATTTATTGATTTCAAAGGAAGAAAGCCACTTATGAGCTTTTCTTTAATACTGGGAATGTTTCCCGGTGTGCTTTCAATGATTGCAATGTATTTTATATTGAAAATGCTGGGTCTTACTGATAGCGTGGTTGGACTGATTATCATTTATTCAGGTGCATCAGGGCTTGGGTATCTGATATTAAAGGGGTTTTTCGATACGGTGCCTATTTCTTTGCATGAGGCAGCTAAGCTGGAGGGTGCATCAGAGGCTACAATATTTGCGAAAATAGTTGTACCTCTTTCGAAGCCAATGATTGTATATACTATAATCAATTCATTTTTAAATCCTTGGATGGATTTTGTAATGGTAAGGCTGATGATTAAATCAAAAGACCCTAGAGACTGGACTATGGCATTAGGACTTTTTAATCTTTTACAGCGTGCACTTGTAAATCAATATTTTGCATATTTCTGCTGTGGCGGCTTGATGATAGCAGTGCCTATATCGATTTTGTTCATAATAATGCAGAAATTCTATGTTGAAGGTGTTACAGGTGGAGCAGTAAAGGGATGATTTTAAATATGGAGATTAGTTTATGAATTTAGCAGGAATAATACATAGACCACTTAGTGAACAGGCTTATATGGTGGACGAGGACACGATTATTATTTCCCTAAAGTCAGCAAGGGGAGACCTTAAGAAGGCCTCCCTCTTTTATGGTAATAGGGTAGATCAAAACAAAAATATTCACATGACAGAGCTTGAAATGGAACTGGTAGGTTCAGATGAAGTATATGATTATTTTGAAGCAATTGTCACAAGTGATTTGACGAGAATTTGTTATTACTTTTCATTGACGGATTTTTCTGAAAACAACTTGTTTTATAGTGAGTATGGATTTTCTGATAGAATGGATAGAGATAGGACAGAATTTTTTCAGTTTCCGTATTTACGAAGAGAGGATATGATAACTATTCCCAAGTGGACAAATGGTATGGTGATGTATCATATTTTCCCAGATAGTTTTGCGGACAGCAAATCACATATATTAGGAAAAATAAATAATATAGAGGAAAATGGTGTTGAATATAAATCAAAACTAGGTGGAAAAATAAAGGGGATTACGGAAAATCTAGATTATATTTCATCCCTTGGTGCAAACTGCATTTATATCAATCCTATTTTTAGAGCCAATTCCTACCACAAATACGACACCGTGGATTACATGGATATAGACCCTTGCTTTGGTACTATAAACGATTTTAAAGAGTTGGTGCAGACTGCTCATTCAAAAGATATAAAAATAATATTAGATGGCGTATTCAATCATTGTGGACCAGATTTTTTTGCATTTAAGGATGTACTTGAAAAAGGAGAAAAATCTAAATATGTAGATTGGTTTTACAAGTTAAGGTTTCCTATCAAAACAGAGCCTTATCCAAATTATGAAGCTTTTGCTTATGTTGCATCAATGCCAAAACTAAACACAGGAAATAAAGAGGTTTTAAAATACTGCTGTGATGTGGGAAGATTTTGGATTAGAGAATGTGGCATAGATGGCTGGCGTATGGATGTAGCAAATGAAATCAACCATGAGTTTTTCAGAGAGTTTAGGAAAGCCATTAAATCTGAAAATCCTGAAGCCTTTCTTATAGGAGAAATATGGGAGGATTCTACAGTATGGCTTTTAGGAGACCAATTTGATTCGACAATGAATTATACTTTTACCAATATATGCAAGGATTTTTTTGCTACATCTAAAATAACAGTATCAGAGCTGGATGCCAAGATGGTACATATGTTAAGACGCTATCCTATCCAGGTGGTTAATGCCCAAATGAATTTTTTGGACACTCATGATGTAGGGAGATTTCTGAGCTTTTGCGGTGGAGACGAAGCAAAGCTTAGACTGGCAGTTGCTTTTATGATGACCACACCTGGTATTCCTTCTGTTTTCTATGGAGATGAAAAAGGAATGACAGGTTTTGAGGAGTCTGACTATCGCAGGCCTATGCCATGGGAAAGACAAACAGATTTAGAAGAATATTATCGACATTGGATAAAACTAAGACGACAATCAAAAGCACTTTCCATGGGAGATTATAGAACTTTGCTTATTGATGATGAAGCCAATATCTATGCATTTAGACGTAGCTATGAGAATGAAAAAGTTGCGGTTGTAATTAATGCAGGACAAACAGCAAAAACTGTGAACGTAGGAAAGCAAGTGGATATAGAACCTATGTCAGTAGAAGTGATAAGAATTTAGTGTTTGTTATCTATTGGTGGATAGCAATTAAATATTTCTATATTCAGCGGGAGAGCAGCCAAAGCTCTCCCGAAATTTTTTGTAGAAAAAGGTTACATTGTCATACCCAACTTCATTTGCTATGGCAGTAATGGATAAATTTGTATTTAATAACAATCTGCTGGCCTGGGATAGTCGGTGCTCTTGAATTAGCTGTTTAAAATTCTTTCCTGTATTTTTCTTTATGTATCCAGATAAATAATTTGGGTTCATATGGAAGAATTTAGCTGTGCTATCTAGTGTGCAGCTGTTATAATTTTCCTCTAGATATCTCAGAATATAAATAATATCATTTGCTTTAGTTTCCTCACGGCCTTGGCTTTTATAGATATCTGCAAGCTCTAGGAAAATGAGGGTAATATAACTATCCAAAAAATCTTTTGAATAAATCCCTTTGTTATAAAATTCAATCAAATATTCATTTATGAAAATAGGCAATCTTCTGCTGTCTGCTGAATTGAAAAGAATATAATCATTTACCCTATGGTCGTTTTGTAATGTGCTTATAAAGTAACTGGAGATGTAACTAGCATCTGAAAAACGGTTAAAGAAATTGGCATTTAAGTATTTACGACTAATTAGAAAATTTATGAGGATATCATCTTCACCACAGCAACTATTTGAATGAGAAACATAGCTGTTGATAAGTATGCAATCACCTTTATGTAAGGTGACAGCTGAATTCTCAAAAGTTATAGTGCAGCTGCCGGAATACATATAGGCTAGCTCTAGCCAATCGTGACTGTGAAAGGGTACGCTTTTATAGCGGTCTTGCTTTGATACTACTGCACCATCTGCATTGTTAACAAGCTCTAGTAGAGAACCGTGCTCATGTCTTAGGGCATCCAAAGTAGAGGAATCAGGTACTATTGGTAAAGTGTCATAATCCCCCTCAGCCTTGTTAGCTGCTTCTTGTTTTGTTTCTGCCTTAAGAGCAAGGTCTAATTGTTCTAAGTTCATGCTGAATACCTCGTTAATCTTATGTAACCACAAATGTGAAGTTTGGTCAATATATATGTTAAGTTTCGAGATTATTATTTGTTATGTTACTGGCTAAAATATAGATAGTAACATTATTTGATAATTAGGAGCATTCCTGTTAGGGTAAAAATATTAGGTTTGTAAAAAATGAGTGCCTCTCATAGAATAATGATTGTTAAC
>SVES01000003.1 GCA_015057305.1 Pseudobutyrivibrio ruminis | reverse complement strand
AATGCCTTAAGTGCTGCCCACTTAGAAATAAGCATACCAAATGGTGCAAGGAACATTCCTGCAATACCAATCATAAGTACAACTGCAAGCTTAGGGAAAAGTGAAATCAATCCCTGCATATCCTCAACGTCACGGCTACCTGTTGTGTTCTCGATAGCACCAACGCACTGGAAAAGCATTGACTTAGATACTGCGTGGAAAATCACAAGGAATACTGCTGCCCAGATTGTCTCCTCGTAACCACAGCCTGTACATGCAACGATAAGACCAAGGTTAGAGATTGTAGAGTAAGCAAGTACCTTCTTTCCATCTGATACTGAAATAGCAAGGCAAGATGCTGCAAGGAATGTGAAGCCACCAACAAGGGCAACCATGCTTCCTACATAATTGTCAGCCATTGCTACTGATATACGAATGAGAAGATATACACCAGCCTTTACCATTGTTGCACTGTGAAGAAGTGCTGATGAAGGTGTAGGTGCTACCATGGCTCCAAGTAACCATCCAGAGAATGGGAACTGAGCTGACTTTGTAAGTGCTGCAAATGCAAGGCAAGCGATTGGAACTAATACCAAAGCTGTTGGATTTGCAACCGCATTATCAATCAAGTCGTAAAGGTTAACTGTGCCATAACCAAGAATGCCTACAGCAATTGCTGCAGCCAGTCCGCAACCACCAAGAAGATTCATCCACAATGCCTTGAAGGAATTGTTTATTGCCTCTTCTGTGCGTGTGTAACCAATAAGCAAGAATGATGTAACTGATGTGATTTCCCAGAAGAAGTACAGCCAAATAAGGCTCTGAGAAAATACAAGTCCGAACATTGCTCCGAAGAACACAAAAATCATTGCAAGGAAAAAGCTACGTCTATCTGTAAGCTCCTTGTGATGATGAATGTGATAACCATGCATGTAACCTACTGCATAGATACCGATTAATGAACCAACTACACCGATAATGAGAATCATTACAAATGTAAGCCAGTCAAAACGAAGGGCTGGAAGCTCTGTAACCTCTGGTCCCCAAAGCTCAAGTGCAGCTACGAGGATTGTTTGCACGATGGCAAGCAATGAGATAACTCCCTTCTTGTACTTAAATGAAAGATATGTGATAAGACACATTAAGAATAAGTCACCAACTAGAATAACCTTGTCAAAGGCCTCTCTGTAGTGTAAATCAAAGCTAATGGCCTGGCCTCCTGCCATAAACCACTTGCATGCTGTAAATACCGAAAGCGCTATCACGATACCACAGCCAAGGTAGACGAAAAATGCTCTGCACTTAGAATTATGAATAACTGCAGGCAAAATCGCCCAGAGAAATGGTAAACAGATTAAAGCTGTTACTAACATTTCCATTCTTATTTCCTCCTTTTTCTTTAGCTCCCTTTATATATATGAAATTCTACTAGAGAATTTAGAGCCTAGCTTCTGAATTTCTCGCAAACCCTACTGTAACACAAATTAGTGATTTAAATGTTAAAAATGCTGTAGATATTATTGCAAAAAACACTTTTACATATGACCGTCTCTAAACATAGAAAACTTATCCATAGGATATTTCTCTAGATTTTCTAATATCTTACGACTATCAGCCTTTGCTATAAGACCTGTTCTAGCCTTAAGAATCTCTCTTTCAGCTCTGTGTTTAGAAGGACCGCCTACGCATCCCCCGTCGCAAATCATTCCTTCTAGGAAATCTGCATCAAGCTTACCGCTCTTAAGCATCATAAGAGCTTTCTTACATTCTGCTCCACCAGCGCACTGCATAAGCTTAATATCATCAACATTTTCTCCACGCTCTTGCATGCATTCTAAAACAGCATTTGCCACACCACCTGATGAAGCAAAGTTCTTGCCAAATGTTGAGGACTCCTGATATGCTTCCTCCACTGGCTCAAACTCAACACCCTTAGAGCGCATCATGGCTCTAAGCTCGCCGTATGTTATAACGTAGTCCGCATTTCCAGGAACGCTTTCATCATTAGCCTCTGATTTCTTAGCAATGCAAGGTCCAATAAATACAGTAACTGTATCTTCTCCCATTGTTGCCTTCACATATCTTGAAATTGCACACATAGGAGATACTGTGGATGACATGTTATTTTCAAATTGCTCTGGGAAATGCTTTCTAAGCATATTGATAAAGGCTGGACAGCATGATGTTGTCATTTGTCTTCCCTCTTGCTTAGCCTCGCTCCATTCCTCAGATTCGTATGCGGCAGTCATGTCACCACCAAGACCAACCTCTATCATATCAGCGAAGCCTAATTTCTTGCAGGCCTCTCTAACTGCTGCCATAGAAATATCCTCGCCAAATTGTCCCTCTGTTGCAGGGGCACACATGGCAATCACCTTTTTTCCTTCTAAGATTGCCTTGATTATATGCACAAGATAAGTCTTTGAGCCTATGGCACCAAAAGGACAGCTGTGAATACAATGTCCACAGGAGATACATTTCTCATCATCAATTACGCAATGACCATACTCATCATATGAGATAGCCCCCACTGGGCACGCCTTTTTACAAGGTCTCTGGAGGTGTACAATTGCCTGATAAGGACATTCCTTTGCACACATACCACATTCCTTGCACTTAGCAGGGTCAATGTGCATTCTATTATCGCCAGGAGAAATAGCCCCAAACTTACATGAGTTTAGACATGCCTTTCCCAAACAGAAACGGCAATTATCCGTAACTGAATATGCTGCAATAGAACAATCATCACACGCAGGCTGAATGACCTGCACTACATTTTTGGAATTTGGGTTTGTTGGAAGATTTTCTGCGCAGGATAAAATTACTCTCTGTCTAACAATCTCCCTTTCTTTATATACACAACATCTGTAAGTAGGTCTTGGTCCAGGGATGATTTCATAGCACACTGCCTCTTTGTGCTCTGCATCTAATTCCCCACGCCATGCCAACTTACAAACCTGTTCCATAATACTGTGTTTAAGCCTAACAATATTGTGATCCGAGGTTACCATTAATTACTCCTTTTACAAAAAACGCCAGTTTTTTTATTTCTTATTGATAAAAAATTATCGTTTATTTTTTCACAATATAATATACCACAAATTACAATCCTTTTTTAACTTTTCCTGTTTTTTACTGTTCTTTTTTGTATACAAAAAGAGCTAAGTGAAAATAAAATCACTTAGCCCTTTAAACTAATCATTTTTGTGAAGCTCCACTGGTGGAATTTTTACTTCCGTCATTAAATCGTTAGACATGTCATACAATATGTCATTCAAAGCCTCCACCCTCTCTGGTGTAAACCTTTCCTCGGCACGCTGTGCAACTGTGCTTACATAGCCCTGTGAAAGATTCAAATAATCCAGATATTTTTCTGTAACATGCAGATGATATTCTCTCCTGTCTTGTTCAGATTGAACCTTCTCAACATAGCCCTTTTCAATTAGGCACGCCACCTTATATGCGGCGTTTGGTGAAGAAACCCCTATAAAGTCAGCAAATTCCTTTACTGTTGGATTGTTGAGACTATAAATAATCTCCACACAGAATAGCTCAACTATAGTAAGAGATGTCTCCCTGGATTGAAGTTTTTTAAACATTTCCTGATAGAAATGGATTTTGAATTTGGTATAAACCTCTGTAAGTTTTTCTTCTAGCATTTGTAGCTCCTATTCTTTCTTCCTTTACAAAGATATCATACCCAATTTTTTATCCTATGGCAAAGGAAATTTCTGCCTTGGCTGCCACCTGATCATCTATATAGGCCACAGCTTCCCCAAAACCTACGGGACCCTTCCTTGATGTTAATTTACATTCAAGCTTTAAAACATCCCCTGGCTCCACCTGTTTTTTGAATCTGGCATTTTTTATTCCACCGAAAAATGCCAGTTTTCCCTTATTTTCTTCTTCTGTCAATAATGCCACAGCTCCAACCTGAGCCAAAGCTTCTATTATAAGTACTCCTGGCATTACAGGATGTCCTGGAAAGTGACCCATGAATTGCATCTCATTGGCACTGACGCATTTTATGCCCTTTGCGCATTGGCCTGGCTCACATTCCGTTATTTTATCTACCATAAGAAACGGATAGCGATGTGGTAATATTTCTTGAATCTCTGAATTACTTAATTGCATATATACTCCTTGTCCGCAAGTTACGACAACAAGCCTGAGTGTTACTCAGCTACGCACGAAAAGCTTCGCATGAGTAACCTCAGAGCTTGTTATCTACTTGCTCATTTAAATAATCTTATGCTTCGTATTTACGGAATACAATGGATGCGTTATGACCACCAAAGCCTAAAGCATTTGAAAGGGCAACCTTGATATCTGCTTTGCGACCAAGATTTGGAACGATATCCAAATCGCATGCCTCATCCTTTTCTAGATAATTGATTGTTGCTGGCACAAAGCCATCCTTCAAGGCAAGAGAAGTTATAATTCCCTCTACTGCACCTGCTGCACCAAGTAGATGTCCTGTCATAGATTTGGTTGAGCTTACCATAAGTTTATATGCATGTTCTCCAAAAGCCTTCTTAATAGCCAGTGTTTCCCCTGCATCATTTAAGGAAGTACTTGTGCCGTGGGCATTAATATAATCCACCGCTTCCATTTCTAAGCCAGCATCCTTAACTGCTAATGTCATACACTTAGCGCCCCCTTCTCCCTCAGGATTTGGTGCAGTAATATGATATGCGTCACAATTTGATCCATAGCCTGCAACCTCTGCGTAAATTTTTGCTCCACGTGCCTTTGCATGCTCTAATTCCTCAAGTACAAGAATTCCTGCCCCCTCGCCCATTACAAAGCCATGTCTTTCCTTGTCAAATGGTATTGACGCTCTATTAGGATTTTCACTGGTGCAAAGTGCCTTCATTGACTGGAAGCCACCAATGGCAAGTGGCATAACAACACCTTCTGCACCTCCACAAACCATTACATCCTCATAGCCATCTCTGATTCTATGAAAAGCGTCACCGATTGCATTGTTTGAACTGGCACAGGCAGTTACAACGCATGTACACATTCCCTTTAGACCATACATAATTGCAATTTGCCCTGCTGCCATGTTGCTGATTGACATAGGAATAAAGTATGGAGAAATCTTTCCATAGCCTTTTTCTTCTCCCTTGCCATGCTCCTCAGCAATAGTAGAAAGACCACCAATTCCAGATGAAACAATGCAACCGATTCTATCTGGATTTTCCTTTTCCATATCAAGAGCCGAATCTTCAAAGGCTTCCTTGGCGGCTGCACATGCATACTGTGTATACACATCCATCCTTCTTGCTTCTTTTGGCCCCAGTATTTCTGCTGCATCAAAGTCCTTTACTTCACCTGCCAGCTTTACCTTTAGTTCTGATGTATCAAAATGGGTGATAGGTGCTATACCACATTTTCCAGCCTTTACAGCAGCCCATGTTTGATCTACCGAATTTGCCAATGGATTGACTGTTCCCATTCCTGTAATTACAACTCTTCTTTTCATTTACATTCCTCCAGTGACTTCCAACACTTGCCCCGTAACATACGAAGCCTTTTCAGAAGCCAAAAATGATACAACACCGGCCACATCCTCTGGTGTGCCAAATCTACCAAGAGGTATCTGCTTTATATATGCATCCTTAACAGTATCAGGCAGTTCATCAGTCATTGCCGTTTGAATAAAGCCTGGAGCAACTGCATTTACTGTCACACCCTTTGCTCCATATTCTTTGGCAACTGATTTCGTAAATCCGATAATTCCTGCTTTGCTGGCCGCATAATTTGACTGCCCTTTATTGCCCTGCACACCTACGATAGAAGTAATATTTATAATGCGACCACTTCTATTTTTCATCATGTCTTTTATGGCAGCCTTTGTGCAAAGAAAGGTTCCCTTTAAATTAATATCTATAACTGAATCAAAATCGGTCTCATCCATTCTGATAAGAAGTCCATCCCTTGTGATACCAGCATTATTTACTAATACATCAACAGGGCCAAGCAGCTCCTTTATCTGGGCAAACATTTCGTTTACATCCTCTGCATTACTTACATCAGCCTTTATAAAAATAGCCTGTACCCCGTGCTTTTTACATTCTTCAATTGTTTTTTGAGCCGCACCTTCATTACCTGAGTAACAAATTGCAATATTATATCCATCTGCCGCAAGCTGCTTAGCAATAACGCTACCAATTCCTCGACTGCCGCCTGTAATTAATGCTACACTCATGCTCCTAGCTCCTTTATCGTATTTACGAAGTCATCTACAGTGTCTATTGAATACACCTTTACATCATCAACGGTTTTATTAATAAACTTACTAATGGCTTTTCCTGGACCGATTTCAATAATAGTATCCACACCTGCATCCACCATATATCTGATTGAATCCTCCAGATAAACAGAGGACTGCACCTGCTTTTCCAAAAGTGCTGGAATAGACTCATCATCAGTCTTTTCTCTACCAAGGCAATTAAATACAACCTTTGACTTTTCCTCATTGAAGGAAACTGCTTTAAATTCATTTGCCAGCTTATCCCCAGCTGGCTTCATCAAAGCTGTATGAAATGGTCCACTGACCTTTAGGGGCACAATTCTTTTTGCACCAGCCTCCTTGAGATAGACGCTTGCCTTATCAACTGCCAACGCATCCCCTGATATTACTATCTGTCCAGGGCAGTTGAAGTTTGCAGCCTGAACTATCTTTTCGCCCTTAAGTTCTGCGTTTGCCTTATCACAACACTCCAAAACAGACTCTCTATCAGCGCCCATAACTGCCGCCATTTTCACATCCAAGCCTGCTGAAGCCTCTGACATGAACTTACCTCGTTTTGCAATCAAATCCATAATCGTAGCTTCATCCAGAACATCTGCTTCGTACAATGCAGAATATTCTCCCAGGCTCAGCCCACAAGTATAATCAGCATTAATTCCTGCTTCCTTCAAAAGCTTTGTGACTCCAATGGCAAATGCCACCATGGCAGGTTGTGTATATTTTGTCTGAGACAGCTTTTCCTCTGGACCTTCAAAGCACAGCTTTGCAACATCCATTTGGGTTACTCCGCTGACTGTTTCGGTGGCACTATCTATGGTCTTTCTAAAGCTTTCATATTTTTCATAAAAATCCTGGCCCATCCCAACTCTCTGAGATCCCTGGCCTGCATACACAATTCCTAACATATTTAATCTCCCTGTTTTACACTCGCAGTCTGATTCATAGACTATATATCTTACAATTCGCCACGCTTTCGCTCTTGCCGCAACGTAGCCACACTAAGTTCGCACAAGTGCTCACTAAGTGTAGACGTTGCTCTAAGGGCTCATTGATAACTTTTTTATATCCTGACTCGCCTAGGCTCATTTAAATTTTAAAACTACAAAAGATACTATATTTCTATCGTTGCTGCCCTACCTAGCGACGACTTGGCATCGGTAACCAGCTCGTCGAGGATTTGGGCTACAGGACGTATGGCGGTTAGTTGACCACAAACCTGACCTGCCATTACAGAGCCCCTTATCATATCTCCGTCACATACAGCACGTCTTAAGCCTCCTAGTGTAATTTGCTCCAATCGCTCTCTATCTGCTCCCTCAGCCTCAAGCTTCAGGTACTCACGAGCCATTTCATTTTTTATGATACGCACTGGAGCACCCTGGGAGCGACCTGTTACTGTAGTTGCATTGTCCTTTGCCTTTATTAAAGTCTGCTTGTAATTTTCATGAATAGGGCACTCCTCCCCCACCAGCAAGCATGTACCTACCTGTACACCACAGGCTCCAAGCATCATTGCTGCTGCCATTTGAGCTCCCGAAGCAATGCCACCAGCTGCAATAACTGGTACATCTACTGCTGCTACCACCTGTGGAAGCAAAGTCATAGTAGTCATATCACCTACATGTCCGCCTGACTCGCCCCCCTCTGCAATAATTGCATCAGCACCTGCTCTAACCATTATTTTTGCCAGAGCAACTGAGGCAACAACCGGAAACACCTTTGCGCCCATTTCCTTCCATGCCTTCATATACTTTCCTGGGTTTCCAGCACCAGTTGTAATAAACTGCACCTTTTCTTCCACTAGCATCTTTGCAATGTTATCCACATCTGGATTCATTAGCATCAGGTTTACACCAAATGGCTTATCTGTTTTGCTCTTGCAAATGCGGATCTGCTCTCTGAGAGCTTCTGCATTCATACCGCCGCTTGCAATCAGGCCCAATGCCCCTGCATTAGAGCAAGCTGCTGCGAATTCGCCTGTGGCGATATTTGCCATGCCTCCTTGAATTACGCTATACTTTGTTCCTGTTAAATCCCTTAATTTCATATCAAACCTCTACTTGTTGCCTACAGCTCGGCTACCACGGCGCCCCAGGTGCGGCCTGCACCGAAGGCGCACATCAGCACCTTGTCACCTGGCTTTATTTTGCCGCCCCTCATGGCTTCGTCTAGGGCAAGCCCCACGCTAGCTGCGGATGTGTTTCCATATTTTTCTATGTTTACAATAAATTTTTCCATTGGTTGCTTCAATTTTTTTGCAATGGATTCTATGATACGCAAATTGGCTTGATGCAAAATATAATAATCTATGTCATCATATGAAAGCTTTGCTTTTTCCACAGCCTCTGAAATCACTTTTGGAACTGTCGCCACCGCAAATTTGTAGGTCCCCTGTCCATCCATATGAATGTAGCCATTAGGTGTCTTGATGTTTATCATGTCTTCATCACCCTCAACACCAATCACTGAGGAATAAAGCTTGTTATTGAGCTCAACAATAGCAGCAGCGGCACCATCCCCAAAAAGTACGCAGGTGCTTCTATCGGTCATGTCCATCTTTTTTGATAAAACCTCAGCGCCAACTATAAGACCATACTTGCAATTTCTTGCCATCATTAAAGCCCTAATAGTTTCCAACCCAAATATGAACCCAGAACAGCCTGCTCCCAAATCAAAAGCAATAATATCGTTTCTAAGCCCCAATCTTCCCTGTAAAAGACAAGCTGTTGATGGTGAATAGTAATCAGAAGAAACTGTGCAAACCACAATTGCCCCAATCTCTGACTTATCAATTCCAGCCTTTTCAATTGCCCTTTTTGCAGCCATTTGGGCAAGATATGTGTGATTTTCCTCATTACTCACATGATGTCTAATATCCATACCCGTTCTTTGCTTTATCCACTCATCACTGGTGTCTACAATCTGGGACAAATCATCATTGCTCACTGTTTTCTCTGGCACACAGATTCCTGTTGCCAATATTTTTATTCCTGTCATCTAAACTACTTCCATTCTCGCTTTAGTTGAGTTATTCAAATATTCCTCATCAAAATACCTGAATTTTTCAAAGCGATGTTTTTTTATTTCATCCTTTGACATTAAATCAAGCTCTTTTAAAGCCTGCATAATCTGCTTCTCAACAGATCGATATATATCCTTTTCTGAAATAATTCCGTCAATCACACCTAGTCTATATAAATCATCAGCAGTAAGCTTCATAACCTCTGCTGCCTCATCTCTTTTTGTACTGTCATGCCACAAAATTGATGCAAAACCCTCTGGTGAAAGAACAGAATATATTGCATTTTCCAGCATGTAAACCTTGTTGGCAACTGCAATACCAAGGGCGCCACCACTGGAGCCTTCCCCAGTTACAATTGAAATCACAGGTACCGTTAGCCCACTCATTTCAGCCAGATTATTTGCTATAGCCTGAGCTTGTCCGTACATTTCTGCCTCTAAGCCTGGATAAGCCCCTGGCGTATCAACAAAAGTGATGATTGGACGATTAAATTTTTCCGCCTGCTTCATTATTCTAAGAGCTTTTCTGTACCCCTCAGGGCCAGGCATGCCAAAGTTACATTTAACATTTTCCTCGGCAGTACGACCCTTTCTGTGCCCGAGAACTGTTACTGGTCTTCCTTTAAACATTCCGATTCCGCCATATATACTTGCATCCTCTTTACCTAAGAAATCTCCCTTTTGCTCAAAAAAATCTGTAAATAAATTTTCAATATAATCTGTGATTTTAGGTCTATTAATATCTCTCGCCTGTAATACCTTTTCAATTGCGCTCATATTAATCTCCTTTTTAGAAACATCAGATGTCATTTGCTATGCAAAAGCAATAGCCTTCCTAAAACATCCTTCATTTCATCACGCTTAACTATTGCATCAATAAAACCATGCTCTTCCAAAAACTCTGCCCGCTGAAAGCCCTCTGGAAGCTTTTTCCCTATTGTTTGTTCAATAACTCTAGGTCCAGCGAAACCTATCAGAGCCTTGGGTTCTGCAAGTGTAATATCTCCAAGTGTGGCGAAGCTTGCACTAACCCCACCTGTTGTAGGATGGGTTAAAACAGCTATATATAATCCACCCTCAGCCTTGTATTTCTGGATAACAGCGCTTGTTTTTGCCATTTGCATCAGGCTCATGATTCCCTCCTGCATCCTGGCGCCTCCGCTTGCTGTGAAAATTATCAGCGGAAGTTCTTTCTCCCTTGCATATTCGCAGGTTCTACAAACTGTTTCTCCCAGCTCCATGCCCATAGATGCCATCATAAATTTCTTGTTCATAACGGCAATCACAGCAGGATATCCATTAATTTTACATTCTCCCGCAACTATTCCATCATGAAGTTTTTCCTCTGCTCTAAGTTCTTCCTTCTTTTCAACATATCCCTCAAAATCCAAAGGATTTGTCTCTGGAAAATCAAACTCAAGCTTTAAAAAGCTACCTTCATCTGCAATATCATTTATTCTGTCCCATATATCATATTCCTTAACAGGCTTAATAGCTGGTTCCAGCAGTTCCGTAGGATTTTCTCTAAGATCCTTATATCTATTAAATTTATTTTTTCTCTCGTCAACAATACTAACCATGACTACTCATCCTCTGATAGGTTTGCCGCCTTATCCCAAGATAAAATTTCCTCTATATGGTTTTCAATAAAGCTTACATTGTAATTACCCTTTACAAAATCAGGATGATGCAACAACAGATAATCGAAATCACCATTTGTTATGATTCCCTCTGTAACAAGCTCAAGCAAAGCCCTGCGCATTCTTCGAATTGCCTCAAGCCTTGTTGGTGCATGAACTATAATTTTTGCCATCATAGAATCATAAAAAGGACTTGTCTCATATCCATTATATAAAAGGGTATCCACCCTTACCCCTGGACCGCCAGGTATATTCAAAAATGTTATTTTTCCTGTGTTTGCCATAAATCCCTTGGCTGGATTTTCCGCATTGATTCTACATTCCATGGCATGACCATGAAGCTTTACATCCTTTTGCTTTAATCTAAGAGGCTCGTGGAAGGCTATTCTAATCTGCTGCTTTATAAGATCAATGCCTGTGACAGCTTCTGTAACACCGTGTTCAACCTGGATTCGTGTATTCATTTCGATGAAATAAAAGTGGTTCTTTTCATCTAAAACAAATTCAACGGTTCCTGCATTTGTGTAGCCTGCAGCTTTTGCCGCAGCCACAGCTGCCTTTCCCATGGATTTTCTCAAATCATCATCTATAAACATACATGGACTTTCTTCAATCAGCTTTTGGTTCTTTCGCTGAATCGAACAGTCGCGCTCCCCGAGATGAATCACATTACCATGTTCATCTGCCAGTATCTGAAACTCAATATGCCTTGGGTTCAGCACCAACTTTTCCACATACATTTCATCATCATTGAAGCAAGCTATGGTTTCCGCTTTTGCTTCCTCATACAACTTTTCCAGGTCTTCTTTCTTGTACACCCTTCGCATGCCTCGGCCGCCGCCACCGGCACTTGCCTTAATCAAAACAGGATAGCCTATTTTTTTAGCAATTCTTTCCAGCTCCTTATAGTCCCTTACTGGTCCATCTGAGCCAGGTACTACTGGAACTCCCGCTTTCATCATCATTTTTCTTGCAGCGGCTTTGTTACCAAGGGCGTCCATTGCTTCAGGTGTTGGTCCTATGAAAACTATTCCAGCCTCATTACATTTTCTAACAAATTCCGAATTCTCTGAGAGAAATCCAAAGCCAGGATGTAAGGCATCACAGCCTGTTACCTGTGCAGCTGTAATTATGGCATCCATATTAAGATAGCTCTCTGCCGCCCTGGCAGGTCCTATACAAATACTTTTTGTAGCAAGCTTTACATGCAGTGAATCCTTATCTGCTGTTGAATAAATAGCAACAGCTTCTATATTCATTTCCATGCAAGCTCTGATTATTCGAACTGCTATTTCGCCTCGATTAGCAATTAAAATTCTCTTAAACATACTAATCTCCTATGAGAAATAATGGCTGCTCATATTCAACTACATCCTGGTTCTTTGCGTAAATCTTTTTGATTATGCCATCCCTAGGAGCTGTAATTTCGCTCATCATTTTCATCGCTTCAATTAAGCATAAAATCTGACCTGCCTTTACCTTATCGCCAACCTGCACATAAGCACTAGCCTCTGGAGAAGGTGCTGCATAAAATATACCCACTAATGGAGCCAAAACCTGCTGCCCATCAACAGGCTCCTCTTTTGCCTCATTTGTGGCTGATGCCACATCTTCTTTATTCTGAGGAATTTCAATCTGTGGCAAAACAGAACTTTCAACATATGAAAGCCTTGGCATTTCAGATTGCTTTTTCAGCTTGATTTTGACACCCTCCTGCTCTATAGAAAGGTAAGTGCTTTCACTTTCATCAAATGCCTTTAACAGTTCTTTAACTTCTTTGATTTCCATGATTATTTGTGAGCCTCAAGATAATTTACAATATCTGCAACCGTCTTAATTTCAGCCATTGCATCCTCTTCTATGGTAATTCCTGTCTTCTCCTCAACAGCAAGCGAAAGCTCAACTGCATCAAGAGAATCTGCTCCTAAATCGTCAAATAAATTAGCCTCCATAGTTACTTTGTCAGCAGCACAGCTGAGAGTATCAATTATTACTTCCTTTACAATATCAAACATAATTTTTCTCCTTTTTCAAATTTTTTAGTTAAATACTATTAGTTAAAATCTTTTAACCTAACTACGACATTATAATAATCATTCCATAATAAATGTCAAGATTTTTAATAAAAATATTTTAGATAATTTTTCTCAAAAAAAGCAGCGGACTATTTCTAATCCACTGCTGAAATATACGTATCCATTTAAATTTAAGCACACTCAGATTATCAATCATAACTGGTAAAAGCTACACAGTTTTAGAATGGTGAGTTTTTTATAAACTACAACCAAAATTTTCAAAATTTGGTTGTAGAATTATAAATTAAGCTTTTTTTAAAACCATAATATGAAAAATCCTCCTCTTTTTAGCCGAAAATGGTTTTACTATTAAATTCTAGCCCTTCTTTAAAACCAGAAACCTAAAATCATAACATCTCTCAATAGATTTTAGCCTGAAATCGCCCAATGTCAGTATGCATCGAATCAATCCTACTCTCTCACCCATACCTCCATTTCATTTTCCCCGCGGTTTGCCCAGGCAAAATATGGAATGAATTTAAGCTTAGCTTCTTTTTCTACTGGCTTGCTATTTGTGTAGAGAGAATCCTTTGATTCAGAGGCCTGGAGCCTATACCCCTTGCCACTAATAACTCCCATGCCACTAAGTAGCGAAGAATCGTACTCATAATTTAGCTCTGAATCATCTGGCAGACGTAAGCAATTTAATTCTGTTCCATTGTCCACACCTTCAAGGCAATATACAAATGGTCCTCGAGATATTGCCACCTTGCCTATATCCTCTGAAACTAATGGATTGCAATAGTTTCTCAAAATAGGCATCGAAAAAGTAAGCTTGGCCTCTACAGAAGCCCCAGCGTCCACAGTAATATAGTGATATCCCTTTTCTGACACAAGCTCCACTGGAGCGCCATTTATACTAATTTCAACTTCCGCAGACCACCCTGGAAGTCTAATACCAATTTTCGCCTGAGACTTAGAATTATTTTTTATCTCAAAAGCTACCTGCTCATCCCATGGAAAATTTGTCCTTTGAACAATTTCTACTTTTCCATCTGTAAGCGCCAATTTAGCATCGGAATCGATATATTGGTTAATCAACACAGTATCCTGGAATATCGTATATACGTAGTCATCTAGAGATGTAATCATACGTGCCAGATTAGGTGGGCAGCATGCACATCCTAGCCAGGATGGTCGAACTGGCTTTACATGGCTTTTGCCTGGATCCCTCAATGACTTTAGGGGATTTACCTCCAACGGATTTACATAAAAGAAATGCTTTCCATCAAGAGCCATTCCAGCCAAAGCGCAATTGTATAGTGCTCTTTCCATAACTAAAGCATACTCAGCCTTAGGCTCTATTCTAAGCATTTGCTTGGCGAAAAATATAAGTCCTATTGCTGCACAGGTTTCGCAATACATTGTATCGTTTGGCAAATCATAATCCAGGGTAAAGGATTCACCATTAACGGTAGAGCCAATTCCTCCAGTTACATACATTCTACGCTTTGTGATATCCTCCCAAAGTCTTTTGCAAGCCTCAAATATTTCTTTATCACCTGTAGTTGCTGCCAAATCAGCCAGGGCTGTACACATATACACTACACGCACCGCATGACCTTCTGCAGTTTCCTGCTCTAAAATAGGCTTGTGATTTTGAAAATATGTGTCAGGCATTTTTTCAATTCCACCAAGGGCATTTGGCCCTTCATACTTTGCCGCCTGCTCTCTAAAGAAATTTGGATTCTTTCCCCTTTCCATAAGGAAATACTTTGCCAAATCCAAATATCTAGCTTCTTTTGTTACGTGATATAGTCTCAGTAAGCCAATTTCAATTTCTTCGTGGCCATCGAAGCCATGTATTTTTCCTTCCTCTGGACCAAAATTGTCATAGATATTATCTGCTGCTTTTTTTGCCACATTTAATACCTTTTCATTTCCTGTAGCATCATAGTATGCAACTGCAGCTTCTATAAAATGTCCCATGCAATAAAGCTCATGACTGCCTGCCAGGCTCTGATATCTGTAATCAATTCCAAGGATAGAATAGAAGGTATCCAAATAACCATCCTCCTCCTGGGCATCGGCAATCAAATCTATAACCTCCAATGATTTCTTTTCCAGCTCAGGATCCATTTTTTCTCTTAAGGAGTACGCTACCGCCTCTAGCCATTTATAAACATCACTGTCCTGAAAAGTCCATCCATAGTGTGTGCCCTTTGTTCTGCCTGCAGCAATTTTAAAATTTTCTATTGCGTGACTTTTCTCGTTAGGGATTCCCTCATCATTTAAGCGTTCCTTTTCGATTTTTATGCCCGCAATATCGTTTAAAACATTCCACTGAAATGGAATCATTTCTGTTCGAACCAGATTTCTATATCTAGCCCAAAATTCTGATGTAATATTAACCCTATTTCCCATACTTATTCTCCTTTATTTTAAATAAATCTAAAATATTACACTTTTTCCTACTAATTAGTATATAACAAAAGGACATCAAAATACACTATAAATGTATTTTGATGTCCTTTATTCATTGCTTTTTCACATGAAAAGTCATATTACCATCTTCTCATAGCAAAAATCTTTTCATTAATAGGATTTACAAGCTCTGGTGTGAAGCCCATAAAGAATAGGTATGGCATCTCTCCTAATGTGTGATTGCCCATTTCTTTGTCGTGAGACTTGATAACACCAAATGCAGCTGGCAGTTCCTTTTGCAATAATGACATTACTTCTTCGTCTGCCTCTAGCTCTAGTAATCTAGTCTTTGGAGTATACACGCATCTATAATCCTCAGAAGGAGTGTATGAGAATTCATAATGTCCAGCTGGCACGGTAACCTTTCCTTCATCAGATATCTCTGCACCATCACAGCCAATTACCCTTAAGCCATTTCTAGAAAACCTTGGCAAAGTAACATTTGCCTTTCCATTAAATGGAACCTCCACCTCGATAGTAACTGTTCCATCCTCTGCAATCTTCCAGTTTGATACATACTTACCAGAAGCAGTAGTCATTGAAGAATTAAAATGTCTAAATTTCATTGATGGCTGTGGGGCAATATTAGCAACCTTAAAGCCTGGTACAGCTGGTGTAAGTCCGCCGATATATTCATACATAAACTGTACGATTGTTCCATATGAATAATGATTCAAGGAATTCATTCCTGTGCCTGAGATAGAACCATCCTCAAGAAGGGAATTCCATCTTTCCCATATGGTTGTGGCGCCCAAGTTGACACAGTACAACCAACTAGGAAAGCCTTCGTTAAATAAGAACTGATATGCCAAATCAATGCGTCCGCATTTTGCAAGTGTGGTACACAATAGTGGTGCACCAACAAATCCACATTTAATCTGGAAGCAATCTCTATTTAACTTATCTAAAAACTGCTCAAGAAGCTTTTGTCTGTCTACATAAATATCAAATGCAAGGGCGACTATATAAGCTGCCTGGGTATCGCATGAAAGTCTACCATTTGGAGTGAAATACTCATCCAATATAGCCTTTCTCACTTTTGCAGCAAGGGCTTCATATTTTTTCTGGTCCTCTGTTTTGCCAAGCCTAGCAGCCATCTCAGCAGTAATAACTGTAGAACGATAATAGTAAACAGAGCCTAAATAATTGTCATCTGTACCACCCTTAAAGCTTTGCTCTGTGATACCATCAAGACCAAGCCAATCTCCAAACTGGAATGGAAGAATAAAATATCCTCTATCACCATGCTCCACGTCATTACGGTGCATGTATTCTACCCAGTTTTTCATCATCTCATAATGTTCTTCAACATCTGTAAGATTTCCAAAGGTATTGAAAACTACTTCAGGTACAAATGTACTTACATCACCCCAAATGCTTGCTGTACCAGCAAGATTTGCTCCAGCATTTGAAGGTAGATAGCTTGCCACTGCTCCCTCATGTCTTTTAGCATCAAGGTTTAGGTCTCGCAAAAACTTTCTGTAGAAAGCTCTTGTATCCATATTGTAGCTGGCTGTCTGAGAGAATACCTGGGCATCGCCTGTCCAACCAAGTCTTTCGTTTCGCTGTGGACAGTCTGTTGGCATATCTAAGAAATTAGACTTCTGACCCCAGATACAGTTTTCGTATAATCTATTAATCTTTGAATTGCTGGTCTCAATAAAACCAGTGCGCTCCATATCAGAATATATTACATTTGAACGGACCTTATCCAAGGTAAGCTCTGAGGCCTCAGGCCATCCCTGAATTCTGATATATCTATAGCCAAAGAAGGTAAATCTAGGATGAACTGTTTCTTTTCTTCCATCTGATGTATATACAAATCTCGATCTGGCCTCACGATAATTGTCATTGTAGAAATTGCCCTGCTGCAATACCTCGCCACAGTCAATTGTAATAACTGTTCCTGCTGGAAAATCTGCATCAAACTCCATAACGCCAGCATGATTCTGACCAAAGTCAATAACTGTCTCACCAGCAGGTGTCTTTATTATCTCCTTTGCAGGGATTACTTCCTTGACAATTACTGGAATACTATATCTATCCAAGAGATTTCTTTCTGCAGCTACCTCAATGGCATTTCCCTTTAGGGTAATGCCTGCTGTTCTATCTAAATCCTCTCCATAATAGATACCCGATTCTATCAAATCAGAGGCATAAACCTCCCAGCTAGAATCTGTTCCGATTACTTCTGTACTATCATCCTCGTAGGTAACATGTAGCTCTGCTATGGCTTCAAGAGTGTCACCAAAATTGATACCACCGTCAAGACCAAAGTTTGATCTATACCAACCATTTGCCACTTGTATATCAAGCTTGCTATCTTGCTTTAGCTGATTTGATACATCAAATGTGATGATTTGCATACCAGTCTCATAATCGTTGATATAAGGTGTAAGGATTTCATCTCCAACCTTTTCATCATCAATATATGCTTCAAAAACGCCTAAGCAGCTAACATACAGTCTTGCCTCTTTAACCGTTTTTTCGAGAGAAAGCTTCTTAGAAAAAAGTGGCTGCAGCTTTTCTTCACCGTCTGCTGCAATCCATTTACCAGTCCATGGTTCATCCATCTTGCCAGTTTCAAAAAACTGCACATCACTTGTAGCACTTTCTCCGTTATCTCCAGTAAGTGCTACTCTCCAAAAATATCTGGTTCTAGGATTTAGCTTGATGTCAATTACTTCCCCTGTCTGGTCTAAATCAGCGGATTCCTTCTTATATATAATATCCGTAAATGCGATATCCCTCGCCACTTCCAAAAGGCCCTTATTCAAAGTCTTTGCATTGGTAGCTTCAACGTTCCAAGATGCAATTATATTTGCAAATTCATAGCCTATTGGATTAACTATTCCATTCAGCTTTAATCTTGTTATCTTCATAATATTAGTCACTCCTCCATCTTGATCATGGTTTCATGTTGTCACTATACCATGAATACTCGTCACATTCACGTACCAAAACACGACCTCTTTTTGTCAAAATACGACATTTAATATGATAGATAGTCTTTGCCGCAGAATGGATCAATTGGACTCTTACCCTTAAATTCACTCTTACCCATGATTTTATCTATTACTGTCTCAATCATTACATCATGATTTGAATAACAATTAATATATGTTTTAATCATTGGAACATCTAATAAATGATAAGGATTTGCAAGTGAAATAAATAATGTAGGAACTACTTCTACAAACCATGGAATATTATTCCCTGCTCCAAACTCTGTATGCCAATTTAATCTAGCTGTAGTTTGATTAGATGCGTTTTCAATATTTCCTATATATATTACCAAATCATACTTGCTTCTAAATTCTTCAACTGTTTCAAAATGAACTGGCTTGCTCCAATCGTACACTTCCTTTTCATAAGGAATCATTTCAAAACCAAGCTTTTCCATTTCTGAAACAAATTTTGCTTCAACCCTTGCATCTGATTTAAATCCACCCATAAGCTCATACAGCACTCTCTTATGCTTTTTACTATCTAATGGTAATAAATTTTGTGTATCCTTAACAAGAGTTACTGCCTTATCAGCACAATCCTTAGCCCATTCTTTAAATAAATCTCTATCCAACTTGCTTAGACCATCATCACTTGGTGCCAATGTCCCTTCAGCCTGCTTTTTATGAAGTCCAATCATTGCCTTAGTTGCAAGAATTCGTGTTACCGCTTCATCTAATCTTTCCTCTGAAAGGATTCCGCTTTTCAGACCTTCTGTCATATACATAATATCTTCATCCAAATCCTTGTTGAACAAAAGCATATCACAGCCAGCTTCAATGCAATATGGCACAGCCTGTCTTCTATCCATGGCAGCCAAAAATCCCACCATTGGAGATGCATCTGTTATAATCATGCCATTAAATCCCAGCTTTTCTCTTAAAAGCCCCTGAAGAAGTTCCTTGGACTGAGTTGCTGGAACAAGCTTCTTTGGATGATTAGGATTTAATTTATGCTGATATGATGGCAATGCTATATGTCCCACCATAACTGTTGGTGCATCATTGTCTATAAGAGTCTTATAAATATCACCATATGTCCTGTCCCAATCATCACAGCTCATGGAATTGACTGATATCAATATATGCTGATCCACTTCATCAACTCCGTCTCCTGGGAAATGTTTTATTGAAACTATAGAGCCACATTCCTTTGCAGCCTTCATATATTCCAAGCCGCACTGCTTTACCATTTCTGGGTCAGAGCCATATGTACGGACATTTGTAATTGGGTTGTGGTAGTTCAAATCGATATCCACCACTGGCGCAAAGGCATAATTACAACCAACTGCCTGTGCTTCACTACAGCTTATCTTTCCCAATCTGTAGGCCTGCTTTGGATCTTTTGTAGCTGCTATTTGCATCTGTTTTCCAAAAGCAGTTCCCTCTTCAATAATTCCGTCGCCACCAGCCTCTAAATTTGCTGCCGTCAGCATAGGAATCTTAGTGTTATTTTGTAAATACCTATATGTATCAACTAGCTCCTTAGCTTTACCAGTACGAAACATCAATCCACCTACATGATTATTCAAAATCACATGCCTTAGATATCCCTCGTCTGTAGTAACGCCCAGCGGAAAAAATAGCTGACCTATCTTTTCCTCCTGAGTCATATTATTTTTTGTATCCTCTACCCATTTAATATCTTCATCAGAAAGATAAAATGGACGAGCCTTTAAATCTATATTTGCCATTATTCCACCTATGCCATCGCCCTTGAGCTATTTTTTAATACTTTTTTTATACCAGCAATCCATACAGCTCCTTGTCCTGCCACCACATTAAGCAGAAGAATAAACAAGCCTGTAATTACTGTTGAAATTGCACTTCCCATTTCTGCTGTAAATACTGCTGAAAGTGAATAAGAAAGTAGACTAAGTGTAAGTGCCCCTATAAATGTTCCTATTAAATCTCCGCAGAAGCCAGCTAACATCAAACCAATGAATACTGGAAGAATATTTGAAAACAATTCCCCTGCAGTCGAAAGTGATGTAAAGCTAGCATCATGGGGTGCCTTTGCTGCATAAATCATGGTGGCAAAGCCAAATATTAATCCAGAAAAAATATACGAAACAATTACATTCTTCTTTTCATTTATACCAATATTTACTGCCGACTGTTGATTATTTGCTAATAACTGGGCTTCTTTTCCAGTTACAGTTCCATAGCTATAGATTGCGTAAATCAAAACGCAGGCAACTAAAGGAATTAATGCCTTTGGAAATGATGCAAATACATTAAGTGTCATATTAGACACATACTTGGCGCCTGCTCCATTAAACACAATACATGTTATTGATTCATATAAAAGAGCCATTCCGATTGTTGCAATAACAATTGGCAGCCTTCCAAATACATAAACCAGAGACACTATAATAGAAAGCACCACACTAACTAGTAAACAAAGTATCATAAAGACTGTTATATTATTACCTGCCATATCTTGAGCCACATGACCTGCAATAATTGCAGTCAAAAGCATTATTGCTCCGCCAGAAAAATCAAATCGACCACTTTTAAATTGCAACCCAATCCCTAAGGCACAGCAGGTTGCAACAGCTGTGTCTGATAAAACTATGCGCCACATTGGTAATGTTCCAAAATATGTTTTGCCATTTGCATAACAAACTATAAACATAACTATAAACATTGCAAGTGGAAGCATTATTGTTCCGCCTATTCTTTTTGCTAAATTCATTTGTTTCATAAGAAGTCACCTTTATATTACTTTAATGCATCCACCATAATCTGCTCAGAGTGGAATAATGCCTGTAAATCTGCAAAGCTTGCGCATGCCTGTAAATCTTCATAGCTAATCTGCGCATCATTGTAATCATTGTTAGCTAAAACTGATTTAGACATTACATTATCGATATCTTCCTTGCTATCAATTACATACTCTGCAGAATCGATTCTCTCGCATACAAAATCATCATACATCTCACCCTTGATTGCCTTGTCAAGTAATGTAAGACCATATCCGATGTTCTCACATGGAGAAATTGTAAGATAACCAATTGTCCCCTCCTCGCCAATATCTGCGATAAGTGATGGGTCATTATCAAAGCCAGATGTTACAAGCTTAGTATCTGCTGAGCAAAGACCATCTGCCTTAGCCTGCACCATTGTTGGATATACAAATGTTGTTCCTGCGCAAAGTGCTACAATACAGTCTAAATCATCTCTACCAGCTTCCTGGAAATATGATTCATCTAGTGGCTGGAACTCAAGTGTAACTACTCCACCAACAATTTCAACACCTGCCTCGTCGCAAAGAGAAACCATTGTATCTGCTGCAACCTGAAGATTTGGATATGCATAGCCTGGGAATGTAACTACACCAATTTTGTCATAGCCCTGTTCCTTAACAAACTCAAAATTCTGCTTTGCTGTGTCTGCACCATCAATATGTCCATCAGCAATTGTTCCTAAGAAATTAGGATAGTCCTTGACTGCTGCATTTGATGCTATATTAGCATCTTCTGAAAAAACTGAATTCATATCTGTATTGAAAGCAGCAACTGGAATGTCTGGATATTCATCCATGATTGCCTGGATACCACCATCCTGACTTACAAGAATACCTTTAACGTCACTTGTCATTCCATTTTTTACTGCTGTTAAATTTCCATCTGGATCATTAAAGCCATCACCGTAAACAATTTTCAAATTGTATCCCATTTGCTCACATAGCTTTGTGCCATAAGCTACCATGGCATCATACTGGGCACCAGATGAAAGATTTGACATCCAAAGAATTGTGCCACCATCTGTTGCTGTCACGTTTGAAGCTGCTTCCCCACTAGCACTTTCTGATGCACTACCGCATCCTACCAATGTTGCAACTGATAAAACTGTTGCAGCTGTCATTGCTAAAACCCTCTTAAATAACTTTGCTTTCATAAATCTTAATCCTCCTATAATTTGATTTATCTAGGTAATACGCCGTTTTCTTTTCTACATGTAAATAGCACAACGACGATAAATATTACCGATTTAACTAAGAATGTCATATTTGTAGGAACTCCTATGAGTGGTAATCCTACTGCTAATATTGAATATGTAAATGAACCAATCACAGCACAGCTAACCTTTGAACGCATTCCGCCTGAAAGAGGCATTCCGCCTAAAATCAGAGCAATCATTACATTCATTTCGAAACCAGTTCCTGTGGAATCTGATGCAGAACCTGTGTAACCCATTTGGAAAATAGCAGCCACAACTACCATCACACCCATAATTACATAACTAATAACCTTAAATTTTAATAGGTTAATACCGCTTTGTTCTGCCGCTACTCCGTTGGCACCAATGGCTCTAGCACTCTTTCCATATTTTGTGTAATAGAAAAGATAAGATACAACAATAGTCTCTACTATAAGAACAGCAACCATAAGTCCCGTACTTTTAAATGCTGAAAAATCAACTGATCTAAGTGTTATATTTCTACTGCCTATCTTCGCATATGCGATAGAGCTTACTCCTTGTAAAATCATCATAAACACCAGCGATGGAATAATTGGATGAACCTTTAACACCTGACCAGCGCCACCATTTACTATAGCAATTACCACTGCAATCACTAGTGATATCAATATTCCAGGCAGTAATGATCCGGTTGTATTACCAAGCAATACAATCAGCATTGCATATACCCTTATCTGTGCGCCAATACTGATATCCATATTGCCCAAAGAATATACAAACACAGCGCCAACAGAAAGTAATGCTGTTACAATAACGTTTGAAATAATATTGGCAAGCTTGGCTTGGCTCCAAATGCTTTCTCCAAAAATCGGAGGTACTATCGTAAATACGATAATACAAAATAGCAATCCACCATATGATGCGATATCATTAACATGCTCTTGCAAAAATTGTTTTATATCTAATTTTCTTTTTTCTTCCATTACGAACCCCTTAAATCATGTACTCAATAATATCTGTCTGTTGCAGCTTAGGACTTCTTTCAAATTCCTTTGTAACCTTGAAATCCTTCATTATGATTATCTTGTCAGCCATACCAACCAGCTCCGATAATTCTTCAGAAATCATAATGATTGCCTTTCCCTGTTGTTTCATATACTCAATTAAAGAATACATAGATTGCTTAACGCCTATATCAACTCCACGTGTCGGACAGTCCATAATGATTACATCAGAACCCTTTGCAGTCCATTTTGCGAATGATACCTTTTGTTTATTACCGCCTGATAATGTTCCAACCCACTGTTTGCCATTGTTGCATTTTATTCTAAAGGCTTCTATTTCCTTGTTAGCCATTTCCTTTTCTGCCTTTGGACTGATAAATGATTTTCTCTCCAATGCAGTTAGAGATGGAAGAACAATGTTATCCTGAATGGAACCGTCTAAAATCAACGCCTCTGAATCTCTGTTTTTAGATATGTAGCCGATTCCGCTTTCAATAGCCTGAAGTGGTGTTTTAATCTCTTTACCATTTCTCAATACTCGACCTCCGTCAAGCTTCTCTATGCCATAACAGATTCGTCCAATATCGTGCATACCACATCCAGACAGGCCACCAAATCCTACGATTTCACCTTTATGAACCTTCAGATTGAAGTGCTTAATCTCATTAAAGCTAACATCCTCTAATTCCAGAGCAACTTCATCGCTATGACTTGTATCAAAATCTTCTCTGTAATATTTTTCACCTATTTCACGACCCACCATCAGATAGCGAATATTTTTTACTGCACCTAAAGCCTTAATCTCTTGGCCGTTTAATTCTCCAACAATATCACCGTCTCTAAGAACAGTAAGTACTGTACAATGCTCTAAGATTTCCTCCATGTCATGGGAGATAAATATTACAGTCTTTCCATTTTCAGCCATTTTATGGATTAGCTTGTATAATATTTCTCGTCCCTCCAAAGAAAGGGCTGTGGTAGTTTCATCAACAACAAGAACCTTGGTGTTATCATCTACACATCTAACAATTTCGATTAGCTTTCTATCTTCAAAATTGTACATGTCGATTGGATGCTTTGCCTTTATATGGCCTAAACCGAATTTGCCAAGCAGTTCATCGGCAGCAGCATTCATTTTTGCCATGTTGATAATTCCAAAATGAGAAAATTCCGCTTCTCTACCTGCAAAAATATTTTGAGCAACGGTCACATGAGAAATTGTATTTGCCTCCTGCAAAATCATGGAAATTCCTGCTCGCTGTGCTTCTATCATGCTCCCTGGTGCCCAAGGTTTCCCCTGATAATACATTTCACCAGATGTTGGCTCCTGCATTCCAGCTATTATAGATGTGACGGTAGATTTACCAGAACCATTTTCACCAACAAGCCCTCTGATTTCCCCTGGATAGAATTTAATATCCACATCCTTTAGGGCAACAGTTGGACCAAAAGCTTTATGAATATGTTTTACTTCAATAACTGCTTCCATTATCTTCCTTGCCTTTCCTGTTAAAATCTATTTATTATGATATTGTTCATGGCATAATCCCTCTAGACAATTATTAATGAGAATTAGCACAATATTAATATTTTTATTGATTTTTATTAATTTTAAGCTATCATTTAATACATAAAATGAAGCTTAAATGGTATTGCTAATTTTTTAAGAGGGCTTGATATGTATAGATATGAACTAGATTCCATAATAGAGGATATGGCCAAGGCCTATAGAATTGATATAAATCATGTTACAAAAGAAACCTCAGACCTTTTCTTCTTAGATCACGGCTTTAGGAATTTCATATATGGAGATTTCGATTATAATCTTTTATTTAACGATATGATAAAAGATATAGAGGATACCTCCCCAATTTCATATTTGGACAGCTTTGGGATAAATTATTTGATTTTCAAAGAGAAGCTACCTCAAAGTGCAGAGGAAAAATTCACCATACTAGGGGCCTACAATACTGAGGCCCCTAGCCAGTCTACCATCACACAATATCTTGAAGATAACGGTGTTCCTTTTTCCATGCTAGAAGATACCATCTCCTTTTATAACCGTTGTCCAGTAATCCAAGATGTTCAGCAGTGGCACACTCTCATTATCAGATTACTACAACGATATTATGGAGTCGATGTCTCTATCCAGTATAGAAAATATTCTCCTACATCACTTTCAACCAAAGTTAATTCAGAAAAAATAAATGCTATTCCTGATTCCATGGCAAAATTTGCAGAAATGGAAGAAAGATACGCCGTAGAACACAGGCTAATTGAAGCTGTAAAGGCTGGAGAGACTTCAAAAGCACTTAATACAACAAATGAATTTATGAAATTTAAGATGTCTGCAAGAATAGCAGACCCTCTTAGAGATGCCAAAGATAATGTCATTGCTGTAAACACGTTGCTTAGAAAGGCCGCAGAAGCAGCTTATGTTGCCCCATTGTATATAGACGACCTTAATGCAAAGCTTACCGCAGATATTGAAGCCTGTACCAGTGTTTCTCAGGTATTTTCTGTAAACTCAAATATAATCAGGCGCTACTGTATGTTGGTACAAACCTATTCAAGAGCCAATTATCATAGTATCGTCCGTGGCACTTTAAATTATATAGATGTACATTACCAAGAGGATTTATCATTGAGCTTTTTCGCTGATAAATTTAGTGTTACCAAAAATTACCTTTCAGCCTTGTTCCATGATCAGGTAGATATGACTCTTACCGATTATATTAATCATACTAGAATCCAACATTCCCTACTATTGCTTAACACTACTGATATATCTATGTCTGATATTGCATCAGCATGTGGTTTTAATGATGCAAATTATTTTACGAGAGCATTTAAAAAGCAGAAGGGAATTAGCCCTTCTGCTTACAGAAAAAGTCTCAGACAATGACTATTTACAAATTTCTAGCAAATCCTTAAACCCGTTCATTTTGTAAGTAACATTAGGATGCTCTGTGGCTTCTCCAAGGCCTGCACTCTTAAAGCCTCCATCATATGCTGCCTGGATACCAGCCTTAGCATCCTCCACAACTAGGCAATCAGCTGGTGCTTCCCCTATAAATTCAGCAGCCTTTAAAAATACCTCTGGGTCTGGCTTTGATTTTGTAATATTGGTTCCATCAGAAATAGCATCAAAGAAATCACCAAGGCCAATCTGTCCTAAAATCATTTTTGTATTCTTGCTGGAAGAACCAATTGCCAGCTTGTAGCCTCGTGCTCTAAGCTCCTCTAGAGTGCTCTTTACTTCATCGGACAAATCCTTTGGACTCATTTCCTTTAAAAGCTCTACATAGGTTGCATTCTTTTCTGCAGCCATTGCTTCCTTCTCTGTATCAGTGTACTGCTTGTCAGCCCTTTCCAAAATGATTTCAAGGCTGTCCATTCGAGAAACCCCTCTAAGTCTATTGTTTATTTCCTCGTCAAAATATATTCCCTCTTTATCAGCAAGCTTTTTCCATGCAATGTAATGATATTTATCTGTAAAGCAAATAACTCCATCTAGATCAAAAATAACTGCCTTCATAATAATTTTCCTCCTAAATCGTATATCACAAACAAGATTATTTATGATTATACAAAAAAAAAGACGATTTATTCAACAAAATAAACCGCCTTTTTTTATTCTAATTTCTCATTATTTTCAGAAATGCTTATTAGTGAAGGGCCAACCAGTCAAGCAATGTGACCTCTTTTCCATTAACCACCACAGGCTTCCCATCAAAATCCACCTTGCAGTCATCATTAAGCATTGGAATCCACGCAAAATGCCCTAAATATTCAAAAGGATTTCCCGCCTCATCCAGAAAACCTTCGTATTTATCACAGTAGGATTTTCTATCTACAATCTTATCCCAGTATGTAAAATGTAAATCTGAAGCTCCTGCTTTTACCAATCTTTCATAGGTTGGCACCACATAATTTTCAGGTGGCACTATAGGGTCATTTTTTGCATGGGTAAACCAAATTGGAATATTTTTTATAGCCTCAATATCAGCATCTGATATTGCAGAATCTATTAACGCTTCACAGATTGGAAATGCTGCTGCAAAAAATTGGGGATAATCTATTATCATCCTCATAGTCATGAACCCACCATTGGAATCACCACCTATGTAGATTTTATCTGTATCAATCACATCTGAAAATCTGGCAATAAAGCTGTCAATTGTAGCCTTCAACACCTTTACATATTTAGATTTTCCCGAATCGCCATATTGACCACTTCCATCATCAAGCCACATAGTTGGACATTGTGGTACAAGCACAAAGGCTCCATCAAACTTTTTCTGTATCCAGTCCTCTGTAAGCTCTGTGACTTTATTACCAGCATATGCAATGGCTGTTTCATCACCGCCTTCTCCAGCTCCGTGAAGCCACACAATAAGTGGTCGCTTGCCAGTATTTAAATCTGGAGTGTAATATCCATATCTAAGCAGCTTTGTCTCATCCTCAGAATCCACATCAATAAATCTCTCCCGCTGAGGATGCTTTATGCCGGCACAAGAATCAAACACCAAGCCTCGTATCACATTATCCCCCTCACCTATGTCCTGTGTTTGGGTGATAACATAATCATTAATTGTAAAATTCTCATGCCCGTTAATATTTGTAAAATCTGCCGCAAGAGCTGATGAGCATTTGTATGTAGGTCCGTAAGCCAGCTCCAAGGTGACATATCTACTAGCCATGTCGCAGGCTATTCCCTGCCTGTCACTAGTGTACGCCATTAGTATTTTTCTATATCCCACACTTGGCACAAACTCATCTCTTTCAATAAAAGATTTTGGAAGCTTTACAACATCTCCATTTCTATCTTTTATTTCCACATAAACGCTAAACTTTTCTACTCCCAGCTCCCTATTTTCCACCGCTCTTGGCATGGCTAGAATTAGCTTTGTCACATAAGGTCCAAAGTCTGTAGTCCTAATAAACTGATAATACAATCTTCCCATAATTATCCCTTTACACCACCTAGAGTAATTCCCTTTACAAAGTTATTTTGAATAAACGGATATACGATAATAATTGGCAATACGCCAACCACTGCCATAGCCATACGGACTGCTACGCTAGGAATAGATGCTAGTCCCTGACTGGCATTTGCAATGTTTCCAGAGTTTTGTGTTAAAAACTGGATATTTTGAATCATTCTATTTAACAGATTTTGAATTGAATACAAATCAGTTCTCTTGGTCAAATAAATGTAGCCATTCATCCAGTCATTCCAGTATGCAATACCAATAAACAAACCAATAGTTGCTACAATAGGTTTTGCCAAAGGAAGTGCAATTCTTATAAATGTTTGAAACTCTGTGGCGCCATCAATATAAGCTGCCTCAAGTATTTCATTTGGCACACCAGTAACAAAATATGATTTCATCAGTAGCACATTAAATGCATTCATCATAAGTCCTGGCACAAGCAGTGCTAAAAATGTATTCTTAAGTCCAAAGGTATTGGTGTAATTGATATAGGTTGGAACCAATCCTCCGTTAAATAGCATTGTGAAAAACACTAGGAAAGTAATTAAATTCTTGCCTGGCAAAAACTGTTTTGACAGGGCGTAACCCAAAAGCGTTGTAATTGTCAGTCCACAAGTGGTTCCTAATAAAGTTAATAGAACAGAAATCATATAAGCATGTACAACGGAGTCACTGCTTGTAAAAATATATTTATAGGCTTCAAGGCTCCACTTTTCAGGTGTGAAAGAATAACCATTTCTAACTAGCACATCATTATCCGTGAAGGAAGAAATTACAAGAAGCACTAGTGGTATTATGGCGCAAAGTGTAACTATAATCATTACAATATGGCCGAAAATCTGAAATCTCTTTTCTTGTTTCATTTGCCTCCTCCTTTCTAGAATAGTGCGCTTTCTCTATCAACCTTACGCACAACAAAGTTTGCTGTCATAACAAGTACAAAGCCTACTAAGGACTGGTAAACACCAGCTGCTGCTGACATTGTAATGTCACCAAGCTCTATTAATCCACGGTATACATAGGTATCAATTGTATTTGTCACAGAAAGCAATGCTCCTGAATTCTGTGGCACTTGATAGAATAAACCAAAATCAGAGTAAAAGATTCGTCCTACAGCCATAAGTGTAAGCATTATAATTGTTGGCTTAAGCAACGGAATTGTAATACTCTTAATTTGCTGCCATTTTGTGGCTCCATCAATTGCGGCAGCCTCATAATAGCTTCTATCAAATCCAATGATAGTTGAAAGATAAATAATACAGTTATATCCAATACCCTTCCAAAGATTCACAAATACCAATATAAAAGGCCAATATTGTTTCTCCTGATACCAACTGATAGGGTCAATTCCAAGGGCACCTAAAATTGTGTTATTTATAAATCCATTTTCTGCTGAAAGGAATGCAAACACCAGGTAGCTGATGATAACTGCAGATAATAAATATGGTAGCAGTATAACTGACTGGTAAACCTTTTTTATCTTATGTGTCAGTTCTGACAATATAATTGCAATAAATATCGCAAATACGGTATTTACCAAAATGAATACCAGGTTATAGCAAATTGTATTTCTTGTGATAATAAATGCGTCCTGAGTTGAAAAAAGATATTTAAAATTTTTCAAGCCAGCCCACGCCGAACCATAAATTCCATCCTTTGCTTTATAATTCTTAAATGCAAGGATAATTCCTGGCATTGGCATATAATTGTTAATAAATAAATAGATAAGCCCTGGCAATGCCATTAAATAAATTGGTATTGAGCGTCTAAGGAGAGCCTTACGCTTCTCCTTAGACATTGGCTGTTTTTGCGTTTTAACTCTAGCCATAATCTACTCCCTAGTTTACTCCGTTTTCCTTAGCCCACTCATCAAGTGCTTCCTGCTTTGCAGCCATATACTCTTGAAGACCTGCTTCATTAAGTCTTTCTACAAGCTCTGGAATTCCTTTTTCTGGATCAATAAATCCAAGCTCAAGCTGTGCCTGATACTCCGTATATACGTTAGTCAAAGCTGTGTATTCTGCTGAAACAGCACTGTTATCAAATGTAAATCCCATTGCCTTACTTGTTGTAGCACTATCATTGAATTCCTGCATTCTTTCCCAAATGTCAAGGTCATTACCTTCCCAAATCTTTGCTATAAACTGATTTGGCATTTCCCAGTTAACATTGTTGAAGTACTCAGAGTTTTCTGCATCTACACCATCTGCATATGTGATGTGTCCATCTGATGTTTCCTGCCATTCAACACCTTCCTCGCCCCAGCAGAGAATTGTTGAAGCCTCAGGGTCTGTATAAAGTAAATTAAGTACCTGCATTGCTGCTACAGGATCCTCTGTATTCTGATTGATGCACCAAGGCATTGTGTTGTAAGCATTTGAGCCCTTGAAATCAGGACCTGTCTGGAAAATAACTACAGGCTGACCGCAAAGGTTTGTCTCCTGCTGAAGAATTCCTGGCTTTGTTGCTGTCTTGTAAGCCATAAGGCTACCAGCCTTTACCTGTACTGTGGTAGCTGATGTCTCTGTAATAGCATCTGGTGAAATGTATCCAGCCTGATTCCACTTGTACATTCTCTGGCATAATTCCATATATTGATCGCTTGAGAATAAATCCTCGATAACTAAGCTCTCTGTTGGATTTAATAAAACACCAAAGTTATCTGATGGAATATCAATAGGTAAACACTGTGAAACTACTGAGCTTACATCCATATAGAAAACTGTCTTATCTGGATATTTTTCATGGAGCTGAGCAAAAATATCATCAATAGTATCAAAATCGGTATATATAATCTCTTCCCCATCTTCATACATTGATTCATAATCAAATCCAATACCATCAAGATACTGAGCTGCTATAGAAATACCAAATTTTCCAGCCGCATCATCCTTTTTAACTGGAAGTCCGTAAAGAGTTCCTCCTACGCGGCAGCCATCAATTTCTGTCTCTGTAAATGTATCAAGGATTCCCTGTCCATATGTCTGGAGCAAATCGTCCTCTTCCAAATCTAATGTGTAGCCTTTGTTTACACATGGCATATATCCAACTGAAACTGCATTAAATAAATCTACCTGCTCCCCTGAGGCAAGCATCAAATTCATGTTTTGTGAATATGAAGCTGCATCCATAATCATCAGCTCTACATCTACTCCAAGCTTTTCCTCAGTAATTTCAGAAAGCTTTTCTGAAATTCTATCTAAACCAGCTGGAGAACCTGCAAAATTCATATAACCGATAACTACTGTAGGATACTCCCCTGATTCCTTTCTCTCCTGAATTGCCGCCTGCGCAGCTTCCTCTGGTGAATCGTAATCTCCTGCACTACTAGAGGATGACCCTGAGCTTCCGCACCCCACAAACAAACCACAGGTCATTGCTCCTGCTAACACTAGTGACATAATCCTTCTCTTCATTAAATAACCTCCCTTTCCATATATGTATTGGCTTTTAACATAGTAAAATTATATAATACTTCTGTTCCCTATTAATTGAACTTTTATTAGTTGTTTATGTAATATTCTTAGATTATGAAAAAATTATTGTACAAAACTTACTCATTCAAAAACAGACTGCGTTCATTCTTTTATCTATTTTTTGCACTTACTATGTTAGGAATGATTATTTTTTCAGGGTATTTTTCATACTCATTACGCCAACGCACCTATTCAGATATAAACCAACTACTGTCCCTTTACAATGAGGGTACTAGCCAAGATTTAAAAAATGTGGATTATTATCTAATGGAGATTAACAGCTACAGCCAGGATATTTCCAGCGTGTCGGTCTTATATGATGTTAGCCACAATTATGCAAATATAATCCGCATTTCCAATCTTTTTGAATTTAATCTCAGGTCATTCCAAAGCATCTCTGGTATGTATGCCTATTTTCCAAGAAGTGATACCTGGATTGCATATAGTGGCAGCTCTGAATCCAGACGAGAATATCAGGAGGCTCTAAAAAATCAATTTCATTCTGGGGAAATTCTAAAGGATGTTGAAGATGTAAATGGGCTAAGATGGCTTCCCTATACGTATGAGGATGAAACCTATCTTGTAAAAGCCTTCAAATATGATAACAGTATTGTTGGAGCCTGGACAAATCTGGATGTACTTTCTTCCTCTTTGGATGCTCTAGATGAAATGGATGCCCTCATATTTTTTTCTGATGCCAAGGGCAATACAATTCACGCCAAAAGTACCGTAAAGGATAGTCGATATTCAGATATCCTTTCCGACTATACATCCATTGTTTTGCCAATAGAATCTTCCTTGAATAGATCTACTACTGTTTCAATTGATGGAGTTAAATACCTAATCACAACATCAAAGCTTAGTTATTGTGATTATTATATTTCTGCCCTTGTTCCAATGACTACCATAAATCATTCTTTGGTTAACTTTTGGAAATTTGCTTTTGCCATTATGGCAATTGCCATAATTTGTTTTTCTATAATAATTGTGCTGTTCAATCATTTTGTAAATAGAACTATTGCCATGCTAGATTCTATGAGTGATTCTGTCATTGCAGGTCATTTGGAAGAACGTATTGATGCTTCCAATGAAAATTGTATAGAAATTCGCAAGGTTGCAGAAAGCTATAACAGCATGCTGGATAATATACAAAAGCTAAAACTGGATGTATATGAGGAACGTATCCAAAAGAAAAACTTTCAGCTGTATTTTTTGAAATCTCAGATTGCGCCACACTTTCTTATTAACTGCCTTAACATGATTTCTTATTTAGCAGATGGAACTGAGGAAAATACTAAAATACTTAAGACAATGATTACAACCCTTTCAGGACACCTTAGATATACCCTGACTACCAAGGACAATGTTCCTCTGTACCAAGAGATTGAATACTTAAACAACTATGTGGAATTAACCAAGCTCCGCTTTCCAAACTGCATTACCTACGAAACTGAATTTGACGACGCCGCCATGGATGCAGGTGTCTTTCCTATCCTTTTAATCGGCTTTGTGGAAAATGCTTTCAAGCATAATCTTATTATGGGTGAGAGTCTCATAATTAAATGTATATCTAAGCGCTATCAGGAAAATGGCGAGGAGCGCCTTCACTTTACAATTATCGACTCTGGTGAAGGCTATAGCGATGATTTTCTTGAGGATTTTTACAATGACAAGATAACTGACAGCGAACGCATCGGCATTAAAAATGTAGAAAACAGACTAAAATTATACTATGATGATAGTGCTTATATGAAGCTATCTAATGAAGAAGGTATGGGTGCAAGGACGGATATCGATATTCCATATATAAAATATAAATAAAAGTATTGGGAGAGCTTTTATGAACGTATTAATAGTAGATGATGAATACTATCTGGTAGAAGGTGTGAAAAACTCAGTAGACTGGAAATCCTTTGGTATAGATTCAGTTTTTACTGCCTATAGCACAAACCAGGCAAAGGATATTTTTCTAGATAATCAAATCGATATACTTATCTCAGATATTGAAATGCCTAGGGAAAACGGTCTGGAATTAATCAAATGGGTTCGTGACAATGGGTACAATTCCATTAATATTTTATTAACTGGACACAGTAATTTTAGTTACGCCACAGAGGGTATTCGCCTTCAAATTCTTGATTATGTTCTAAAGCCAGTAGACGCTTCTACCTTATCTCCTGTTATTGATAAGGCTGTAAAGCTATGTCAAAAAAATCACGCTGAAACCAAAAGCCGTATTATCAACAATACTAATATTCTTTGGTATCGTCTTTACGATAAGTCAATACTCCCTGAATTAACTGAGGTTTCAAAATTTGCCAAGGCCTATAATATTCCTGACAGTATTCTTGAGGTTCCATATTTTTATGCCTATCTCATTACACAATCAGCAAACAGCTTTTTAGCTATCACAGATATAAAGGCTGCTGTTTCAGAATATTTAGGCGAGAATTGTTACGTCACCCACATAAGTAATGGAAGATATATGCTTGCCTGTGAGTGGAATAGCCCTGACCTAAAGGACACTTCTGCATTCAAGGATGCTATTGCAAATCTTGATAGAACCTTTCCCAATACTAACTTTAAGCTATTTTTGTTTTCAGAAGCACCTATGACTGCTGCCCCATATGCTCTAGAGCTTTTAGAGCATTATGCTCAGAGTGTACCTACTACAAATAAATCTGTAATTTCCATAAATGATCCAAATACCAGCACTCTTATTGAGGAAGCCAAAAACTATAATGTAAAATTACCTCTAGAGGCTTGGGAACAGCTGCTTCTACAAGAAAAAATATCAGATATCCTTATGAATGTTAAAGCTATCCTTGCACACACTGAGGATACATATATTTTGAAAATCATTCCTACAATTTACTACGGCTTGCTATCTGTTTCATTTTCAGTACTGGCCCAAAAGGATTGCCTGTCTACAGAGATTGCAAATGATATGAATACCTTTTCATATCCAAAAAACAACCTATATTCTCCAGACGCATTGTATGAGTGGGCTCGCTCATTCCTTAATTCCACTTGCAATATTATGCATAAAGAAAACAGTGATGAATCAGCTGTTATAATGGCTCAGAAATATATTCAGGTTAATATTTCAAATCCAGATTTAGACAGAGCTGCTATTGCAGATGCAGTCCATGTGTCTCAGGATTACCTTTCTTATATATTCCACAAGGAATCTGGGGTTGTTCTGTCTACATATATTTCTTCAGCACGAATAAAAGAGGCTCAGAAACTATTACTTAGTTCCAAAGCCTCTTCATCAGAAATCGCTGAAAAATGCGGATTTTCAAATGTTTCTTATTTTCATAAGCAGTTTAAAAAGTTTGTAGGAATGACTCCTAATGAATATAGGACAAGCAAATCCTAATATTACTTAAAGCCTATGCTCTTTACATCTAAGCTTCCGTTTCCTGTAAAGCTTAGATAAAGAGCTTTTTCTTTGCCTGAAATATCCACAGGAATACTTACCAATTGCCATGAATTCGTATTTACGTTAATTGATGCTTTGCCGTAAAGCTCTTTATTCTCTAAATCACCGGTAGCTTCTATGACACCACCAAACTTTCCTCTGACCTCCACAAGAAGCTCTAAAGTCTTGTTATCAAAGTCAAAGTATTTGTAACCAAGAACAGTACCATCCTCTACAGAAGTAATAAAGGTGACATTCTGTTCTTGAGTCATTCTGGTCTGCTTTGCCATAATTGGATCATTAAAATCGATATGTGCCATAGTAGTTGCTGAAGTAATATGACAAGCAATTCCAGCTGGATATGTGCCGCTGCCAACTAAGGCACCGCCGTTTAAACCACAGCTTGTCATGGCTATCTGCTTAATGCTACCATCTGCTTCGATCTGGATTTTATCAGCGCAGCCTTGTCTTGAAAACTCATTTCCATCTGTGCAACGATGATAAAAAATATAATATCCATCAGAGAGCTTGGCAATTCCACCATGATTGTTGCTCAATGTATAGGTAGGTTTTTCATTTCCATCTAAGCCAATATTTCCATTTGAAATGATAGTTCCACCATACTTGAAATCTCTGTCTGGCTTATCTGAAATGGCATAACACAGCTCATGGCTCTTATGACTGCTATAGACAAAATAGTATTTTCCATTTATCTTGCGAATTGATGAAGCCTCGAAAAATGCATGTCCTTCAAAGCCTGTTCCCTCAGAGGTCTTTCCACTTGGAATCAATGGACGTGGCTCCTCTTTCATGGTAATCATATCAGGCTCTAGCTCTGCCACCTGAGAGTTTATTTCAAACTTCACATTCTTTAAAACATTCATCATCTTTTGAATTGTAGGTGGCAGCTTTGCTATCTCATCATCAGAAAGCTTTGGCAATTCCATTTCCTTTTCGCAAGCTGGAGCAAATCCCCAATATAAATATACCCTTCCATCATCATCTGTAAGCACTGCTGGGTCAAAAGGCATATGGTCGTTAAGTGTTTTTCCACCATATAAATTATCAGGATATTTCACATGGCCGTAGTACTCAAATGGACCAGCAGGGCTGTCACTGACAGCCACACCAATCTCTGGATAGAATGAAAAGCAATAGTATAAGTAGTACCTACCATCTGGCCCTTTAGTAACATCTGGTGCCCATAGCTGCATGGCGCCATCTGGATTTGATGGGTCCTGATTCTTTCTATAAATTACCCCTTCATATCTCCAATCCTTTGGATTGTCTACAGGGGCTGACCATGTAACATAATCTTCCTCACAATATGCCTTGCCCTTAGATTTGTCGTGACTTCCGTATATATAAATTCGTCCGTCAAATACGTGTGGCTCTCCGTCCGGCACATATTCTGTCAGTGGTAAATACGGATTGAAAACCTGCTCCATTTCATTATTCCTCCTATTTTGTAGCAAGCCACTCGTCTAGCTGTTCCTGCTTTGCTTTCATTACATCTTCAAGACCAGCTGCATAGAGTGCCTCATTCATTTTGTCAAGAGTCTCCTGTACACCTGCACTACCTGCTGCACCTGTCTCTAGTGTAGCTCTGTAAGTTTCGTATGCATTAGTCAATGCTGTAATCTCTGTTGAATAATCTGAGCTATCCCACATGAAGCCATAGGTTGTTGGATAATAAGCCCAATCATTGTGAGACTGAAGAAGTGTCCAGTAATCTGCATCCTTTGTTCCATCATTCCATACGTATGACTGGAACTGGTTACCTAAGCACCAACCTGAATTCTGGTGATATGCATAGTTGCTTCCATCCTCACCATCTACAAAGTATGCTGTGCCATCATCAAGAACCTGATAGTTTGTACCTTCAATACCATACTGCCACATATTGTAAACAGTAGGATCAGAATACAATGCCGAAATAAACTTGAATGCCATTTCAGGATCCTTAGAATTGTTTGCAATACCTGTATCGAAGAATGAAATATTTGTTGTAGATAAATATCCTTCATCTGATGGATTGATATATAAGCAATAGCACTCGCAACCATTAGCAGAATTAGCCTCTGCCAAGAATCCTGGCTTGATAGCTGTTGCATATGAGAATGTATTACCAGCCTTCATCATTGTTGCTGTACCCTGAGTATCTGTTGCAGCATCTGGATAAATATATCCCTTGTCATACCAGTCTGCAATCATAGTTACATATTCCTTGTACTGGTCTGTCTCAAACATATTTACAACATTTGTGTTTTCCCTGTCCTCTGAAAGGTCGATTACACCAAAGCTGTCTACAAGAGTATCAAACTCTGTAAATCTATTATATTGAGATGAATTGTAAAGGTAAAGTGGATACATCTCTGGATGTGCCTCCTTTACTGCTGCAAAAATTTCTTCTGCTTCTTCCCATCTAATAGATGTGCCTGTGTATGTGTCTGAATTTGGTGCATCAAGATTATATTTTTCTGTAAGGCCGAGCTCATCACAGATATCTGCTCTCATGCAAAGACCGCCAAGCTCAACTGATTCCTTGTTTGCTGGGAAACCGAAAAGTACTCCGTTTACACTACCAACCTTTGCTGTTTCCTCACTTCCAAGAGCATCTATAATTTTTTGTCCATCCTCGGTAGCAAGTAAATCTGTCATGTCATAGATTCCACCCATATTTACCCAGCTAGGTGCATAGCTATAAAATACTGGTATAACGTCAAGCTCATCTCCACCTGAAAGCATAAGCTGTGTAGTTGTCTGATAGTCAGCGTAGGATACCGGTAAAAATTCCACCTCAATCTGATAGTTTTCAATCATATAATCATTTAATGCATCCTGTACTGCCGCACGAGCATTATCATCCTGCTCATAAAATTCGATAAACTCAAAAACAAGGTGATATGGATTTTCTGTTGTGTACTCTCCATATGAAGTAGTGGTAACCCCATCTCCACTTACCGCACCTGTGGTTGCTCCGCCTGAGCCTGAACCCTTACTTCCACAGCCAACTAAAAGCCCAGCTGCCATGGATGCACAAAGAATTGCGCTGATTAACTTTCTTTTCATTTTTTCTCCTCCTAATCTTAAGTATATATATATTGTAAGCTTCGCTTACTAGAACGCTGCGAGATTTCTTGCAGAAATCTGCTCGCATTCATTTGCTCGCATTCATTTTTTACCCTTTCACTCCACCAAGTGTTAACCCCTTTGAGTAATACTTTTGGAAGAATGGGAATATTAACATAATAGGTAAAATTGCAACAAAAGCGATTGCCATTTGGATTGCTGTAGATGGAATAGCTGATGCTGCACTGGTAACATTTGAGTTGGTGCTTGACGCCAAATATTGAATGTTGCTTACCATCTGATTTAATAAGTTTTGTACATTGTACAAATCCTTATTTCTTGTTATATAGTACAAGCCATTTGTCCAATCATTCCAATATGTAAGTCCTGCAAAGGTTCCCATTGTAACAAGTATTGGCTTGCCTAGAGGTAGTACAATCTTTCTAAATATTTCAAATTGAGTTGCCCCATCTATCTCCGCAGCCTCATACAAGGATTCTGGGATACTTGTAGTAAAATAGGTTCGAATCATCATTACATTCCATGCACTTACCAGGAAGTTTGGCAATAGCTGTGCCCAAAGGGTATCCTTTACCCCAAGTGAAGACCATAGCAAATACGAAGGAACTATTCCACCATTGAACAGCATTGTAAAGAAAACAAAAAAGTTAAGTGCTTTTCTTCCAGGAATCTTTTTTACCGATAAAGTGTATGCCATCATGGCTGATAAAAAAACATTCACAATTGTTCCTATGGCTGTAACTATAATACTAACGCCATATGCTTTTAATATTTTCTGACCTGACTGAATGATATATCCATAAGCTGCAAGGGAAAATTTCTTTGGAAAATATGAATATCCATTTGCAACCAATGTATTTTCATCTGTTATTGAAGACATCAAAAGCAACAAAAACGGAAGAATGATAAGTACAGTCCAAATAATCATTACCCCATTTGATAGCACCTGATATCTTGAAAAAGGTTTTTCTCGCATTTCATTTCCCCCTTAGAACAAAGCATTTTCTTCGCTTATTTTACGCACAACCCAGTTAGCAACGATAACCAGTATAAAACCGATAATTGACTGGTAGAAGCCTGCAGCTGCTGACATACCAATGTTTGACTGCTCCATAAGACCTCTGTACACATAGGTATCAATTACATTTGTTGTTGCATATACTGCTCCAGAATTTCTTGGCACCTGATAGAACAATCCAAAATCAGAGTAGAAAATTCTTCCAATGCTCATAAGGGTAAGAGTGATAATTGTTGGCACCAGAGATGGCAATGTAATTGCTTTGATTTGCTGCCATTTTGTTGCCCCGTCTAATGATGCCGCTTCATAAAGTGATGGGTCTATACCATTTATAGCTGATATATAAATCAAGCAGCCATAACCTACGCCCTTCCAGGTATTAACAAAAATCAAAATTACCGGCCAAACCTTTGGGTCCGAATACCAACTTACCGGATCAATTCCAAGTGAAGGTAAAATAGTGTTGTTTAAAATACCATTTGATTGACTGCAATACGCAAATACGATATATCCCAAAATAACAGCACTCATTAAATAAGGAAAAAGTATAGCACTTTGATACATTTTTTTTAGCTTTTTATTAATGGCATCGCATATAAACATTGCAAATATAATGCCAAGCACAGTGTTAAGAATTATAAACACCACATTGTATAATATTGTGTTTCTTGTAATTATAAATGCATCTGGAGTGGCAAATAAAAACTTGAAATTCTTAAGTCCTATCCATGCACTTCCAAACAAACCGTCCCTTACATTGTATTGTTTAAATGCCACCACAATACCTGCCATTGGAATATAATTGTTAATCAGTAAATACAATCCGCCAGGTAAAAACATTAGATACAGTGGCAAGTATCTTTTTACTTTTTTCAAACCAACGTTCATAAATAACCTCCCAACCAAGCATTTCTTCCTTGCTCCTTGTGAGAATTATAATAACTAAAAAGAGGCAGATGTCTCTGCCCCTTTTCTGATTTTGATTTGTCATTTTCCGACTTGGTAATTTTACGACTTTCTAAATTCCTGTGGTGTCATGCCAGTATACTTTTTAAAGGCTTTAGAAAAATGTGAGAAATTATCATAGCCAACCTTGGATGCCACAATACTAACTGGTAGCTTGGTTTTAGCAAGAGTTGTCTTTGCCATTTCCATTCTAATCATTACTTCATAGTCCTTATAGGTATAACCAGTATACTTTTTAAATTCTCTAGTAAAATAATCTTCGTTTAGGTGAACATACTCTGCCACCTCTGTTCTAGTAATTCCATTTGTAATGTTAGCCCTGATATAGTCCTCTGCCTTTCTTATTCGTTCCACATTATCCACTACACCAAAGTCCTCTGGAGCCACTTCCCAATATATTCCTGGACTTCCAGTTGCATTTAGATTCTTTCTTCTTTTTAGCTCATTAAAGCTTTCATCACTGTATTCATCAAGTTCATGCTTCTTAGGATATACAGCAACAGAAAAATCCATTCGTGTATTTATAAATTTGGTGAAATTCTCTACACCTGCACACCATGCGTCAACTGGGATTGCATTTGCCTCTGTTACAGCGATAGCAATATAGTTTTGCATATCAAATTTTGTCAACATTACCTTAAGATTAAAGTCCTCAAAAAGCTCCTCTAATACATTTCTAAACACAAGCTTAATTAGGCCTTCATTCCATTTATTAGCTTTGCTTTCATATTTCAAGATGTTTATTAGTACAGGATGAAAAACTGGTTTCTCAAAATTTGCAAAGAAAGTATTTCTCATTCTGTCATAGAGATTTTTAGCCTCCTCATACTCTCCATCTGTAACCTTTAACATAAAAAGCTCCATGAGAGAATCTCTCTGATCCTCTATGATTTCTGAAGCCTTTTCAAGCCTTTTTTCCCTGTCCTTTTTGTGAGCCTCTTTCACAGCCCTCTCCAGCACAGCTTTAATGTCCTCATATCTGGCCGGCTGTAAGATATAATCAAAGCCGCCCATTTGAATAGCTTCTCTAGCATAAGCAAAATCAGCATGACTGGTTAGAAAAATCCCGACAGTACTTGGAAACTTTTCTCGCATCCATCTAAACAAGGATAAACCGTCCTCCTCTGGCATTTCGATATCTGTCAGCAAAATATCAATATCGAAATTCAACATCACCAGTCTAGCCTCCATGGCACTGTAGGCGGTGTATACTTCATCAATTCCTATTTCCTTATAAGCAATACCATTTGCAATACTATCTGCAACTGCTCTTTGGTCGTCCACTACCAATATATTCATTAGCGTTCCTTTGACTCCTCATTAATAAACGGTAAAAATAAATTACTTACAGCACCATTATCATTGGCAAATATCCACTCAAAATCTGTGCCATAAACAAGCCGGCAGCGCCTTAGCAAATTATTGATTCCCACATGTCTACTTCCCTCAGCAGGCTCGCTATTTAGTGGGTCCAAAAATTCCTCGGGATACCCCTCCCCATTGTCTCTAATGTACAAATCCAGCAATGGCTTATCTTCCCCGTCCAGCTCATTTATTGAAATGTAAATAATTAATTGAGCTGTGGAGCTTCCTAATTTTGCATACTTGAAGCTGTTTTCTATAAAGGTTTGTATACAAAGGCAAGGAACCAGCCAATCCTTTCTTGGAACATTCACCTGCCATTCAAGCTTGATTGGTCTATCGGTCATTTCCCTTTGAAGGGCAACATAGTTATTAACATAATCTATTTCTGAATCCAGTGGAACCATTTGCCGCTCTAGTGTTAGAAGATATCGTAAATGGGTGGAAAAATGCATTATTACATCCTGTATTTTTCCAGTATCCCCATTCATTGCCATAACATTTAAAGTCTTTAGACCATTTAAAAAGAAATGGGGCTTTAATTGTAATGCTAGATACTGCATCTTCGCCCGTTGGGAATCCAACTGCCTTTCATATGCCACAAGCTTTTGCTTTTCGATTTCATCTATCATGGTGTCTGTGGTATCAATAACTGTTTGTATCTCCACGAATTTTGATTTGGAAAGAATTTTTGCATCAATATTTCCTTGGCTAATGTTGTTCATATCACTAATCAACTGCGACAATGGAAATAGCAATTGCAATCTAAGCTGCCGGTATAAAACAAGTGCGGCAATAATAACACTGATTGTCATAATCACAAGCACTATCAAATTGATATTGGTAAGTGTCCAAAAATTAATTGGAACAGCCACAACTAATTCAAGTGGGCTACCTGCTACAGGTCTTTTGTAAATATTGTAACCCCTTTCAGGTATTTCATTATCTCCTATGATTTCTTCATCATCAAGTAAAAATGCTTTTGTCCCTTGTATGTCTATCCCCTCAAGCATTTCATTTAATCTATCAGTCAGTCTATAAAACTGACATAAAGCAATGTTGCCTGAACGATATACGCAAATACCATAATCAGATTCATTTATACTTGTGTAGTACCATGATCTATTAGAAAGATTTTCGCTTGCAATGCTTTGGGCTATATCCTTTATAGTCTCCACATCCTCATTGTCAAATATCTCCTGATTAAAATAATATTTTTTCTGCTCAAAATTGTCGTAAAAAATAATATAGCCAACTGTATTTTGCTGCATCTTTTGTAGGGTCAACAAACGTTCATTTAAGGTGTAAATACTCTCCATACTATCTATCCCACTGGAGTATTGCAGATACTCATAATTAGCATCATAGGAATAGATATCATACATTTGGGAATTTATCCTGGCAAGACTGTCGGCTAAGGTATCCGCGCTTTCATACAAATAACTATTAACCTTACTTTTTATGGTGTTTTGATACTGAACAAATGAATATCCGCTCAAGATAGCAAGAAAGACTATTATTACCGTAGAAACGGTAATAACAGCCATCTTTAAAACCTTTTGAAGTGATACTTTTTTCATAGACTCTTTACAACACAGCAATCTTTTATATCTTTCTCCTGGCTAGCTTCCGCCAAAATTTTTATTTCACCTGGTTCATTTTTGCTTCGAATTATAGCAAGAGCTTTTCCTCTGTAGGTTGTGCAGCTACCAGATGAGTAGTTATCATCTGTAATCGGATTTGCGGAACCAAAGCCTAATAATTCTCCAGCCCCTTCCACTCTCACATTAATTTTTCTATCATCAAATTGTACTACATTTCCGTTAGAATCTAAAAGCTCAATGTCAACATAAGCCAAACTATGTCCGTCGGATTTGATTTCTGATACTTCAGGGCTAAGCCTTAGCTTTGCAATATTATCCGTAGTGCAAATAACTGCTCGAGAAATCTCTACTCCATTTTTATAGCTTATTGCAGTAGCCTGACCCATTTCATATACAGCATCAAACACAAAGCTAAATGGTAGATTTTCAACTGCCAAGCTCTCGCCTGCCTTCTTTCTACCATAGGACTTTTCATTTATCAAAAGTTCTACCTCGTCAGCTTGACTGAATACTACCAGCTTTATCTGTTTTCCCTGAAAACCATCCCAGTTCCATTTGGTAGAAACATCTGTAAAGCCCCACATGCTAACTATCTCTGTTTTTCCATAATTTTTAGGGTCATAGGAATAAAGAAATGTAGCATCTGATCCCCACACAACACTTCGATAGCAGCCCTGAGGAAGAACATTTCCATTGATATCTATATCTGCATCATTTGCAAGACGCCATGGATATTCTGATGAATGTGACATCAGTGCAAATGGACCAGCCTTAAGCCTTGGGTCTGAATCCTCTACGAAAACAGTCTTGCCTATGCCTGCTTCTCCAATATAATCGTAGGCTGTCCATGTGAAATCACCAATTACATAATCTGTGCTTTCAACCATTGGCCAGCGCTTTCCGATTTCCTTAGGATAATTTTCCGAGCCAAGTATTACTCTTTCAGGGTACAGCTCATGGTCCCTAGGATATTTATCCTCCATATAATTATATCCCACAATATCCAACCCATTTGTAAAGGCTTCTGAATATGTCTCCCATGACAAATCTTCTGCTCCAAAATCTACATTCTGAACCCCGGTTGCCTCTCCACTCATGAGCTTTTTCATCTTTTTTAAATCTTCTTCGGTTAGCTCATCATCCAAGCCGCTCCAGAAAGAACAGATACCATTTGAAATAGGTCTGCTGGCATCAAGCCTGCGCACATGGTTTATCAGCTTAGTGGCTAGGGTATATCCGTTATTTAAGCCTCCTCTTTCAGGAATCTCATTTCCTGTAGACCATATGATTACGGAAGGATGGCTTCTGTCTCGCTTGATAAAGGCTGTCAAGTCCTTTTTCCAGTCTGTGTCAAAGAACATATTATAGTCCCCTGGCTGCTTCATAATTCCCCAAGCGTCAAAAGCCTCGTCAAATACATACATTCCTAGCCTATCACAGGCTTCCATAAACAACGCTGATGGTGGATTGTGAGTGGTTCTCACCGCGTTAAAGCCCTGCTTTTTTAATTTTTCAAGCTTTCTATATTCTGCATCATACAAGGATACTGCACCAATGATTCCGTTATCGTGATGCAAGCATCCACCCTTTAGCTTTACCCTATTTCCGTTAATCCTAAGGCCTTGCCTTGAATCAGCCGAAATGGTCCTAATACCAAATATGGTGTTATCCTCGTCCACACTACCATCTGCTATCTCAATGTGATGAGTTCGATACTCTCCCAAATCGGTTACTCTTGCGTGAACCCTATAGAGATTTGGATTATCAACGTCCCAAAGCATTGGATTATCTATAGTGATTGGAATATATGCAACCTCTGTGCTATTTGGATTGATTTGTATTTTACTTTTACGATGGACTTTTATCTCCTCTTTTCCATCCTCTGTAAGCCAAACCTCAACCAATGCCATTTTGTTTTCTAAGGTTTTGTTTACTACTTCTATCTCCGATTTTAAATAGGCAGTTTTTGTGCCATTGAAATCCTCCACAGACTTCGTATATACGTAGATTCCATCATTTGCTATGTGAAGCTTAGGACCATGTAAAAGTTCCACGCTTCTATAAATACCTGCCCCAGAATACCATCTGCAGTTAGGCTGCATACTTGGATTTACTGTAACAGTTACTCTATTAGCTTTTCCAAAATATACATAAGGAGTTATATCTACAGAAAATGGCACGTAGCCATAATGCTGTAAGGCCACCTTGCATCCATTGATATCCACTGTGGCGTTCATCATCACACCATCAAAGTGCAGATATACTTCTTCTGTGCTCCAGTCTGCTGGAATATCCAACTTTTTTGTATAATGGGCTACGCCTGCTGTGTAATACCCTGATGCTGGACCAGCCGGTGCCTCTTTAGTCACATCACTTTCTATCATATAGTCATGAGGCAAATTAACAATTCTAGAATCGTCCTGCCCTAAAACTGCTGCCATGCCTCCATACATGCCATGGTTAAATCGCCACTCGCTATCTATGTTAATTTTACGCATAAGCCCCTCCCAATATAAATCTCTAAATCATTATAACACTATGCCTTTTGTATTTACCCGACATTTATTATCCAAAAAAAGACCTCTAATAGTGAACAGCATTGTTATGAAACAAGCTAAGCCGCCAACTACGTTACTGATTGGCTCTGCTGCAAAAACTCCAGCTGTACCCAAGTTGAATAAGTATGGGAGCATGTAGGTGAGGGGTACTACAATAATAACCTTTCTAAACAAAGAGAAGAAAATAGCCTTTCCTTTCAAGCCTAATGACTTAAATGTAACTTGCCCTGTATGCTGGAAGGTCATAAAAATAAATGTAGAAAAATATAGATTAAAGGCTGGAATAGCATCCGCAAGTATGGTCTTATCATTGCTAAATATGCCAATGATTGTAGCAGGGAACAAGCGAATGAAGCCCCAGATAATTAGGGCGTATACTATATCAAGGGTAAACATTATGGCAATAGCCTGCTTAATTTTCTCATATCTTTTTGCCCCATAGTTGTAGCTGATTATAGGAGATGTTCCTTCTGTGATGGCTAGAAGTGGTGTCTCCATCATCTGCCTTGCACTGTTTACAATAGTCATGATTGAGACGTATATATCTCCGCCCACATCAGCAAGCACATTGTTGCAGGAAATCTGAACAACTGCATTAGTAAACTGCATGATAAAAGCAGCTGTACCAAGACCAATTATTTTTTTTGCCCTATAGCCACAATGTTTTATCTCCTTTAAACTAAGAAAATGAAGCTTGTATTCACTATCTTTTCTTAGCAAGAAGCTCATTACATATATGGCAGATAATGCCTGAGAAATAACTGTAGCAATTGCGGCTCCTTGGATTCCCATGCCTAATGCAAATATAAATATTGGATCTAGGATGATATTAGCTGCGGCGCCCACTACTACTGTAGTCATCCCAACAAAAGCAAATCCCTGGGCCGTAATAAATGGATTCATTCCTGTGGCAATCATAGAGAATAATGTACCCAATAAATAAATACGTAAATACGGTAGGGCGTATGTCATAGAATCTTCTGAGGTGCCGAATATTTTTAGTATAGGCTGCCCCAAAGCTTCTCCTATGAATATCAAAACAATTCCTGTGGTCACCAACAAGAAAAATGAAGTGTTTTGTATAGCCTTTGCTTCATCAGTATTTTTCTGGCCTCTTGCAATAGAAAATAAGGGAGCACCACCACTTCCATACATATTGGTAAAACCTGTAATCAAAATCACAATTGGAAAGCAAAGTCCCACTGCCCCCAGGGCAGTTGTTCCAATTACAGGAATTCTTGCAATATATATTCTATCCACTATGTTATATAGAAGATTTAATATTTGCGCTACTAACATTGGCAGTGCTGTAGCAATAATATTATTTAGTGTTTTTCCTTTTTCAAAATCAACCTGTCGCATCTAACCATCCATTTCTATCTGCTATTCCAAAATATATTCTTTCATATTCTCAAATACTATTTCATATGCATCACACCACATGTGAATGCCGTCTATAGAATATTCTTCCTTTGTTTGTCCATCAACATCTGTAAGACCCTGATTAACATCAATATATCTATAACCAAATTCTTCTGCCAGCTTTTCTACTGCATTATTGCACTCCCCTAATCTTTCTAAACGCAGCTTTGCTGCTGCATCTGCGTTAGGCCACGGCTGTTTTGCTGCCACCCTTACATTTACAGGATAATATGCCATCATATATACCTTGGCCTGAGGCAGTCTTTCTTTAATCTGAGTTAACACCTTTCGATAGTCCGTTATGAGTTTTTCTGTAGTTTCCTCTGGCTTACTAATATCATTTGTGCCTATATTGATGAAAATCTTAGAAGGCTCTAGGGCAAGAATTTGTTCGTCCATAGCATCTAGCATTTCTGGAATTGTGTAGCCTCCTATTCCGCGATTATAGATAATTTGATTCATACCATGATTAAGCATTATTTCATTTATTGGAAACTGTTCCATTAATGAGGAACCAGTAAAAAGAATTTGCCCCTTTTTTACGTACTTATTTAAATGACGATACCTTTCTAATTTGTCCCTTTTCTCCTTCTGAAAAAATCCCATTATAATTTCTTCTTGTTTCATTCTACTTATCCTCCTGCTTTTTTCTATTGAATTGTGCTTAATTCTTCATCGAGCATAATCAGTTCTTCTTTACTAATTGTCTTCATAAATCCGTTTATCTTTCGTGGTGTCATTTCGATCATTTGCTTTTCATTTGTAAATCCCGCAAGAACTGGCATTTTTTCAATACATAATTCCTTTGCCTGCTGATTACCAAACAGAAATTGAAGGTTCCTATCTATATTATACTTACTGTCGCGACCATCATTCACACCATACAATTTAAAATCTCCAAATACCTCTTCAAGCCACTCTACACTCATTTCAAACCATTTTGCATACCTAGGCTTGACATCATCTGCAAAACCAGCACAGGTATATGATGTTCCAAGTGATAATCCATGTCCTAAACCTTTAAACATATGCATTTCAAATTCTATTTTCACAAAATCCGCTCCCATGCCAGCCTGAAAGTCCACCATAAAGGCCTTTAGGATGTTGCATGGAAGAATTAGATAAATTACAAGATTTGTTAATTCTTTTTTGCCTTGTTCTGATATTATTTTAATCTTCTTTAATACAATTCCTACTACTATTAAGAGTACAATGGCTATCTGCAAATACAATACATTAAGCATTTTCTACCTCCATTTTCATTATATGCCCCTTTTAATCATTAATCTAATTACTTATAATTATATTATGATAAGTTTTTCTAATACTTATCCAACACATCCCCTAAGGGTAAACATTGAATTTTTGAGGTAATCATGATTTCAAATTTAGACTATTACAAGACATTCTTTTATGTGGCAACATACTCATCCTTTTCTGATGCATCAAAAGCTCTGTTCGTCTCTCAGTCAGCAGTGAGCCAGACTATTAAAAAACTTGAGGCGGAATTAGGTACAACTCTTTTTGTAAGAAAAGGGCAACATATCAATCTAACAGCGGCTGGGGAGCTGCTATTTGAACGAGTTAAGATTGCATTTAATGAATTTCAACAGGCAGAGCTTGAAATCAAAAACTATGAATCCATTGCACATAATAATATTTCTGTGGGAATAACTGAGACAAGCCTTAGATACGGCTTTTTAGATTGCTTGGAAAAATTTAAAAATAATCACCCTGAAGTACATCTTTCCATATCTGGAAACACTACACCAGAAATGTTTACTTATCTACGTGAAGATAAAATCGACTTTGCACTCATCATAATTTCAGATGCTTTAGCCCGTGGAAATCAAGACATTAAATTGGAAAAATGTTTTCAAATACAGGATGTATTTATTGCATCAAAGGACATGGATATTGATTTTAAGAGAGATTACTCATTGCAGGAATTACTCTCAAAACCCACTATTTCCGTTTCTGAAATAAATAATTTCAGAGAGAATCTTGACACATTTTTTCAAGAAAAAGGACTAGTTTTCCAGCCCACATACACTCTAGAAAACATGAATCAAGTTCTCTCATTTACTAAAAAAAATTTTGGCATAGGGGTGTTACCTTACGCCTATGCCAAGGATGATATCCATAATGGAACTTTAAGAATTGTTAAAACCACTCCAATCCCTAAGCGAACAGTTTATCTTGCCTGTGCCAAGGGGAAAACTTTGTCTGGGGCTTGTTTGGAGCTGTATAATGATTTTAAGAATATGAAAATTAGTACCTAATACTTTACAACATTTTCTTCACATTTTTCCTCTATAATTCACAACATGAGTAAAAAATTATTTCATATACTGAATTTAATAATTACTGTATCACTCCTATGGACACCATTTACAAGCCATGCCACAGAATACACGTATGTTAACACATCAGAGCAGCTTTACACTTATGAGGCAATGGTAGAGGATATAATGCAATTATCTTCCGGGCACGAGGATATTATGTCTTACGAAAGCCTTGCAACGACTGGGCAGGGCAGAAATATTTATCTGATTCGTTTTGGCAATTTAAATGCAGATAATAAGATTCTTATTACTGCATCTATTCATGCTAGAGAATATATGACATCGCAGCTTGTAATGAGAATGTTAGAAGAATATGTTTTGAATTTCGATTTACCCCGCTCAGACGGAGGCTCTTATCGACAGGATTTTGATTCTGTATGCTTCTATATTCTACCAATGATAAATCCCGATGGAGTGGCTATCAGCCAGTTCGGTATAGATGGTGCAACCCAAGAATTAACAAAAAGCTGGCTCTTTACATGCATGAATAGCGGACAAAATCTCACACAAATTAAATCAAATGCAAATGGAGTTGATTTAAATAGAAATTTTCCGATTGGTTTTAATCAGGGGACACGGAATTCAGCCATTCCAAGTTTGAGCTACTATTCTGGTATCACGCCTTTTTCTGAAATAGAGACTTGTGCAATGGGAGATTTGCTAAATGAAAACACTTTTCTGACATGCATTAACTATCATTCTATGGGAAATGTAATCTACTACGGAGCAAGCACAAATTCCCCTGATGTCGCTAATGGTTGTGCTTACATGGCCAACTTTGTCAGTTCTATAAATGGTTATCGCAAAGAGTATTGCGGAAATGCAATCGGAAGCTTTGCGGATTATTTCGGAACTGTGGAAGCAGCTCCAAGCGTAACAATAGAAATAGGCACCAGGAACCCAGTACCTATTTCTCAGTTTACAAATATTTATAACCAAAATGTCTTCGTGTGGCCTATGTTAGCGAGGGTTTATTGAGCTATAATCAGGAAATCTTTTTTACATTATAGACAATATTCCCTATCCCTCCGTCAACCCTTTGGAAGGTTTTAGGATTTATTTCCTTTGCCATTTTTAAGCCTTCATAATCCATAAAATGATATGGTATGGCATCATCATTTTTAGCTAATACCTCTTTGCAAACATCTATAACCCCATCTAGTATCTGCTTATCACATATTGGATTTCCGTGTGATACCAAAACTGTGTCATAATCGGCTTCCCTCTTTTTTAGATTATAAAGATTATCCAAAAAAGCCTTAACTGTAAGAGATTCATCATCCCACACAAATGTTGCTGGATTACATCCATCCCCCATGAGAATAATTCTTGCTTTCTTAAATAAAACGCATGTCATTCCTTTGGTGTGACCAGGCAATTTAATCATTTCCAACTGCTCATTTCCCAAATCAAAAATCTGTCCGTCTTTAAGCTTAAGGTAACCGTCGTTTCTCTCCCCTACAATTTCGTTATCAGGTACATTTTCTCCACCAGAAAAATGTATATATTCAATCTTTCTTTCCATTGATGAATGGATTTTTACAAGCTCAAAATCTTCCTCTGGTAGATATACCTTTTCAAAGTACTTCGCGCCACCAGCATGATCACAATGTCCGTGTGTCAGTATTACTTCAATTGGCAAATCCGTAAGGCCTTTAACGTATTCAAATAGGTTACCAGCTCCTGTGCCTGTATCTATCAAAATGGCTTTTTCATTGCCTATTACCAAATACATAAATACACCAGTAATATCCTTTATTGCTATGATATTATCTGTTATTTTTTCCTTTTCAAAAAACTCAATTCCCATATATCTTATGCCTTTGCCTCTCTAAGCTTTTCAGTGTCTCTATCTACATTCCAGAAAAGCATAATAATCATAATTCCAAGCATAAATGCAAGTGGTAATAATTTAAAAAACCAATTAATTCCACTAATTGCTGAAGCTGCTTGAACCTGAGCAAGTCCGTCATAGCCAACTGCTGTTAAAAATACGCCAAATATAGATGTAAGTAAACCTCCAGCAATCTTGCCTGTTAATGAACCAGCGGAAAATAAGATGCCCTGAGCTCTAACTCCTGTTTTTAATTCCCCATATTCAACACTATCTCCTACTAATGATGAACACAGACCCATTGGGAAAGAAAAACCAATTCCCCTAATTAATGCAGTAATCATCAATGCAGGGACACTATCTACTGGCGCAATTATAAATCCAATCTGCGCTAATAGCATAAGAGCTGTTCCAATTATAATAAGTCTTCTCTTGCTGATTTTATGCATAATAGAAGGCATGATTAGCATTACAACTATGCCTGGCAAATTGCACATAAGCACAAAAGTACCCATCAACCCCATATTTCCTACAACCTGATTTAGATAATATACAGAAATTGAAAGATTGAAGGTCAGAATAAAATTAGTAAACAATGATACAAATGTTGCTAATATCCAGTACTTATTTTTAAACGCTGACTTGATACCAGCTAAAACATTTTCTGCAGGATTCTCGTTTTCAACACGCTCCTTTACGAAAGCGACATTCAAGTATAGGAAAACACAACCCACTGCTGCAAAAACCATAATGGATTTTACCCAAGCCCACTGGTCATTTTGTCCGCCAAAGAAATTAACCATTGGCAATATAGCCATTGCCATAATAGTTTGAGTTATAGCTGCAAAAAGCATTTTAAACACAAACATCTGGCCACTTTCAACACTATCTTTTGTCACATAGGTAGGAAGTGTTGCATGAGCCAACCCAACATATGTGTACATGATAGTATTAAACAAATTGTAAGTTACAAAAATGTATGCTACCCGAATTACAACACTTGCATTAGGAACTAAAAAGACAAGAATTACAGTGAGGGCCATTGGTATTGTCCACTTAGCTAAAACCGGAATACAATGACCGCCTTTCCCCTTATGCTTATCTATGAGTGTTCCCGCAATAATGTCTGATATGCCATCAAATATTTTGCAAAACATAATTGTCATACCAATAATAGCCGCGTTCATTCCTATTACATCTGTATAAAAAAACATTACATATGATGAAAATAGGGTAAACATTGCATTTAAGCCCACATCGCCTGCGCCAAATATAATTTTTTCCTTCAAAGTAGGAGATGAGCTTATGCTTTTCTCCCTTGCTCCCCTTGTAAAAGATACATCCATAAATATTCCTCCTTTGTATCAGCTGTTGCTTAAGTTATTTTTAGAATAATAGAAATAAAAAAAGGATTCTCTACTAAAACATGTCAGTAGAAAATCCTTTTATTCCATTTTTGTGATAAATTGATTTTTTAATTTCGCTTGTTAGGAATATATTATGGATTTATATATCCATTATTCATGATTGTCTCATTTTAAGCTTAATCAAATTGATTTCGTGGGGTTCAAGCATTACATTAATATCTAATTCACCATCATCACCAACTTTTTCTTCTCTAAGAATAAGCTTAGGCTTAGAGGCACTTATCAAGTAATCACGTTGATAATCATTTATATAATTAGGAGACCCCATCTCCATCCATTTATCGTAACTAGAACCACTTGCTCGTCCAACAACTGTATCTTCTCTATCCCATATTCCTTCTGGCAAATTGTTAATTTTGATGTGCATATTCCATAAGCCATCATTAACAAAAGCATAGTATCTATCAATTGACCTTTGCTCTTCTCTTGGAATTAATTCACCTATTCGTAAATCCAAATCATAATGACAATAGTGATAAAGCACCAAATAATATTCGTCAAATGTGGCATTTTTCAAAAAGCAATAGCCCTTTCCCTGGGCAATTACATTTTTATTCTCCACTTCCTTCAGAATACAAAGCCCATAATAATCAGCCTTAGGGATTAGTTTTTCTGTCACAAGGCCATACCCTCCGCTAAACAAGACTCCGTCTCCTTCTTCATCATAAAAAATACCATAACAAAGGCTGTCTAAATCTCTGGCATTTTCTAAGGCATTCTTGACTAAATATGCACTCTTGAAACAGGTATCATTTCCTAAATCCTGGTACCATATACTACTGTTCCATGAAATATAAGCTACAGGAATATCTACATTAGCTGCCAAAATATATGATTTCAGTAAACTATTGTCATGCATCAAACTATCTGCATCTGCCGTCGGACTAACAGGATCATTTCCTCCTGCTGATGTCACTATCCTTTCTTCTGTTTCCTTGGCATCTCTACTACTATAGTCTACGGAAAAGCATTGAACCCCTAATATATCTGGTAGGACTTTTCGTTTTTTTGCTTCCACCAAGAACCTTGTAAATAAATCAGCATCACGTTTATTCCATTTTGCCTGCAATAACCTAATATCAAATATTCCTCCACATATTTTCAGTTCAGGAATAACCGCTCTTATAACTTCAACTGTTCTAGTGTAAAAATCCATGTACTCATGGAAGGAAAAAACATCATAGGAAATATAAAGCCCTGGGAGAATACTGATTCTCCACCTAGACACATTTTCCCTGCCATATTTTTCCACAAAATTAACTATCACATTGTGAACTAATTGCAACCAATCTTGCATATTATCTGGCAATTGTACATACCCGTTATGAAATCTGTTTTTAGGGGCATTAATTAGCTCGCTTGGTATTCTTGATAATTCAATCCACGGAAGCATATTACAGGATAAAATTATATCTACAATCTGATTAATCAATTTGCAATTTGGAACCAACTCATCCGCTTTATCTTTCACAAAAACAGACATGTCTTCATCAAAAATACCTTGCACATACAAATAGCGAAAATCAAACTTTTCCTTGGCTTTTTTTACAATTCCTTGCACCTTAGGATTAATCATATTTATTGCATAGCCCATATTCAGAGTTTTAAACAATGAACTACAGGCTTCTTCATTTATTTCATTAGCATCCACATCTAAAGAAATAGTTTTTTCAAAAACATTACTTTGATTATATTCATCCGGAGATGATGAAGCATATTTTAGTAAGGCATATAACAGTGTTCTGTCCTTTTTGTCCGAAATTGCTTCCCTTTTAATGCTATCGACCAATCCATTCTTTTTCCTATATTGACTGGGAGTCTCTTTATACTTAGCTTTAAAATTTTCAATAAAGGTATTTACATTTTCAAAGCCACATTCCTCTGATATTTCTACCACCTGCTTATTGCTTGTCAAAAGCAGCTTTTCACCGTGAGCCAATCTCAAACTCCTTACATAGTTTGAATAGCTGACTCCCATGTTTTTTTCAAACAACTTAGAAAAGTATCCCTGGGAAATATAGAATTTACTTGCAATTTCAGATGAACTACATTTTTCTTGATAATGAGAGTGTATATATAACAAAATCTCTCTCATTTTATCAGCTTTTATTTCAGCTGTACTTTCCTCATTTGTGTTGTCTTTTGCAAAATTTACCGCCAAAGTTCCTAATAAATTTAACAATTTGCTTTCTACAAATATCTCCTTGCTTACATCATTTTTAATTAAGTCCTCAAGCAACAACGCCAACTGTTTTCTGACGCTAAACATAACCCCACTTTTGCTATTAACTCTGCTGTTACATTCTACACTAGGTATTTTATGGGCTTCTAAAAGACTACTACTTATGTAGAAAGAAATTGTATGACACCCTTTTTCTTTGTAGGTCTCATGGCTAACAAATGGATTTAATACTACAAAATCTTCTTGCTGCAAAACATAGTTCTTGCCATCATAAAATATAGCTAGTCTCCCTGACAGCACATATAATATTTCAAGGTAATCATGAATCTGAATACCTTCTTCTGTATTGTCATAATCATATTTAATATTATAGAAATTACTAATATTATCTTTAGCCATTGTCGCACACCAAACTATAATTCTATAAATAAAAAGAAAAAACCTCAATGTAATTACTGCCTAAAATGTATCATTATCAGGTCAATAAATCAATTGAGGTTTCCTCACCTGGATGGGTGCCACCGAATATAGAGTTCATTAGTTACTTCCATACACACTCATTACCAAATCCTTCTTAATGAAAATACTAGCCTTACCATATCTTACCCGACAAAGAGTAGGTGCCTTAGGGTCCATTTCAATATATTTATGATTGAGCTTATCTTCTATTGTGGCTTTTCCTTCATATATGCCATCAATGAGACCAATGAAATCATCCACATAGCTTGAAGCTATTGGTGTTCCATTGTGGTTTGGAAAAATGAATTGTGGTTTTAATGCCTTCACTCTCTCACAATTTGCCTTCATATTCTGCAAGCGTTGGTTAACTTCATATGGTGCATCAAGGTTACAAGAATTATCAAACATATTTACCTGAGCCGCCTCTATTTCGTCCCCCACAAAAATCATGCCATTTTCTTCGTCATAGAAAAACAAGCTAGAATTGCAATGTGCTGGAGCTACGTCCATGACCTTAATCTTGCGTCCACCTAAATCAATAACATCTCCCTCACCTATTATTACCTTTTTGTAATCTGGATGAGGAAGCTTTGAGATATCAAATGGTATCTGCTCAGGAAAGCTAACAGATGGTGCATCCACTTCCCAGCCTGCTGCAACCATAACCTCTTCAAATTCCCCATTTCCAGCAGAATGATCTGGGTGAAAGTGTGTATTAACAACAAGTATTGGCTTATCTGTAAGTTTTTCCACACATTTTTTCAGATTTCCCACACCATAGCCTGTATCAATAAGAAGTGCCTTCTCATTTCCCTCTAACAAATACATGTACTCGCTGCCATTCATAAAGCTAAGCACCCATGTATCATCTGTAATTTTATAAGGCATATAGCTGCCGAAAATTTCTTCTAAAGATGGTTCCATTCCCATAATAATACCTCCTTTGTTCGCCTTAAAGTATTATCATTATGCGAAAAAAAGACGACTTCCGCAATTGCAAAAGCCGCCATTATTTTTTATGTTTTCCGACATTATTTATTTATTTGCGATAGCAAGAATAGCCATATATGGCTTTCCTGGTAAATCTATATTTATCATTCCTGACACATTTTCACAAGCTACAGTTCTTGTCATATTCCAGGTATCTATTACCTCGACCCTATAATTTTTATCCTTTGGAAGCAACAACCTATGAATGCCCTCGCACCGCTGGTACAGATAATTGAGAATAACTTCTTTTCCTTCAGTGCATGCCTTATACTCATGTTCAAAGGTATTTAGTACTGTCATTTCCATTGGATCAGCCATGGCCATAGCCATTTGGAAGCTTCTACCTGCAGGAGATTTTGTAAAGGTCTCTTTTACCTCATCTGGAAGATTATCCATGAATTCGAATGGGGCTTCTTTGTATGCCTTTAAAGGTGCTGGCAAGCTTTCCACAATATCTCTCAAAAACTTGATTCTCTCAGGGGACTTTCCCTTTAGCTTACCGCCCTTTGCCCACCATACGATGTCATTTTCATCTAGGAATGTCTCACCGTGGGTGCAATATGCTCCACTTGCTATTGACATCCAGAATCTTGCCGTCATTTCCTCTGCGGATAGATTACCCCAAGCTTCTGGGAGATTTCCTTCATAACAGCATTCATCCACACAAATAGGTTTACCGAATTCCTCGATTCTATCTGCCACATAGCACATATTTTTTATCTGGTATGAACCATGGGTTATATTTTTTCTACCAATATCCCATGTCTTAAAGCAATTGTGATTTGAGATAAGGTGTCCTCGCGGATTATGTGAAGCTACAAATTCTTCGATTTCATACCATTCCTCCATGGTAATTTCTGAGAGTAGCAAATCATACTCATTGGCAAGAGACCACCATACATTATCTAAATCCCCAAGCCTCTTTAAACAATATTCAAGATACTTTAGATTATCCTCCTGAGGCATAGTCGCAAAGCCCCAGTTGTCATATGAATGGAACAAAACTAAATCGGCCTGAATTTCCATTTCATCTAATCTTTTGATGACATTTTCAAGATTGTCCCAATATTCTTTTACAGGCTTCTCTGGATTCCAAGAGCCATCTTCTCTTTTCTCAAAAGGATAAAATCTTGGCTCATTGTTATTGTACTGATAGTGCTTTGGAAATACACACATTCTCACCTTATTAAATGGTGCATTTTTAAGCGTTTCAAAGGTCTGCTCCATAAGCTCTGGTGTCTGATGTGCAAGTGCATAAATTGTTGTTCCAAAAGGATAAAAGAAAGTTCCATCCTCATATTCAAAATGGGAATCAACTGCTTTTACCATTCCATGTTTACTCATACTATTTCTTCTCCTTATACAATCTCTACTCTGAAAAGATTTTTAGTTTAGCAAATAAATCCTCAAGAGTTAATCTATAATCCATCATATCGTAAATACGTATTTTTCTGTTACTTGTATCCAGGTTGTATTCCATTGTCTCATAATCAAAAGTAGGTGCTGGAATTTCATGATACATATCCCTGCGTTGTCCTTCATGCATAAGAGCTGCAATTACACCTTCGTCACCAAGTCCCCATAGCTCCCCGTGAGGCCAATCAAATTCAGGCATAGCATTTCCAAGCTGCATATTTAGCTCTGTAAGCTCTTTAAATAAATATTCTCCAATTTTTCCGCAAGGCTTTACCTTAACTTGAAGCTCTGCAAGAGACACTGCAAAATTCTTATATATATTTGATGGCACCTGCCACAACGGCATGCTTGAATTCATAACCACATTTGCCGCTGCAATATCCTGTGAAAGGTTAAACTCTGTTCCTCCCTTTGGATACTCACCGCCGCCAATCCATATGGCTGTCATCCTGTCACAGATTTTAGGCTCAAGCAAAATTGCACTGGCAAGATCTGTGATTGACCCCTGCAAGCCAATATATAAAGGCCTTTTATCATCCTTCATAGCTTCCTCGATAATTAATCTGGCGCCATCGCTATCTACAGGGGTGTTTTCATCTGACATTGCAACTGCTGCACCGCATTTAACAGGGTATTTTCCTGTTAAATCCATGTTATCAAGTACGGTCATTATTTCATCATAGCTTGCTTTAGCCGTAGCTCCAGCTGGATATCTTCCATATGATTTATCAAAATGAGCTGCTATAATTCCTTTTATATCCAACAGTGGAGTCATCAAGCAATGTGCCACCGTATACTGGTCATCAGCCTCATTCTTGCAATCTGTATGTATAATATATCTTACTTTTTTACCTTCCGGTACCTCGTATGCTAGTTTTCCCATGAGCCCTCCATCACCTTAATGTACAATTGACTGCTTCTTTCCAGCCTTTATATTTAGCTGCTCTTTTTGCCGAATCCATCATTGGTTTAAATACATTTCGTTTCATTTTTCCAAAGATGTCTTCGTTCCATATCCCCAGCGCCACTCCTGCTATATAAGCTGCACCTATTCCAGAAAGCTCCTCTTGATTAGGCACACGTACATTGCAGCCTGCAATATCACTTTGGAATTGCATTAAATAGCCATTTTTTGTTGGGCCACCATCAACTCTAAGCTCAGATAAAACCAGACCTGCATCTTCCTTCATAGAATTTATTATATCAGTAATTTGATAAGCTATGCACTCCAAAGCTGCTCTGACAATCTCTGGCTTTCTAGTGGTTCTATCCATTCCAACTATCGAAGCCTTTGCATTAGAATTCCAATAAGGTGCGCCAAGTCCTGTAAAGGCTGGCACCAAATAGAGATTATCTTCCTTATTAGCCTTTAGAGCCAGACTTTCTGTATCTCCAGCACTTTCAATTAATTCTAAATCATCCTTCAGCCATGTGATTACTGCCCCAGTGTAATTCAGATTTCCTTCCAAGACATAATCCACTTTGCCATCTATTCCCCATGCAAGGGATGTGACCAAACCGTTTTTGCTTAGAAGGGGTTTATTACCAATATTCATCATAATAGACGAGCCAGTTCCGTAAGTAGCTTTTGCCATTCCAGCCTTTCTACAATCCTGTCCATATAAAGCTCCATGACTGTCTCCTAAAACTCCATGAATAGGAATAGGTTCTGAAAATAGTCCCTCAAAGTCCGAATAACCAAAGCATGCATTGGAATCTAAAACACGTGGCATATCTTCTGGAACAATTCCAAACAAGCTGCATATTTCCTCATCCCACTTTAGTCGGAATATATCAAAAAGTTCTGTTCTGCTGGCGTTGGAATAATCTGTTCCATAACATTCGCCCTTTGTCAATCTATACACAAGGTAACTGTCCACAGTACCGTGGCATATTTCATGCTTTTTTTGTTTTTCCCTGACACCTTTAGTATTTTCTATTAACCATGCCAGCTTTGCTGCTGGAAAATAAGGCGAAAGCTTTAGGCCTGTTTTTTCGAACACAATATCTGCAGCTGCCTTAATTGCAGGCCTTTCACAGATTTCTGTTGCTCTGGCGCATTGCCAGACAATTGCATTATTCAATGAAAGTCCAGTATTTTTATCCCAGATTACGCTGGTTTCTCTTTGGTTGCTAATTCCAACCCCAACTACTTGTTCAGGACTAACATTAGCCTTTGATAAAACGCCTCTAGTAACCTTTATTACATTCTCGTATATTTCCTCTGGGTCGTGACTCACCCAGCCCTTGTCATTTACTATTTGCTTATGAGGCGCGTCGACTCGGCACATTAAGGTGCCATTTCCATCGAACAATAGAGCTTTTGTCCCCTGGGTACTTTGATCAATCGAGATTACATACCGCATTTACGATACCCTCCGCATTCAAACCATAGTAGTTAAATACATCCTTTGATTTTCCCGTAATAACATGGTCATCCGGCAAAGCCATTTGCTTTACCTTTATTGGTCTATTGGCACTTACAACAGACGCAACCTGGGAACCAAGTCCGCCAAATGGTGCATGTTCTTCAATGGATATAACAAGTCTTGCCCCCTCCAGAGATTGAACCAGAGTTTTCTCATCAAATGGTTTCAGACAATACATATCAATAACAGTAGCTGCTATTCCCCTGTCCTCCAATATTTTAGCTGCATCAACTGCTGGACGTACCATTTCGCCACATGCAACAATAACCACTTTATCTTCATTATCCACCCCATACTTATGTACGGTAGCTTTATCCATTTCAAATGGAATGTTATCCTCAGAATATATATCCTCAACTGGATTCCTACCTACTCGCACATACGCTGGTTTCTCATCCTTGAGCAATTCCTCAATAAGCTTTCCAGTCTGGAATCTATCACTAGGCAGATATACTCTCATATTCGGAATAGCCGTCATTGCAGCAATATCCTGTGCACTATGATGGCTCATACCAAGCTCGCCATAGCTGATACCGCCACTAATACCTATAAGCTTTACGTTCGTGTTGGAATAGGCTACATCTACCTTTGCCTGCTCATAGGAACGTGTACTGATAAAGCATGCAGGAGAAAAACAATAAGGCTTCTTTCCAACATGAGCCATACCAGCTGCGATGCTTACTAAATTCTGCTCTGCAATTCCTACCTCTACAGATTGCTCTGGAAACTCATTGAAAAATGGGGTCATTGATGCAGAACCTCTAGAATCAGAGCAAAGTGCAATTATATCTCTATCATTCTTTGCGTGAGCCATTAAGGTCTCGCAAATTGCTTGTCTATTTGGTATCTTATTCACTTATGACCGCCTCCCTTCTAGCATTGATGGCATCTATGATTTGCTGATATTCCTCTTGATTTGGAACATGATGATGCCAGCTTGCTTTATTTTCCATAACTTCTCCACCGCCAAAGCCCTTTATGGTATTTGCGATAATGCATGTAGGTTTATCCTTCACAGTTTTGGCTGCCTCAAAGGCGTCATGCATGGCTTTTATACTATTACCGTTTGCTTCTATTACATTCCATCCAAAGCTTCTCACCTGAGCCTTTAGATTTTCATGAGTCATAACATCTTCCGTGCTTCCAGATATCTGCAAATGATTTCTATCAACAACTGCGCACAGATTATCCAATTTATAATGTCCAGCAGCCATAAAGCCTTCCCATACGGAACCCTCTGCAAGCTCTCCATCCCCCATAACTGTGTAAACACGGCTCGGACGATTATCCTTTTTACATGCAAGTGCAATTCCTACAGATACTGGAAGTCCATGCCCTAGGGAGCCAGAGTTCATTTCAATACCATCGATTTCATTATTTGGATGTCCTATAAACTTGGAGCCAAATTGAGAGAAGGTATCCACCAATTCCTTCGTATCAAAGAAGCCTTTATCTGCCAGCACTGCGTAATAGCTTTCAACTGAATGGCCCTTACTCATAATAAAATAGTCTCTATTTAAATCATCCTTGTTTTCAGGGCTTATATTCATCTGGTCAAAATACAATGTAACAAGTGTTTCCATCACCGAAAAATCTCCGCCGATGTGACCTCCACCTGATTTCATAATCATATCCACTACAACCTTGCGTAAATCCAAGGCCTTCAAAGTCAATTCCTTTTCATTCATAATCTACCTCGCCAATCCGCTCGTTACGCCAACAAGCCTGATGAATTCTCCGCTCAACAACACGTTTCGCTTGAGAATTATCAGAGCTTGTTTGCTACGAGCTCATCTAAATAATACGGTGCTGTTACACCTCAACCTAAGCTCTGTAGTTGACAAGCTATAATATTTCTTTGTGAGACATGTTGTCGAACAAAGAAATCATTATGCTTGTCAACGTAACAGAGCGCAAATCTTAGATACAGTGAATTTTATCCAGCACCTCCTGCTCTACGTCATCGTAAAGGTCTGGCTTGATTCCTATGTATTTGCATGCTTCATAGAGCACAGGCACAACATCCTGGTGAATGCCCACGCAGTGATGAATGTACGGTCCTTCTACGATTTTTGCTTCAAGTCGTGGCCAATTTTCAACCTCAACCCATAGATAAGTTCCCTTTGTGTAAGGTCCATCTATTCCCTTGGCATTTCCTAAAAGTAGTGAGTATTCCCCTTCGTCTCCATCAAAGCGAGCTAAGGTTAAAAGACCATGCTTTGCTTCTGCTTCCACAGCCCCCGGATGGTCAAAGGCAAGTGGATAGCCAATTGTTGGCTTACAGCCTGCACATGATATTGGCCATGGTCCACAGTGCTGCAAAAGCTCGCCATTGTCATTGTCAGGATGTCTTACAGTCCAATCTGCAAAAAAGCTTCTGCTTTCATCCATACCGGCAGCCTCAACCATTAATGCTGTAATAGCTCCGTGAATATCTGTCTCGCAGACAACAGGGAAGCCTTCTTCGTTTAATAGAGAGTTTGCTGCACATGGCATAATGCCAATTTCTGATTGAAGGGCATTCCAGCATTGAATAGCTCCTGCTGTGCAACCATATTTATCTGCTAGATTTCTCATAGCCACCTTTAGAGCTGCAACATTTTCAAGCTGTTCATCATTAATCTGAATGTTGAAATTTTCCTTACAATACTCAATAGTCTTTGCTACCTTTGTGCCTTCTTCCTTAGCTGCTTTGATTTCTGCTGTTAATTCTGGAAGAGGAATTGGCGCTAGTTGAATATTGAACTTTTCAAGAAGCTCTCCTTCATTGCACATTGTTGACCAAAAATCAAATGGTCTAGGTCCAATCTGTAGTATTCTTATATTTCTAAAGGCTTTTACTACATTGCAAATTCTAAGGAACTGCTTAACTCCTTTCTCAAATGCTTCATCCTCTAAATTACAATTTGTAAGATATGTAAATGGAACTTTGAATCTTCTAAGAACCTTTCCAGTTGCAAATATTCCGCACTGGCTATCTCTTAGTCTGACACCCTTTTCATCAGGTCTCTCATCACGAGGGCCCCATAGAAGAACAGGCAAATTCATGCTTTTTGCAAGTCTTGCCACCTCATATTCGGTGCCAAAATTTCCATGTGGGAAAAATAATCCGTCTACTCCCTCTTTTCTAAACTTTTCTTCTATTTTTAATCTATCAGCTTCATCATGGAGTAGACCATCCTCTGCAATATCTGTAATATCTACAAACTCTACCCCCATCGCTTTTAATTTATCTCTTGTATAATTCGCATATTCTACTGCTGCAGGTGCACTGAAAATGCTTCGTCTTGTAGGTGCAAAACCAAGTTTTATTGTTGCCATAGTTATCCTCCTTTAATAATGCCTTAGTGCATTTCTACTTCTTGATTTTAAATATAGCTTGATTTATACTTTATTCCAACGGAATATAAAGTTTTATCAACTTTATTTTTACTTTATTTCATTCTTTATCTTTTTGGAGGATTTATGTCTATTACTGCAAAAGAGCTTGCAAAGCAATTAGGATTAAGTGCTACTGCCGTATCAATGGCACTAAATAATAAAGCAGGGGTCAGCACTGAAACCAGGCAAATGGTAATAAGAGCCGCAGAGGAAGCAGGCTTCGACTTTACAAAAATTAAAACCTCAGAATCCATTTCTGGTATTATTTACGTGATTTTTTATAAGGCTAGTAATGCCATACTTTCCTACACTCCTATTTTCGATGAACTGTATGAAGGGGTAAAAAGCGAATGTCAAAAAAATAAAATCGGAACAAGACTTGTTCAATTTAATGAAAAAACAGATGATTTAAATGAACTTTTTGAAGAACTGAGACTAAATGACTGCATTGGAATTGTGCTTGTTGGTACAGAAATATCAAAGGACACCTGCCAAAAATTTATTAATCTTAATATTCCTCTTACATTACTTGACTCTTATTTTGAATCCTTGGACTGCAACAGCGTTCTTATAAATAATTCCCAGGGGGCTTACGTTGCCACAAGCTATTTAATCGGCATCACAGGCAAGCAACCAGGCTATTTACAGTCCAGCTATAACATTTACAACTTCGAAGCAAGACAGGAAGGCTATTTTAAAGCAATAAAAGAGAACGGGATGTCAAAATCCCGTTCTATAATTCATCGCCTTGCGCCTTCCATTGAAGACGCAATGGCTGATATGCTTGAAATACTTGATGAAGGTACTGATATTGCTCCTTCATATTTTGCTGATAATGATATGATAGCCATTGGCGCCATCAAAGCCTTCAAACTAAGAGGTTATAAAGTCCCTGATGACATAGCTATTATTGGCTTTGATAATATTTCGGAAAGCCGCATTATCGAGCCTAGTCTTACTACAATGGATGTTCCACGTACATATATTGGACAAACAGCCGCCAGACAATTAATCAGCCAATTATCAACAAAAACATACCATGCAAGCAAAATTGAAATTAATACAAAAATGATTAAAAGACTTTCTCATTGTTTGTAGAAGCACTATTAAAATGGCATTTCCAAGAAAGGATTCTTCTCCTTCTCTAGCGTAGTCTCATCAATCATATGCTGTAAAAATGTCTTCGCCATTGGAACCCATGCTGCCGCATCATGGGTTAAGCTATCCTTGAAAGGCTCAAATACATTTCGACCAAGAGCAAATCCATGGTCACCATATTGGAACAAATGACACTCATATGGCACGCCTATAGACTGGAGCTTTTCTGCCATCCTAATGGTGTGCATAGCGGGCACAAGTGCATCGTTTGTTGCGTGAGCTAGAAACATTGGTGGCATATTTGTTGTAGCATTTTCCACAGGACTATACTTCTTTAATGTTTCCTCATCAGGATGTGCACTTCCAAAAATTGGTTCGTTACCTTTTCCATCTGACATAAAGTTCTGATGTTTTGCATTAAAATCTTCTTGAAGTACGTAATCATGAAGACCATAAATACAAAGAGCTGCCATAATATCTAAATCATCAATTTTACATCCTAGCTTTTCAAGTAACATTTCTTTATTTGATGTATTATATGTGGTGGCATACATGGCAGTCACATGACTTCCTGCCGAGAATCCCACTACAGAAATTTGATTTGGGTCAATATCCCATTCGTCGGCATGCTCTTTAATTGTCAACACTGCTTTTGCCATGTCAATTGTTTGTGCTGGAAATAACGCCTTTCCCTCTGGCGCTTTTGTGGAATTAGAGTATTCAAGAACAAATCCCTGATATCCATCAATTGCAAATGCCATTGCCACTGGGTCTCCTTCATGTCCATGTCTAGGACATGTCTGATATGCACCGCCTGGTACTGCTATTATGGCCGGTCTTTTTCTTTTGATTTTAAGAAATGGGTCATCCAAATTTAAAAACATTGTAAGTTCCACATCATCTCTGCCTTCCCATAGCTTAATTGTTTCTATTCTCATAAAAACCTCCTTAATATATTCCGGTTCCGAACTAATTACAATATATATTATATATCCGCATCACCATTTTGTACCCGTCATTTTTTCAGATAATCCCATTATAATTTAATGCAGTAATTCTGGTTTTTGCCATTGTCTTACTATTTTACACAGCAAATTTTCTCTTTATCTTTTCAACAATCTTTGTAATAATAAATATATCAAGGAGGGACCCGCTTGCGGGAGGATTCCTTGATATCCTAAAGATTGTTCACTACTATATGGAGATTACTATGAATGTTTATACTACATATGGCAAATTTCAAAATGAGATGAATGACCACTATGCTCGTACCGGTCTAAAGCTCCAGTTCACAGAAATGATGGCGCGAATGCAGGAAAAAGGTCTAATGGATTCTGTGCCTACAAGAATGCATATTCCTGAAGATGCCATGTTAATCAGTGACGAGGATTTTGATAAGGTTGTAGATACTATCCCTATAACTTTTTCCATGCAAAATGGAATGAATTCAGAAGTTGTGGAAGAGCGCATGATTCCCAAATTCTATGATGTATTTACCATTCGGCATCCTAGGTTCACTAGGCATTTTTCCCACACTCATAATTATTTTGAGCTTAATTTTGTAGTCAAAGGGGAAGCTGTATTTTATTTTGAAGAAGAGGCCCATACTATGCATGCAGGAGAAATCAATATTATCGCTCCTGGTTCTAAACATGATTTTCTTATTAACGATGCTTCTAGTATCGTATATACGATATGCATTCGACGAAGTACCTTCGACAGCGTGTTTTCATCAACCATGAGCCATCAAGATTTACTTTCTGGCTTTTTTAGGCAGATACTGAGAAATGATAATCATTCAAATTATCTTATGCTTTTCACTGGAAACAACATGGAATGTAGAATTTTACTTAGAAAGCTACTCATTGAATCATCCAACAAGGATGAATACAGCAATGGTTGCTGTATAAGTATTATTAATTTGCTCTTCTGCAATATGCTCAGAAATTATAGCAAAACTATGGCTTTTTATAATTATGAAATCGGTTCAGATTTTTCCCTTGTGCTGCAATACATCCAGCATAATTATCGCACCTTGACATTATCCTCTCTGGCAGAATTTTTCCATTATAGTGAGCCACATCTATGCACTCTAATTAAACAAAACACCGGGGAAAACTTTACAGACTTAATTAAGAAATTGCGACTAAAGGATGCCATTAATTACCTTATAAATACTGATTTAAAGATAAACGAAATTGCAGAGCAGATAGGTTACAATTCTGCAGATCATTTTTCTAGAGTTTTCAGACAAACATACAAATGCTCTCCTGCGGAATACCGAAAGAACAACAAAAATGAAAGCCCCTTCATCCCATTCTCCACGGAACAGGAGGAAGAAGCTTAAGCATTTCTATTTAAAATTTACTACCCCAAATACCACAGAATGGGTCAATTGGGCTTTCACCCTTGAAGCTCGAGCGGCCCATTATTTTTTCTACCACTTGCTCACAAACTTCTTTTGTTGGTGTGTAAGCGTTGATAAAAGTTTTTACCATAGGCGCATCCACAAGGTGGTATGGATTTGCCACAGATATAAACATTGTAGGGATTTCATTGACAAACCATGGTGCATCAGCGGCCATCAGATGAACCCAGTCAATTCTGCGAACCGACTGATTGCTGGCTGTATCAATGCATGCCACATAGATAGCCAAATCAAATTTATCTTTGGCATAGCCTACTCCTGTTTCAAACATTTCGTAAAAATCAGGCTTACTATAATCATAAACATTCACTTCAAAGCCTTCTTTTTCCAGTAAATCCTTGAATACTGCAATCTCGCTTTCACCATCCTTGAAGCCTAAACCAGCTCTATCTTCAATATAATAAAGTCTGATTTTCTTATACTTGGCAGGTGATATAGGAAGTAGCTTTTGGGTATCCTTTACAAGAGTAACTGCCTCGTCAGCACATTCCTTTGACCACTGCTTATGCTCCTTGCAGCCAACAACCGAAAGCGCTGAAGCATCTGGAACTATTGTACCATCTGCCTTTTTTTCAGGAAGCTTCATAGCAGCCTTCATTGCAAGTATTCTAAGAACTGCCTCATCCAAGCGCTCTTTAGTAAGTCTTCCATCCTTAAGGGCATCTCTAATATACTGATAGTCCTCTCTAATGTCCTTGTTAAACAAAATCATATCACAGCCTGCCATAATGCTGGCAGCAAGAGAGTCCTTACGACTCATTGCAGCTGTAAAGCCAACCATTGGTGTGGCATCAGTTACTATGACTCCGTTGAAACCAAGCTTTTCTCTAAGCAATCCACCAAGAATTTCCTTAGATAATGTTGCTGGCATTATATCTTCATCCTTCAAATCTGGATTAAAATATTTGCTGTAAGCAGGTTGTAAAATATGTCCAACCATTATAGAAAGTATGCCGGTATCTACAACCTCTTTCCAGATTTTTCCATAACTTTCATCATATTCTTCTACACTTAGACTATTCACAGAAGCCACAAGATGCTGGTCTCTAAAATCAACTCCATCTCCAGGAAAATGTTTTGCGGCAGCTGCCACTTCATTTTCGTCCAAGCCCCTAAGCTGTTCCTTTACAAAGTCAATTACCGTATTTACGTTATCTCCGTATGTACGTACATTCATGATTGGATTCATATAGTTTTTATCCAAATCACAAATTGGAGCAAAGGACCAGTTGCAGCCTACAGCCTTGGCTTCCTTTCCAGAGATATATCCTAGACGATAGCCATTTTCCTTGTTCTTTGTTGCAGCTGCTCCCATTGGTCTTGCAAAATATGTTCCATTGGTTGCTATACCTACACCGCCAGATTCAAGGTTTGCAGCAAGAAGCATTGGAATTTCAGAATGTTGTTGAAAAATCCTATGACAATTTTGAACAACCTCAGCAGGCATTGGCCTATATAACACTCCTGCAGGCTTGAATTCATCAACAAATGCCTCTATTTTTTCTGGCTCAGTTTCGCCGCATATAGGGCAAAAAATCTGACCGATTTTCTGCTCCTCTGTCATATTTTCAATTGTCTCTTTAACCCATTTTACCTGGGACTGGCCCAGGCAAAATGGTGATTTTTCTAAAATCTCGTAATTTAACATTTAATGACCCTCTTCATTATGCATCTTTGCTTTCATTTCTTCTATTTCAGCCTTGTAATGCTTAATAGGTCCAAATACTACACAAAGGATAACAATAATTCCAGTTACTGAAGGTGCACCAAATTTGATAAAGTTCAAAGCAAACATTGCAGACTCTGGCTGCTGTCCAATTGCTCCTGCTACATATCCTGAAATAGCAAGAATTGCAAGAATACCAGAAGATGTTACTGTATTACCGCACTTCTGAGCAAAGCCCTTGATTGCTGATACTAAACCGTTTGCTGTCTTACCTTCTTTGTACATTACAAAGTCGATTGTGTCATTTACTAAGATGTTTACAAGAGCGTTTTGCATTGCACTTGTCACTGATGAAATAAATGTCAATACACATAAGAATACAAAATTTGTCTTTCCAAAGAAGAACAAGATTATGTATAAAACAATTGATGTAATCTGTGATACACAAAGAGCTCTCTGTCCTGTCTTAAATATTTTCAAGAAAATTGGCATAGCAACTACCATGGAAACAAGGGCACCGATTGAAATAACACCCATGTATGCACCGATTAAATCAGGTCTCTCATAATAATACATCATATAATAAACTGATGATGAGAACATCAAGCCATATCCCATTGATGCACAAATCCATGCAACGATATTTGGATATACTTCTTTGTGACGAAGAACCATTCCAATTCCCTTAAAAGGATTCTTTTCAGGCTCTGTTAAGTATTTTTCCTGTCCCTTTGAAACTGCAAAAAGTCCCCAGAATGAAACAAATGCAAGTGCTCCTGCAATAAGCATATATGGAACGTATCCATTTGAGAAGCCATGAGCCTCAAAGAACGCTGTAATGTTTGGAGTAAATGTGTTACCAATTGTAAAAGCTGTTGCTGTACATCCAGCGCCCATAGTAATAATAAGATTTCTCTCTTTATCCTTCTTAACTGCTGCTGGAAGAATAGCCATCTGTGGCATTGTGTACATTGTAACTGTCATTCCATAACCAATATACATAATTAAAATGTAGATTGCCTTTGCTGTACTTGTAGCAAATCCCCAATCAACCCAAACCATAGTTCCGAAAAATGTTAAAAGTATAGGAGCTACAACAAAGTATGGGCGGTATCTACCCCACTTTGTATGGGTATTATCAGCAATAACACCCATCATAGGATCATTAATTGCATCCCATAATGTAGCTATAAACATAATCAACGATGCAGTAGCTGCTGGAATCTGCAAAGTATCTGTCATGTACACTGACAAATAGCTGGCCAATACAGCTGCTATCATCATAGCACTACCGCTGACTGATGTAGCATGGAACCACTTAAAGGCTGTGCTAACTTCAGATTTTTTTGTTACTGAGTTATTCTCCATTGTTCTTCTCCTTTGAATGAAACTTTATTTGTTAAAACTATAATACCCTGCGTTTCACGCCCTAACCATGTAAATTCTTTTATCAAAACCGACATTTTTTAATATTTAAATAATTATTTCTGTTTTTTTACCACCTTCAGAAGTAACTTTAATCGATGCATCACTATTACCTTTTAATACAACAGCAGTGGCTAATCCATTCCAAGTACTTGTCACATTTGAAAGGTATGAATCCTGCGCCTTAGGATTGCCAGAACCAAATCCTAACAATGTGGCATCACCCTCTAGTTCAATAGTAATTTTTTCATCCTTGTCAGTTTTAAGTATTCCATTTTCGTCTTTTACAGCTATATTTATGTATTTAATCCTTGATTCAACTGGAGTATTTTCATCTACTTCCACTGTAAGATTAGACTCGCCTGCTGTTTTCAAAATATATTCACCAATAGTTTTTCCGTTTTCATAAGCTATTGCCTTTAATGAACCTAGTGCATATTTAGCTTCAAAAGTAACTCTATTTACATCCTGAGGGGTAATAGGCTTTCTTCCTAATGATTCATCATTTAAGAAAAGCTCTACCTCATCTCCTGTGGCATATACCTCAATAACTACCGGCTTATTTTCATATCCTTCATAGTTCCAGCTTGAAATAGCATCACTCATAACCCATGGTGTCTTTATCAAATTTTCACCGTAATGAGCAGGGTTTTGTACTGCAATATATGGCGCCTTTCTAAGTCCAAACACAATTTCACGATAATATGAAAGTGGTCTTCTATTTCCAGTAATATCTATATCTCCTGTGTAAGCAAGCTTTGCTGGGAAATGTGCTCCAAAGCCGCCTTCACCCCAGTTATATGCAGGAATTCCTACTCCGGCTTCACCAAGATAATCCCAGCCTGTCCATGTGAAATCACCAATGACCTGTGGGTATTTCATTACCTCTCTCCAATTGATTGCAATTTCAGGTGGATAAGTTTCTGAGCCAACCATAATTCTATTTGGTTCTTCCTTTGCATCCAATTGATAGCGGGCAGTCATATAATTGTATCCAGCAATATCTGTAGCAGAGCATGCCTTCTTTAATCTAGAAGTAATCTCAGGATGGACAACAATCTTATCCATGTATTTATCCATGATAGTCATGAAATCATTTACATTAACAGAATCGTCCTGATCTTTAACCTCTCCCACAATATCAGCTGTGATTTTTGGTACAGCATCTCCAGCGGCGAATACACCATTTATTGAAGCAAGAGTGTATCTACTATCATCAAGCTCATGGCAAAGAGCACTAATATCTGCAGCCAGTCTTGAGCCCTCATTTGTACCAATCTCCGGAATTTCATTTCCGATAGAATATAAAATTACTGCTGGATGGTTATAATCCTTTTCAATCATGGACTCTACATCCTTCTTCCACCAATCAGTAAAGAAAAGATTATAATCATAGTCTGTTTTTGCTCTTGTCCACATGTCGAAGGTCTCATCCATCACATACATACCAAGCTCATCGCAGGCTTTAAGCAAAGCAGGTGCCGCAGGCTGATGCGAAATTCTAAGAGCATTGAAGCCTGCATCCTTTAGGATTTTTACCCTTCTATACTCGGCTTCGTAATAAGTCTTTGCGCCAAGGATACCGCTGTCATGGTGAATGCATGCACCTCTAAGTTTTACCGATTTTCCATTTACTCTAAGTCCATTTCTGGCATCTAAGGAAAGCTTTCTAATACCAAAGCTGCTTTCATCAGAGTCAATTTCCTTTTCTGACTCTAACAAAATCGCTTTGACTGTATACAGATTTGGTGTCTCATCAGACCAAAGGGCTGGATTTTCCAAATGAACCCTTGCAAAGCAATTAAATTCATCATTACCCTTTGCAAAAAGCTCACAGTCTTCATGAGCAACCAATTTATTATCTTTATCATATATTTCAAACCGAAGAGTTAATTCCTTTGCTGCAAAATCCTTATTTACAACAGTTGCAGAAAGCTTTAATGTAGCTTCATCTTCATTGCAAGCCTCTGTTAATACCTTAGGACCATTTTCCTTAATATATGTCTTGCCTGAGGTCATCAAATACACATCCCGATAAATGCCACTTCCAGAATACCAGCGGCTATTTCCCATTGTTCCGTTTCTAACCTGAATACGGATTTCATTTGCGCCTTCCGCCTTTAATAGGTGAGAAATAGGTGCGTAAAACTGGGAGTATCCATATGGACGATTTGTTGCAAGCTGCCCGTTGACATATACAAATGTATTCATATATACACCGTCAAAACGTAGCACTATATTCTTATTTTTATCCTGAGGCTTAGACTCATACATTTTTACATAAGTATATGAGCCTCCATCATAAAAGCCCGTATTTCCGCCATTCAATGAATCAGCATGTGCTGTATTTTCCAGCATAGCATCATGTGGCAAATCTATTTTTCTGGCACATTCAGGAATATCCCACACAAGGGCAAAAGCATCCTTGCTGTTCCAAAATAGCCAATCATTATTCCATAATTCCTTTATCATAGAAGCCTCCAAATTTAAAATTTTCTTTAAGTTGCACTTTAATTATGCAAAAAAAATGACGGCTTATTCAACAAAATAAGCCGTCATTTTTTATGTGGTTTCCCTCTTTTTTTATTTCTGCCGAGTTTATAGGCACTTTAAAGCAATTATTTAAATATTAAAATCTATCGTATCTACTACTTCCTTTAAAGTACGTGCAGATTCCTGCAAAGCCTTTATTTCATCTTCATCAAGAGAAATTGGAACCTTTGATTCCAGTCCATTCTTACCAACAATTGCAGGCATTGAAAGACATATGCCGTCAATTCCATATTCCCCATGCATCATAGATGAAACTGAAAGGATAGACCTTTCATCTCTAACTATTACCTCGCATATTCGTTTTACTGCAACTGCAACACCATAGTAGGTTGCATGCTTTCTTTTAATAATCTCATATGCAGCATTTTTTACTCTTTCTGCAATCGCCTTTTCTGAAGCTTCATGATTAAAATGTCCACGCATTTCGCAGAAATCATTTAAAGGAATTCCCGATACATTAGCACTAGAAAACGCTGCTATTTCACTATCTCCATGCTCGCCAATAATAAATGCATGCACCGAACGACTATCAACCCCTAAATGCTCACCAAGCTCTGTCTTTAGACGGGCTGAATCCAACACCGTTCCAGAGCCAATAACCCTATTCTCTGGTAAACCTGAAAGCTTAAGAGCTGCTAAAGTCAAAACATCCACAGGATTTGCAACTATAAGTAAGATGCCTCCAAAATCCCGCTTTGCTATCTCTGGAATAATTGATTTAAAAATTCCAACATTTTTGTGCACAAGATCCAATCTTGTCTCACCTGGCTTTTGGCCTGCTCCTGCAGTTACAACTACAATTGCTGCATCCTTTATGTCATCATAATCACCTGCGTATATCTTCACTGGCTTGGTGAAAGGTGTACCATGGCTAATATCCATTGCTTCACCTTCAGCTTTTTCGTGGTCCGCATCTATTAGGACCATTTCTGAAAACATACTACTTTGTGACAAGGCAAATGCTGTTGCGGAACCTACAAAGCCCGCACCAATTATCGCTACTTTTCTTGGATTTACTTCTACTGCCATATACACCTCCCGTAATGCTTCACTCCGCAAGTTACGCAAACAAGCCTGATGAATTCTCCATTCGGCAACACGCCTCATTTGAGAATTATCAGAGCTTGTTTACTACTTGCTCATTTAAATACATAAAATTAGTTATTTCAGTGCACCTACAAGCTCATCCAACTGAGCTTCATCCTGTAGGGTGGATTTGATTGTTACCACTGGTTCTACGAATTCCAGATTTTTCATTGGTTCTAAGATTGCGCGCATGCATTTTGCTGCCTGTGGAGCCCAAGTACCGTTTTCTACAAATGCCACCTTACGGTTCTGGTATGCTTTAGCGGTAAGATGATGTAGGAAATCCTGCATTGGCGGGAAAAGTCCACCATCATAAGTACATGCTAGGCAAACCATCTTGTCATAGTAAAAAGCTCTGGCTACCGCTTCAGACATGCTATCCCTGGTAATATCAATAAATTGAGTTTTTACTCCTGCCTGCTGCAATTTTTCATTAAGTTTAAGGGCGGCCGTTTTAGTATTGCCGTGAATGGAAGCGCTCACAACAAGAACCCCTTCCTCCTCAGGTTTATAGCTGCTCCATGTATCATAAAGGTTAATATAGTAATCTAAATTTTCTGTCAAGATTGGACCATGTAGAGGACAAATTTTTTGTATATCCAATGCCGAAGCCTTTTTCAACAAAGCCTGAACTGATGCACCATACTTACCCACAATATTAAGATAATATCTACGAGCTTCATCTATCCAAGGCTCATCCACATCAAGTGCCCCAAACTTACCAAAGCCATCAGCAGAAAAAAGAATCTTTTCTGTAGACTCGTACTCTACCATTACCTCTGGCCAATGAACCATAGGTGCCATGACAAAAGTAAGCTCATGTTTTCCAAGTGAAAGCATGTCCCCCTCAGCTACAATCTGCTTTCTACCATCAAACAAGCCTGCATCCATAAACTGCCCCATCATCTGAAATGTCTTGGCATTTCCAACGACAGTTGTATTAGGATATTTCTCCAAAAATACTTTTATAGAGCCTGCATGGTCTGGCTCCATATGAGAAACCACCAGATAATCAGGCGCTTTCCCCTGCAGTTCTCTTTCCAGGTTTAAAAGCCACTCATTAGTAACTCTAGGGTCCGCTGTATCCATAACGGCTACCTTTTCATCTAAGATAACATAGGAATTATAAGAAACACCGTTAGGTACTGGATATTGGCTTTCAAACAAGTCGATTGTCTTATCATCACATCCAATATATTTAATAGAGTCTGAAATTGTAATTTCCATATGCTTTTCCTCCTCGTAATCACTCTACTGATATATTATCAAATCCAACATGTATACACTATTAAAAAATTGTGAAATAATGCAGCATCTCTTTAATAGCTACCTCATTTTTAAAGTTTATTTAATTTACAAAATCTAAGCTTTGAAATAGAATATATAGATGATAATTATTCGTATGGTTCTCTTCCAGCCTGTTTGGTTTTAGGGCTAAAGATATCGAATGACACTTATATACATGTTGTTGTAGGATTTAACGGTAAAAAAGTTCTAATTATTTCAGCATATTATCCTGATAATGTACATTAGTTAGAAGATTTGAAAACTAGGAGGAAGTAGTTTATGTGTAACGCATGTTTTTCTGAAGATAAACTTAATACAAAAACAACTTTTACCGTAGAATATAATGATTGCATTATTGTTGTGAAAAACGTTCCCTGCTTGGAATGCCCTATATGCGGTGAGATTACCTTTACCGACGATGTTTCAGCTAAGCTAGAAGTTTTAGTTGAATCAGCTAAGAAAATAATGCAAGAAATTTCTGTAATTGACTATCAAAAAGCTGCTTAATTATTTGATTCATTGCTTTTGACATTAAAAAATTTAGCGTAGGTATTCACCTACGCTATTATAATGCCTAAAAGGCATCTATACGGTCGCTTTTACATTGCCCCGTCATCTTCATCCAAAAAAATAAAAACATCCTCAACAGTTTTTCCAAACACTTTGGCAATATCCATAGCTAGTTTAATGGGTGGATTATATTTCCCATTCTCTAATTTACCAATCGTTTCTCTACGAACCCCAACCATCTCTGCCAATTCTGCCTGTTGTATATTAAGTTCTTTTCGGTACTCATGCATTCTTGTTTTTAGTAATGGCCTCACACGCCAGTAGCGGAAATAATCGCAGATTTTAGATTATCTAAATGTGAAATCTTGCATATTTATTTGTAGGTGTTCTTACAAAGTTTTACAATTCGTCCAAGTATGATGCGGACGAAAGAATTGTAAAAAAGACCTTGGCAAAACTGCCAAGGTCATCTTATTATCAAAGCTTATTTGGAGAGTCGTTCCACTATCCTATCAAGTGTTTCGCTAGGCACTGTGCCATCGCGATATAGCTGATTGATTGTACTTTCGCTTCCAAGCAAGGCTGTAGTGTCTAGCCATGTGTCCTTTTGAAATTCTTCGTCAAAGACTGTAAATATTTTTCTATTTTTTAGTAGCTCTGAAAGCGGGTATTCTCTGTAATCCATCTTAAACTCTTGATAAGTACTCCCCTGTTCTTGTATCAATCTTGATTGTTTCACCGTTCTCAACGAAAAGAGGAACGTAAACAACTGCGCCTGTCTCAACAGTAGCTGGCTTTGTAGCACCTGTAGCTGTATCACCCTTGAAACCTGGCTCTGTATCTGTAATCTGAAGCTCTACGAACATAGGTGGCTCAACTGAGAAGATAGAACCGTTGTGAGAAAGCATCTTAACGATTTCATTTTCCTTAACGAACTTAAGAGCATCACCAATCTGATCTGCTGTAAGAGCAACCTGATCGTATGTCTCAACATCCATGAAGTTGTATAGCTCTCCATCATTGTAAAGATACTGCATATCCTTACGATCAATACGAGCTGCTGGGAACTTCTCTGTAGGACGGAAAGATGTTTCTGTAACACCACCGTTCTTGATATTCTTAAGCTTAGTACGAACGAAAGCTGCACCCTTACCTGGCTTTACATGCTGGAATTCGATAACCTGGTAAACCTGATTATCCATTTCGATAGTCATACCGTTTCTAAAATCACCGGCTGTAATCATTATAAAATCCTCCTTTAATGACCCTAAAATGGGTCTTTTGACCTAATTAACTGGCTCTAAGCCACACTTGTATACATGATTTTACCTCAAAACCATATACTTTTCAAGGCATTTATATACTTTGGGCAATATGCTACCATATGCATGGAGGTAATACAATGGAAATCGAAAGAAAGTTTTTAATTAAAAATTTGCCTGATTTATCAAAATATCCGTACGTAGAAATCGAACAGGGATATCTATGTACTCATCCAGTAGTACGTATCAGAAAAAAGGCTGATAAATACATCCTTACATATAAAGGCAGTGGTTTACTTGCCCATGAGGAAATCGAGGCAGAGCTTTCTAAGGAAGGCTATGACCACCTTGTTACAAAAGTGGATGGAAACCTTATTACTAAACGCCGTTATCTCATTCCGCTGTCACCATACACTATCGAGCTTGATGTTTTTTCTGGTCACATGGATGGTCTGATTATGGCAGAGGTAGAGTTTCCATCAGTAGATGAAGCAAACAACTTCACAGCCCCAGACTGGTTCGGCGAAGAAGTTACTAACGACCGCCGCTATCACAATTCCGAGATGATTTTTGCGCCCTCCTACAAGCGTTGGTAAAGGAGATGCTGTATGCAAACGGCACTTCACGAAGCTCTTCTATCCAATCGTCCTTTTCATCAGGAAAAATATCCACGGTAAGCTCTGTCTGCTCCAAAGGAGGCTCCACTTCCTTTTGGGCAAAGATGGTTCCCAAAAGCTTTTCACTGATTTTCCCTAGTGCCTGACCCAGCTTTCCATCCAGTGCCATATAGGTCAGCCTGCTGTAGTGATCGGCACCATCCCGCTCCATGATTTCTTCTATCATTCCCCGGGCGGCCACCATGAAAGCGGGACTATCAGGTTCCCCAGACACATCCAAACGCTCCACATGAACCCATGTACCATAGTCGCAGCAGAGTATGACAGCTTCTCTTTTTCCCGCATCATTATAGACAAATCCACTCATATCAAGCTGGTATCTGGAAAAATCCAACTGTTCAGGTAAAAGCTTAAGTTCCTTAAATATATCTTCTACGGATTTTTGATGGATAAGCTGATACTGCCAAAGCGATATAAAGTGCTCTCCCATATTCTTTTGCTTCAAAAGTTTTTTTACTGCATTGTAGGAAAGGAGCTTTTCCATGTCGATGGACATGACAGGCGCACCAGGCTCCATAGTATATCCACATGCCTTCAATAGTCCTTGTATATCAGACATACTCTCTGCAAAATCCGCTACTATATGTCTGATATTTCTCTTATGGGCTTCCTGTGACAATAAGGAAAGAAGCATCCGTCCAATCCCGGTTCTTCGCCCCTTTTCAGGGACGAAAATGGATAAGATACGGGCTTCGTCCCCCATGAGGGAAGCAGTCACCTGTCCCCCCTCCTCCTCCTCAATTCTAAGTATACCATCGCTATCTACTACCAGATAAAAATGCATTTGACCCGAATCCTTTCCTATTACTCATATACTATCCCTACCCATTTATCATGCTCAAGGCAATCGGTCTTGTAATAAACAGTGACGCCTGAGGCACTCCCATTCTGACAAGGGTAGCATCGATATTTGCAACAATAACATCCTTCATTACCTTTGTAAAATCATAGCTCTTGATATCCGGCTGTTTGTCAAAACGTCCCTCATAGTACCGTTTCAGCTGTAGCTTGGCGATTTTAGTATAGGTTTCACACATTTCACGTTCCATCTTATTCATCTTTTGTTTGTCCTTGGCAGACATATCCGCTCTTACTCCCCAGCCTGGAATGTTATTCTTATCAATATAGTGATTTTCATAGCCCAGCTTCGTGTAATCATCAACCTGCTTTTTGAAAAGCTCTCCCAGTGTGATTTCCTTTTCTTCTCCATTTTCCGTAGTAACCGTGGTAGTAGTCTGCTCCTCAAACATATTGGCAAGCTGCTTTTTATATTCCTCTGTCTGGATAAAATTCTGAATTTGTTGCACAAAGTTACCCACGATAGGGCTATTTCCCTGCTGATATTCGTGCAGTTCGGAGTAAAGCTCATAAATCTCATTGCAAAGGGCTGTTTTTTCATCTTCTTTCAATTTCTTTGAATCCTGTTTTTTTCTAAGTTCATGGATTTTATCATCCAGTAGTATCCTTTTTGGCATCCACTTCTCATATATTGTAAGGTACTCCTCCACGGAATCTACATCCATTTCATTAAAACAAATATTTGCATTCGTAATCTTAGACTTACCGCCAAACATTTTATAGATTGGATCGCTTGCATCATAGCTTGGAAATAGGACCTTATACACCTCATTCTTTGCGTTTTCATAATTCTCGTCGTTCTTATCCATCTTCTTAAGCTCTTCCCATTTTTTTCTCATAACCGAAAAATCAGGCATTTTGTTTACAAGCGGGATAGGACGTTCTTCATCAATTATGAAACCATCCTTGTCTATCTCTTTACCTGCGAAATAAGCTTCCGTGTCCTCACAACTCTTAAAGCCCATGTTAGTGTAAACGTTTTCTTTGTAATCGCTTATACCGTCAAGATATTTGTTGTCAAAGTCCTGTCGCTTATCTACTTCGCGTATTCCTTTTTCTTCGTCTCCCTCCTTGTATTCATTGTCCAAAAGCTCCTTTATAAAGGATGCTTTATCCACAGGTTCATATATACTCATGTAATTACCTGAGACATCCTTTGCCACTTTGCCAGCGGATATACCCATCAGAACCTGATGTTGGACATAGTCCACCGCGTCTACATGTGCTGGTTGGGCTGACTGACTTGATTCAATCTTATTGATATCCACTTTGTATTTACTTATCATATCGTTAATATCATTTATAGATCTTTGTAGGCGTAGTTGACCCTGGGAGAAATTGTACACCTCCGAAGGGAGCTTTACCCCCAGCTCCTGAGCCTTTATGAGAGCCGCCGCCAGTCGCTGTCCACCCTCTGACGCATTTCCCATTTCAAGTATTTCCTCAAAGGTACTCTTTAACTCCTGCTGCTTTTCTGGAGTCAAAAGTTCTTTCATCTCAGGATCCTGTTCTGGATTCAAAAGCGATATGAAACTGTTGAAGAATACGTCAATGCTATTATCCCCCGGTTTTACAGCTCCGTTTGCCGCACCCATCATCCTGGTCATGGCAGTCTGCTGCTCTGGGGTAAAAGTAACAGCATTGCCATAGTCAATCAGGGTACCCTTATCTTTAGAGATCATGATATTTCCGGCGTGCAAATCCGCATGGTAATAACCTTTTCCATACAAAGCCTCCTGTACCCAGCCATTACAGATGTTGGCCATGATATCACGCTGTTTGATAAGCTCGCTGATTTTGTCAATCATCTTGTTTCTGACTTCCTTTGTCAGTTCAAAGTTTTCCTTTTTAAACTCAACATTATCATAATATGTGATGGTGCCGTCCGGATTTTTTCTCTGGGTAAGTACCTGATGCATCATATCCTGCCTTTCCTTTTCGGCATCTAAAAGAATGCTATCCAAAGTCTTTCCAGGTGCCTCTTCAAGAACCAGGGAATTGGCAGTAGGAGAGATAACCTCACTTATCTTTTCTGACTCCACGTCATCAAACTTCCCATTGTAGACACTTCCAGCTCTGATGTTTTCCGCTTCCTTTACCAGATTCAGCTCATTGTGATAAATACCAAGCTGCCCCTCGTAGGTCTGTTTCATTGCCTCGTCCACCTGGCCGGCACACTCCAGCATGACCTTTTCCTCACGCTTCATGCGGTTTTGCACATCGGAACGCAAAAGCTTTATTACCACGGTTTTGCCTTCCTTAAACTTAGGACCATACATCTTACACAGGAAAGTCTGACCCACTGAGGCAGCGCCAAGGCTCTTTACCACCTCGATACGGTCAACCTCTTTGCCTGACCTTTCTATCATGGCATAAATCTGGCTTTTAACCACTCTCTCAGGCATAGGCGGAAGATTTGACTTTACATCCCTGATAGCCACACGAAGCTCAGGGGGCAGGGAGTCCTCAGGCAGTCCCTGCATCATCTTCTGAAGCAGTGGTCCCGCCCCGCGGATCAGGCCTCCTAGGAAGTTTGCGCCTATAGAAAGGCTCTTTTTCTCCCTTCGCAATCCATTAAGCAGTTTCTTTTCGTTTTCAGAAAGAGGTTCTTTCTCCAAATCTCTTTCCCTACGAAATAGCTTTTCGTAACCCGCCGGCTTTTGCTTTTTTATCTCCTCTAACTCCTTAAGCAGCTCCTCATCCGTTAGTTTTTGCTCCTCCTGCCCCTTTAGAACAGGGGCATTTTTCTTTTTGTCCAATATGTACTTTTTGATAAGTCTTCTGTCATCATCATCTAAAGGATACTTTTTATAATCACGCTCCACAAATAATACACTGTCATACCCTGTAAGCCCCCTTTGTTTAATCTCACTCACAAGCTCCTTATCAGTATAATAAGTTTCCATCACCTTTTTGGAGCCGCGAAGCACGGATGCAAGCATAGAGCGTTTGTCAAGGGTATTCATTTTGCTGAAGTAGTTTTCAAAGACCTTTTTTGTAAACAGTCCCTGTCCCTTTTCTCCACGGGTTGCGTTTTTAAGGATGTCGTCGAGAGTCTGCCCTTTTTCTTTCTCCTCGTTTTGTGTAAAGATGCTCTCTGACATCTTTGTCACTTTTTCCTGTAATATATCACATGATGCATTAATACCATCCTGCATTTTGTCATAGGACTGCTTCAACCTATTTGTCAGAGCCATATCGTCACTATTTAAAAATGCCTCCAAATTACTTTCCAACTCTTCGGGACTTTTTTTTGTATCTACCTTTCCCCTTAAATAATCCCTAAGATTACGAAGTTCGGCGGCGATGGACTTTTCAAAGCTTTTTTCTTCACCCTCCGTTATCTCATTGAGTGACATCTTTTTAAAGATACTTTCAATCAAATCCCCCTGGGCCCCATCCTCCTTTAAAAGATAAACCAAGGCCTTTTTGTTTTGTAAGAGAACCGTGCGAACAAAATCTTGGGGAGTTGCCACATTTCTGTCCATGGTCTGGGTATCCGTGGTATAGATAAACTCGGCCATGAGATTTTTGACTGACTTCTCCTCATCACTCCAGTCATTTTTCTCCACTTCATTTGCGATTTGATACATGGAGACCTTTTTGTTAATCTCCTCGGTTTTTCCTTTTTCGAGCTCCATCATCTCCGTCAGCTCCACACCATTTATCATGGTATTTACAGCATCATTATTTAAGATGGCATTCTTGACCTCCTCTAAGGTTTTTGTGCCGTTTATCAACTCTCTGGTATAAGCGACCAATGATCTACGAAGCTCATTCGTAAAGTCTTCATCATTTAAGTCAAGCTTATCCTTTAGATACTGGATTAGATTAGTACGATACTGAGACGCCTCACCAGTGGTTGACGCATTTTCATAGGTGCTCAAAAGAGTGTTTACATCCCCCCTGTCATAGGCCTGTGCATTTTTTAGCATGTTGGCATCGATATCATTGCGCATACGCGCTGCGCCTTTGTCCAGAGGAATCTCTTTGTGATTTTCGATTACATAAAGACGATTATCCGCTTTCTGAAGGAGACGCACCTTTTTCCCCATAATGTCCACGTCCAAAATTTGGGTCTGATCTGGGACAAAACCACGCAGGGTCTGCTTAAGTGCCACTACCTTTGCCGACTCCTTGCGACGCTTTCTGGCAGAAGATTGTGCAAAAGAGGCACAAAAATCATGACCGTCACTAAAGAGATTTACCACAAAGGCAGCATCCTTGCTCATGCTAGGAGCCTCCTTTTTTTCATCCTCTTTTCTTCTAAGATCCCCCTGGCGGCTTTCGCGCATACCAAGTATGCTTCCGACGGTCCTTCCCTCGTACTTATCTATATCGGAGGCGACGATATCTAAAGCATTTTTAACCTCAAAAAGGGCGGCCTGCATATTCTGCACCTGCTTGTAGCGTTTTTTACCTGTGGAAAAACGGGGCTTTTTAGTATGCAGATAATGGCTGATACTATTAAGGCTCATTGCAAATTTAGCAGAAATGTCAGAAATTGATTCCTTGGACACTGGCACGGAGTTCATCCTCTCCATCTCTACCGATAAAGCCAGAATATCTATCTTTACATCCTGCATCTCCTTAGAGTCGGATTTGCTGTGGTCATTTACCAGAAGCTGGGCTATATCCATGGTGCGCTTGAACTGAAGCTGTCCTTTATACTCTTCAAAATCTTTATTAGTCAATGCGGTAGTTTTTTCCAGGTTTCCCTTTGCATACACATCAAGGAGCATGTCGATTTCATCAAGTTCCTTTGCCGTCACTCCCATGCCAGCCTGTTTTTTTATTTTGGCATCTCCATTCTTATTCTTTTTATCAGCCAAATCATAAACCATTCGATCCTGATGGTCTAAAAGCGTGGCAAAATCCTCTGTATTGTATATTTGTCTATTTTCAACTACCTCAAAATCATCACTCTGCTGGTTCTGCATTTCCACAGGATTTTGATGTATATTTATCTGTTCATGTATATCCGCCATAGTCTACCTCCTAATACAACCATTAAAAGCTATAAATTCGATATATTTGGAGTATAGCACAAAATATGTAACCCAAAAGAAGATTCACAAAAAGTTGCGATTTTCCCCTGTTAGAAATGTGAGCTCCAAAGGGCATAAAAAAGGCTACCTGTTAACTACAGGTAGCCCTTCTATTAATTAAATTATCTCGTACTCAAGGCTTTCAAAATCGGCCTTAAGAGTTATGGTGTCATTATCCTTTGTCCATGTAAAAGATACCACCGAACCTTCGGTATTGATAGAAAGCTTGCTATCAAATCCAAATGCTGGATGAGACTTGCGAAGCTTAAGTAATTCTATTTGCTTCTTAACTACGTCTCTTTCAAGCTCTTTTTCTATCTGTTCTAAAGTAAGATTTGTTCTGTTGATTTCCTTGTGTCCGCCTGCACCAGCTCGCTTAACTGCTTCGTGGTCGTTTTTGCCTGCGAACAAATCCAAGTACCACACCTGTGGCTTTCCTGGCATAAACATCTGAATTGCTCTTGCAAAAAGCATCTTTTTGTCATCATCACCCAACGCACTATAATAAGTGGCATTGACCTGATAATACATATTTTTGGCGCCATGTAAATCCTTGACAAATCCTCCACGGGATACCAAGGTATCAATCATCTTTTGAATTTCTTCTTCAGGTAATAATCCCTTTAAATCCAAAAGTGGAATACCATCATGGCAACCTAACATGTTAACCACACGAATATCCTTTTCAGTCAATTCCTTTGCCCATTCAACAAGCTTAGTGCCATCATGATTTTCTATTGCGTGAATCAACAATCCTGGCAAGAAGAAATCATATGTCATGTAGCCTTTACTTGCTACAAGTTCATAAATCTTTTCTCCGTAGCTGGCATGTATCTCTGGAAGCAATGTTACTCCATTTTTATCTGCCAACTCTCTAACTCTCTGTAGTAAATCCCATGTTCCTGGGTCATTCAAAAAGTTTTTCTCGCCTGGTTCCTTTGGTGCATATGCAAATGCATCCAATCTAACGATTTTTGCGCCATATGATGCCAGTGTCTTTAGAGTGTTTTCGTAGAATTCCCAAACAAGAGGAGATTTTATATTTAAATCCATCTGGCCTAAATATCTACGATTACTCTCCAACAGGTCTATTACAGCACTGCGATATTTTTCATACTTGCCAAGCTCCAGCTCTGAAACTGCCTTGCCCTCATCAAGCTGAGAATTAACAAGGCTCGCCAGTCTTGTAGCAGCCACATACTGTATATCCATTTTTTCCATCAGGTCTTCTGCTTCAAGCTTTTTGTAGCGAACCTCCTGATAAAATGTATTCCAGTATGGGACGTTTCTTCCATCTGGGAATCTCACCATTAGTATTGGCAATCCTGGCTTTCTGAAAAACATATCCTTTATATATTTTTCCTCAGGCTGAATATAACCAGCATCGGTCATTTCGCCACAGCCATCCCAGAATTTGTTCCAGTCAATAAAGAAATCCTTGTATTTTGACTCGTCGCCATTTTTAATAATGTCCTGAAACTCTTTTGACAATACAGATGCATGATTCAAAATGAAATCCAGCTTAAGATCGATGTCCATGGCCTTAATGTCTTCCACTGCCTGGCGGCTGCCAAGCTCCTCATTAATGCCATAGTCGATAACTGAAAATCCACGGTCTAAATCTGTATTAAATATACTTGGCAAAATATAAAATGACTCAAATACATCCTTTAATTCTGCCCTTTTCAAAACCTTTACAATATCATCTAATGTGCCACCCATTGAATCTGGGTACGCATTAAGCATAGGTCCATTGCTCATTTCATTCCTCCATATAGTCCTCCTGTCATATAGCAAGCTACTAAAGTATTACATGCTCCCGCAGGCCATCTCCCATTGGAGCCAAGGGAACCTCCCTAAAGGGTCCCTCCTTAACTCCATGGGGCCCTCCTGCTCGCGCTTGCCAACATTATGCAAGCTTGCTATACGCCGGGCTCATCTAAATATTACACTTACCGCATTAACTCCTGGTACTGGGCGTACGTTAGGAGTTCGCCTGCTTTTGAAAGAATAATCTGTGCTTTGTGTGCCTGTGATTTTAAAAGGTTTTGCTCGAGTTCTAGAACAAGCATGGTGAAAGCACTATCTGTTTTACCATCACGATTTCTTGCTCTTCTGTGAGCTAATGTCTCCTCTGGTGTACTGTTAAGAAGGATTGGAATATCCACACCTTCATAATAGTCACTATTACCATGAGTCCACTCAATAACTAGAACTTGTACATTTGAAAAATCAACTTCTTCATACCAAAGTTCGGAGTCTGTTCTACCCATTCTCTTAAGGTAGATTTTATTCTGACCAGATTTGAAAGCTTTTACAATACTAGATACTTCATCAAAATCAATTTCGTTTTTTGTACCAAGGTATCCCTCTAGTCCAGCACGGCCTGCATTAATATAAGATGCAGCCCATGGATATTCCGAAACGTGAGCTTTATCGGCATCAGTTTCTTCCTCTTGCCATTTGCGAAGAATATCAAAATGCTCCATTGTGCCCTCGCCACATTTAACCAAGCCTTTCACTCCTGATGAGCGGAAAATGCGAAGTCTTTCTGCGTCATTGTACATTGGAATACGTCTAGGATAATTATCACCAGACATTGTGTAAGCACCTATTCCTTGCTCTCTTAGCATGTGACTAATCAAGGATGCGGTCTCAGACTTACCTACTCCTGATCCACCACAAACTGCAACAACTGCCTTGCCATTTTTTTCAAGCAATGAATCCAATTTTTCCATAAGTGGATCCATAATTACAAGTGCTTTCTTTACGTGTTCCTCGCCTATTTCAACCTTGTCACCTGGCATATCGCCATGTGGAAGTCCTAAGTATTGTTTAAGATCAATAGCCATAATAATATCCTCCTACTCACTATAGATATGACATAAACAACACGACATAATTATACAAAAAAAAAAGAAATTACAAAATGCAATTTCTTTTTTTTATCTATTTTACCGAAAAAAATGTCTAAATGTACAAAAGCCCCCGCTCGCTCACCTACATGTAATCTTTTACGTTTGAAGCGTCGACTTTTTCGAATGGAACCCAAATGTAAAGGCCATCATCTGTTAGTCCTTCAAGGCCTTCAGCTGTTCCCTTTGTAGCTAAAGCCTTTGCGCACTCTATTGCACTCTTACCTTGGCCTGAGGCTGACTGGAAAACTGTAAATTGCATTTTTCCATCTACAATAGACTGGCAGCCTCCTACAGTAGCATCAACACCTACAACTGGAATCTTGCTTAAATCGTATCCATTTTCGTATAAATATTCCGCTGCACCAACAGCCATTGAGTCATTATTACAGAATACGGCATCAAACTGTTGTCCGGTTTTTTGAACAATTGCCATCACTTCCTTTGCCTCAGCCTCGTCCCAGTTGGCAGTATCATCAAACACCGCGTTAAATTCAACACCATTTTCCTTATAATAATTGTAAATAGATACTGAACGGGCAATTGCAGCATTATGCGTCAATGGTCCTCTCAATATAACTGCATTAATGCTACTAGGCTTTCCTAATGCATTCCATACATACTCAGCCTGATATGCACCAGCATCCATCTCGTAGCTACTAACTACCATATACTTGTCCTTTTCAAGGAATTCTTCATCTGGTGCTCCGTTTACATATATAATAGGCACATCCTGCGCTGAAACCTCCAGCTGCAAAGCAGTACTTCTATCAACTGGAAGGCAAATTATCACATCATATCCCGCGCTTACTGCATCTTTTATCTGATTAACCTGGTCATTGACAGTGTTGCAACCCTCGCCTATATCAAGGGTGACGCCCTCACTGCTTGCATTTTCCTGTAACGCTGCTTTTAGCAAAGCTTTAAAATCGTCATCAGGAGGTGCTGTATAATAGATTTTTACAGAACTTCCACCACTAGCGGATGAACCATTGCTGCTACCACAGCCTGTAAATAATGCAGCTGTCATTGCAACTGTTAGAAGCATTACTGTAATCTTTTTAATCAAATTCTTGGCCTTCATTATTCATCCACCTCCTCTTTTACAATCTTGAACTGCTGTACATAACCTGTAAGAGTTTGAGAGGTGTTTGCTAATTCGTGAGAATTGTCAGCCACATCCTGACTGCTAGCTGTAATTGATTGAGCCTGCTCAACCATATGCTTTGAGGTTTCAAGAATCTCATCTGCACTTGCTGCCTGTTCCTCTGAAATCGCAGCAACATTTGTTGAAACTTCATCAACCTTCTGAACATCCTGAATCATTAAATCAAGTAGTTCATTTGACTTTTCAATATTCTGGTAAATCCTATCAAAGGTCTCTACTGCAGTATTAATTAATTCACTATTTGCCTCAATATTTCTTGCGCTATTTTCTGCTTGGGCAACAACTGAATCAATTGCCTTGCCAACATCATTTATCAGGCTTGCAATATTATCAGCGCTATCTGCAGAAGTTTGGGCAAGCTTGCCAATCTCAGTAGCTACAACAGCAAAGCCCTTTCCAGCCTCTCCTGCTCTAGCAGCTTCGATAGAAGCATTGAGTGAAAGTAAATTAGTCTCATCAGCAATTTCTGCAATAAGACCAACAATCTTTGTAATTTCCTCTGATGCTTTTCCAACCTCATTAATAGATTCAACCAAAGCATCATTGCTGTTTTTAATACCAGCCATAGCCAGTGAAAGCTGTTCCATATCTGAACGTCCCTGTTTACTGATTTCAACAGTTTCCTTCATGCTTTCATTAGCCTGATTTGAGTTTTCTCTAGTGTCAGAAACAACCATTGCAAGAGTTGTGGCATTTTCTGCTATTTCGTTAACAGCTAGTGCCAATTCATCAACTGTATTTTTCAGGTTGACCATAGCATTTTCCTGAGATTGTGATGCATCAAACATGTCCTTGCTGACTCTATCACTATTATCTGACTCTTGCTTTAATTTGTCAGATTCATTGCTGATACTTGCTAGCATCTTACGCATCAATACAACAAACCTTCCGACCTGTTCACCCATGACTCCAATTTCATCATTTGACTCTTTTGCTACTTCAATTGTGAAATCTCCATCAGACATAGCTGAAATGTTCTGGGTAATGCTTGCTATAGGTCTAACAACTCGACCGATAATCACGCTTATCATTATAGAAATAAGAATAACAGCTATTGCTCCAACTCCTATTAGTATCAAGCTAAGCTTTGTTATATCTGCCATAATTATGCTGTTGGCAATGTATGATACCAAAACCCAGTTAGTGCCAGCCACCTCGCTAAAGGCTACAGTGTAGCCGTCTATAACCTCTGTGCTATAATCTGATGCTGAAATCTTTTTGTAAGCACCTTTGATTATTGGGTCAGAGCTGCTATCGCTTATTGTTGTGGATACCAAAGCATCATCTCTGTGCGCCAGAATCATCATGTCGTCTGCATCAACTAGAAATGAGCTGGCATTTTTCATCTTTACCCCAGAGTTAACAATTATAGAAATCTGATCCAATGTAACATCAGCTGCTGCAACTCTTATTACATCGCTATCTTCAACTATTATGCCTGATGCAGATATTACATACTGCCCCTCCTCATTTTTGTAAGGGCTGCCATATGCCATATTTACCCTAGACATTCCTTCTTTAAACCACTGCTCCTCAGTTGGATTCGTCACAGAAATCTCTGCACCTTGGCCATATAAAACACTTCCATCCATAGAAGCCACATACACGCTGTTAGGAGAATTTGTATTAGTCCCAACATATGAGGTCAAGTATTGCACTAAAGCCTCATCATCCAAATTCATTCCCTCAATTCCCCTTTTAATTGCAGCGAAATTCTCAAGATTTTCATTCAACCATGAACTAATGTTGTCTGATTGATTTCCAATGGAACTCTCCAAATTGCTCTGAGCCATTTCCTGCATTCTGTCACGTGATAACAAGGTGGATATTGTAACCAACACTATTATCATCACAATAACAGCTGGAATAATTAAAGCAAGTAGCTTGTCTTTAATCTTCCTCACTTTAGCCCTTTTTTCTGTACTTTCTTTTGCCATTGCTTCCTCCAATAAACAAGCATATTCCAAAACCGTTTCCTATCTACGGAAACGGGTGGTTTCAAACTTTGCTCTTGTCCTGACGCAGACCTTTAAATCCTGTACTCTGCTCTCAATATCCCCATCATCAATAACAACGTCAATTGAGGATGCCATATTGTCAATCAATAGGTCGTCAAAATCCATAATTGGTGTAGCAACTAGTATTTTGTACTTTTCCTCAAAGGAGTCCGTATCAAGGAACTCTAGTAATATTGGGTTAATATTTTGTTCTGTCATGTTTTCCATAAACATTCTCCTTTACTCAATTATTATATTCTAGAATGAATTTGTGTAATAAATATGTCTGGCAAGGTTTTCATCACCAAAATCTAATATAATTACGCCGTAGTTTGTATTATCCTTTAAATCATAATCCATAAATAATTGGTTCAAATTCTTTGCATAGCCCTGAGGATGTCCAATCTTGCCAGCACCACTTGTACTTACAAAATTGAAAAATAATGTATTCTCGTCTGCTTCGCAATTTTCAAGGCCATCAATCACAGCCTCATATTTGTCTTCCACAGAATATTTATATCTGTCCTGTACCCACAGTCTGTAATTATCATAAACATACAGCTCATATGGAATATCAATAGGTGTTGTGTTATTTTGCTCTGCCCAATTTAAATTAATTCCTGTCAGTTGTACTCCAGTATTGTCCTGATATCTTGTCATTAGGACAACCTTTCCTCTAACCTCCCCTAGTAGCGGAATAGCATCCTCTGTATACCAGTAGTCCTTATTGTTTCTGATTTCCTCTGTAACAAGCTTGCTGATATCAGATACTGAATGTGAATCGTCCTCGATTTTTATATTAACAATTACTGTTTCTGTAGGCTCTTTAGCCAAAAAGCTATATATATCAGCACACACCTTGTCAAAGTAAAGATAATCAGAAAACAAATTTCCGCTTTCATGGCAGTTAGCAAAATTATGAACTAACTTTAATCTATTTCCGGTATCAGTTTCATCCATGGCAATGCGCAAATCCAAATACCTGTAGCCATTGTTTAGCTGCTGAGAAATATCCGTATTCTGGCATCTCATAACATACCCTAATGTTACATTCTGCGCACAGCTGTCATGGGTACCTGGAATAGTAATTTCTGAAAGATACTCATCATCAGACAAATATTGCATCCAATTTGTGGTATCTGCGTATGGCATATTCATATCTATATCCGCTATTTCCTGGTTGCTATCGTCACTGACAAATAGCACAATCAAAATAATGATAATAACAGCTATCATTATGCCACAAATAATTCTAAAAATACGACCTTTCCCCATATGCTGCCCCCATTTCTCAAGATGTCACACCTTTTGCCGACACTTACATTATTCTGTCGCCAAAGTATCATTTTATTTATAATTATAATAACATTCTTTAGTGACAAAGTCTTTCAGTTTCTATAAAATATAAGCATGATAAATAGAGACAGACTCCTATCATTAGGATATTACAAAAAAGCTCCCTCTTTCACAGGGAGCGATGGAAACAAATGTTATAAAATTGAAAAATACCAGGAAGAAGGCTCTGAGGATTTATTGTTCAGAGTCTCTATTTGGGCTGGACCTTTCAGTTCCGAAAACACCCCTGATGAAAAGAAGCAGTTTAATACCGCACCATTTACTGAAGAAGGGCTTCAAGAGCTTGTGGATTGGATGAACTCGATTACTGTATAAAGAGTTACGACAGCTTACATTTGCGCTTGTTCTCGTACATGCTTGCGTCAGCGCGCTTTACCAATGCACGGAAATCACTATCAGTATTAGAATCGTAGCAGGCATCACCTATTGCCACTCCAATATTGTAGTCATGCCCACCTTGCAGGTTTGCTGTGTATATTTTAGCTAAAAACAGCTTTCTCAGTCTTTCAACATTGACCTGCTTATTTGCAGGTATTATGCAGCAAAATTCATCTCCGCCAGTTCTGTAGCAGTTGCCATATTTTCCATATACATCACTAAAAATATCAGCAACTATAGTAATGTATTCATCTCCAGCTTCATGCCCATAGGTGTCATTGCAAGCCTTTAAGCCGTTTGCATCTGCAACAACTGCAACAACCCCATCCAGCTTTCCCTCCGCCTTTGCATGGGTCTCAAATGCATTTCTATTGAACAATCCTGTCATACTGTCGGTCAATGCAAATATCTCTAGTTGTTTAGCTCGTCTGCCCTTTTCAATGTATTCATTGGCATCCTTAATCATATCCCAAGAAAGTAAAAGAATGAAAATCAAGAATACATATCTACCTATTCTATCTGCATCCCCAAGAGCTCTGTAGTACTGACCAATGTCCACAATCACCGCTACCAAAAATAGTGATAAACCAACTGCACATATCTCAAAGTGTCTAGTAATTTTTCTTTTTACTAGTTGGATAATCATTCCACCCACCATATAGACAGCAGAAACAAATAGCATTATCTGCATAAATGGCAAGGTCTCCCTATATTCAGCAATTTTAGTAAAATGAAGAACTGTAAGTACAACAAATTGTATCATTGAAAGCCATATCATTATTCGCTTTAACAGTTTGCCCTTGATATCTAAGTAGCTGTCAAAAAACATAATCATTGGAGCAACCAAAAGCATTAGGCACAAATAAGGAACTATAGAATCAGCCACTTTATTTCTAACTAATAAAGCCGAAACATCAGTTTCATTTATTGACCAAATTCCAGTGAAAAATGAAAAATATCCTAGATATAGCAACTCTCTTGTAAGGTGCTGCTTCTCATGCATGACGCTGTAGTAGATAAGAATCAATATACTGAGTATTACTATTAATAGGCTAACAAAGAATCTCGGCATAGAATTCAGCATAATCTCATCATACATAGAATGAGAATTGCCAATATAAAACTCAAGCTTTTGATTAGCAACCACATCATATACAGGTTTTACTATAACAGCCAACTGGTTCATCTTCTCATTTATATCTATAAAATGATACCCAGAACCTGCTGTAGATGTCCAAACGCCACCCGTTTTATCGAATTTGTATATTACTTTTCCTGCATTATACCCTGTCACCAACTGGTGAGAAGTATAAAACATAATTCCTGAATATTTAGAGTCATATTCCTTCAAATCGAAGAAATATTCCTTTGAACCATCAGCTAGTGTAGCAATTGTGGTAGGCTCAATTTTATGAGTAAGACTAGTTGCAGAAACATTACTTGTGCTGACATAGCAGATCGATAAAAGAACTGCAACTGCCACAATTAGTATAATATTTAGTTTATTAATTATGGCCTTATTATCAGCTCTTCTTCGTGTCATACCTACCTCTATAAACTGTTACATTTTAAAGCACCATTAATCTCATTCACAATTTTATAACAATTTTAGCATGGATGTTTCACAAAGACAAGGTAAAGTTCTACCCCAAAAAGCCCCTTATGTGCTTATATAGCTTGTCTGTTCCTAGAATATAGCTAAAGTGATTTTCCCCTGGCAAAATCTCAAGTTTAGAATTTTTTATATTTTCAGCAATTTTGCGAGTTTCTTTTTCTTTTATACAATCGTATTCTCCTGCTATAATCATTGCAGGAACCGAAATAGTCTTAAGCTGAGCAGTTGAAATATCTGGCTCGGTAAGCATTAGTAATGTTTTAGGATCGTTAGTTTTTTTGTAATCCTTCTTCATATCTCTCAAATCTTTGTGATGTATGCCAGCTGGTGTAAGATTTGCACCGCAGCATACAATTCCAGATAATAAAGAACTGGCTTTAATGGCAACCAATATGGCTATTATGCCACCATCAGAGAATCCTACCAAATATGGCTTTTCTATATCTAATGCGTTTATCAAGTTGATTACGTCATTGGCCATATCTGCATAATGATATTCCTTTGGAGTTGCACTTTCGCCGTGACCTCTTGAATCCATTGCATATACTGTATGGTCTTTGCTCATGGTCTCTGCAAGTCCGTCAAAGGTATGTAGGTCGCCCTTATTTCCATGTATAAGAATAACCGGCGTGCCCTCGCCGGTCTTCTCATAACGTATAATTTGCGAATTAAGTTGAATATACATAAACAATCCCTCGCCTGATATTGTCTTAAATCCTGCTATTTGTCAGCAATAACCTGTTTCATGTCATAAAGCCCTGCTGGCTTACCAGCTAAAAACTTAGCAGCCTCAACTGCTCCTTTTGCAAATACGCTCTTAGAATAAGCTGTATGCTTTATAGTTATAACCTCGTCTAATCCAGCAAAGATTACCTCATGCTCACCTACAATATTTCCGCCTCTTACGGCTGAAATACCAATTTCATTCTTTGGTCTTTTTTCTCTCCTGTCAGCTCTGCCATAACAATAATCATATTTTTCATCCAATGCTTCGTTGCAGGCATCTGCCAAGGCCAATGCTGTTCCACTAGGTGCATCCAGCTTTTGATTATGATGCTTTTCAACTATCTCAATGTCAAAGCCTGCATCTGCGAAAACCTGAGTTGCCTTTTTGCAAAGGTCAAATAATGTATTGATTCCCAATGACATATTAGCAGAACGCAAAACAGCTACAGACTTACTAGCTTTATCAACATGGGCTATCATTTCCTCTGTCAATCCCGTTGTGCATAATACTATTGGCTTGGCGTTGCTTTCGCAATAATCCAGTAGCCCATCTACCGCAGCCACATTAGAAAAATCAATTATAACGTCAAAATCCACATCAACATCATTTATTGTATCAAAAACTGGGTAGGCATTATCAATTCCCTTAAATTTATCTACACCAGCAACAATCTCTACCTCATTGTCATTATTACATAATTCTGTAATCACTCTTCCCATATGGCCATTGCAACCATGCATAACTACTTTTGTCATTTTGCCTCCTTATCTGCCTTAATCCACAAATAGCCAGAGATTATTTCTCTGGCTGTAAATTTAGAACATTATCTGCTATTTCAAAAATTCCTGGAGTAATACTAGTCCCTGTCAATATAACATTTGTATTGATTGACCTACCCTCAAGGACCTCCAGTATATCATCCTCAGGAATAATTCCCTCATCCACTACGCCAAGTATCTCATCCAATACCAGCAAATCACATTCACCAGTACCAAGTACCTTTTTAGCATAGTTCAATCCATTAAGAATATTGATTTTTTCTTCTTCCTTTTGCTCATCCGACAGATTTTGAAATCCTTCTTTTGAGCGCTCAAATCTGAAAAGCTTGATTTCTGGCTCAAGCTTTTCAAAATAATCAGAATTGATTTCTGACTTAAGGAATTGAATAATTATAGTTTTCAATCCCTGAGAAGCGATACGCATAGCGTTTCCAAGTGCTGCTGCGGATTTGCCTTGCCCACTTCCGTAGTATACTTGTATCATTCCCTTTTCCATGATTCTCCTATTTCCTGATGCTAGCTCTCTTTCTCATAAGCGGATCAAGAATTCTCTTTCTAATTCGAAGTGACTCTGGTGTTACCTCTAAAAGTTCATCTACATCTATGAAATCAAGTGCCTGCTCTAGGCTAAGTACTCTTGGTGGTACTAAGGTAAGTGCTTCATCTGCAGATGATGAACGAGTATTTGTAAGATGCTTCTTCTTGCAAACATTAAGCTCAATATCTTCAGCCCTAGAGCTCTGACCAATTACCATACCAGAATATACCTTTTCTCCTGGTCCTATGAATAATGTACCACGCTCCTGTGCTGAGAAAAGTCCATAAGTAACCGACTCTCCAGTTTCAAAAGCTATAAGAGAACCTTGCTTTCTATATGCAATATCTCCTTTATATGGCTCATAATCTTCAAATATTGTATTGATGATACCATTTCCTTTAGTATCTGTCATGAATTCTCCACGATAGCCTATAAGTCCACGGGCAGGAATCTTAAACTCAATACGTGTATATCCACCAGCTATTGGTGTCATGTTCTGAAGCTCGCCCTTTCTCTGGGAAAGCTTTTCAATTACTGCACCAGTAAATTCATCTGGAACATCTACGTAGGCTCTTTCAATTGGCTCCAGCTTACGGCCCTTTTCATCTGTATGATAAAGAACCTCTGCCTTTGATACTGCAAACTCAAAGCCTTCGCGGCGCATGTTCTCGATAAGTACTGAAAGATGAAGCTCTCCACGTCCAGAAACTTTAAGTGCATCTGGTGAATCTGTATCCTCAACTCTAAGAGATACATCTGTATTTAATTCCTTCATGAGACGTTCGCGAATGTGGCGGCTAGTTACGTATTTACCTTCCTGTCCAGCAAGTGGGCTATCATTTACAATGAAGTTCATTGAAATTGTAGGCTCTGAAATCTTCTGGAATGGGATAGGATTTGGTGCATCCACAGCACAAATTGTATCTCCAATGTGAATATCTGCAATACCTGATATAGCAACAATAGAACCTATATTTGCTTCATCAACATCTACTTTATTAAGTCCATCAAATTCATAAAGCTTTGAAATACGAACTTTATTATTTTTGCTCTCATCATGAGCATTTACTACTATAGCATCCTGATTAACTTTAATGGAGCCATTTTCAACCTTACCAATACCGATACGTCCTACATACTCATTATAATCGATAGTAGAAATAAGTACCTGTGTAGGTGCCTCTGGGTCTCCCTTTGGGGCAGGAATATAATCAACAATAGTCTCAAAAAGAGCTGTCATATCCTTATGCTCATCATTGAGATTTCTGATTGCAAAGCCTTCCTTTGCACTAGCATAAATAAATGGGCAATCAAGCTGCTCATCTGATGCATCTAGATCCATGAAAAGCTCTAACACCTCATCGATAACCTCGTCAGGACGAGCCTCTGGTCTATCAATCTTGTTGATGCAAACGATAACAGGCAAATCCAAATCAAGTGCCTTCATAAGAACGAACTTAGTCTGAGGCATTGCACCTTCAAAAGCATCTACTACAAGTACAACACCGTTTACCATCTTAAGTACACGCTCTACCTCACCACCAAAATCAGCATGTCCCGGTGTATCAATGATGTTAATCTTTGTGCCCTTGTAATATACTGCTGTATTCTTTGAAAGAATAGTAATACCACGCTCACGCTCAATATCGTTTGAGTCCATGACACGCTCTGCAACCTCTTGGTTCTCTCTGAATACACCTGACTGCTTCAAAAGCTCATCTACAAGTGTAGTTTTACCATGGTCAACGTGTGCAATAATTGCAATGTTTCTAATATCTTCTCTACTTTGTACTGACATAAAAATTCCTTTTCTACTGCATAACTCTAGGTACAGTAAAAACCCCAAATCCGCTGGTTACGCTAACAAGTGGCGCATCCTAGTTTTTCATGCTCCCGGAAGCCATCTCCCATTGCCTTGCAACAGAAACTCCCCGCCGGCGTGGGTCCCCTCTGTTGCAAGGCATGGGGCCCTCTTCCTCGCGCTTGCCAAGGTTGAGAGCACTTGTTAGCTACCAGCTCACTTAACACCATTACCTACTAAGTTTACGATACGTGGCTACACAGCCTATGTGAGCGCAAGCAGGGAAGTATCGTGCCGAGTGTGGGAGGGTCCCACGCCGGCGGGTGGGGCCCACACTCGAGTACGAGGGGTGCCCTGCGGGAGCACGAAGTACTACGATGCCACGTTTCAAAAATTCTACGGATTACTTGTTAGGTACGAGTTCGGTCTTGCCGCCCATGTAAGGCTGGAGCACCTTAGGGATGGCTACAGAGCCGTCTTCGCGAAGATTGTTCTCCAAGAATGCGATGAGCATACGTGGTGGAGCCACAACTGTGTTGTTAAGTGTGTGTGCAAAATACTTGCTGCCATCTTCACCCTTAACGCGAATTTTAAGACGACGAGCCTGTGCGTCACCAAGATTAGAACAGCTACCAACCTCGAAGTACTTCTTCTGGCGTGGTGACCATGCTTCAACGTCACATGACTTAACCTTAAGGTCTGCAAGATCTCCTGAGCAACACTCAAGTGTACGTACAGGGATGTCTAAGCTGCGGAATAAATCAACTGTGTTGTTCCAGAGAACATCATAGTATTTCTTAGAATCCTCTGGCTTGCAGACTACAATCATTTCCTGCTTTTCAAACTGGTGAATACGATAAACACCACGTTCTTCTATACCGTGAGCCCCCTTCTCTTTTCTAAAGCATGGGCTGTAGCTTGTAAGTGTGTATGGAAGATCTGCTTCATCGTTAAGTGTATCGATGAACTTACCAATCATAGAGTGCTCTGATGTACCAATAAGGTAAAGGTCTTCACCTTCGATTTTGTACATCATTGCATCCATTTCCTCAAATGACATAACACCTGTAACAACATTTGAACGAATCATGAAAGGAGGAATGCAGTATGTAAAGCCTCTATCAATCATGAAATCACGGGCATATGAAATAACAGCTGAGTGAAGACGAGCAATATCGCCCATTAAATAATAGAAGCCATTACCTGCTACCTTTCCAGCAGCATCCATATCGATACCGTTGAAGCGCTCCATTATTTCTGTATGATATGGGATTTCAAAATCTGGAACCACTGGCTCACCAAACTTTTCGATTTCCACATTGTAAGAATCGTCTGGTCCAATTGGAACTGATGGGTCGATAATGTTAGGAATCTTCATCATGATTTCCTCAACCTTATCAGCAAGCTCCTTCTCAACTGGCTCCAAATCCTTAATCTTTTGCTTAAGCTCAGCTACTTCTTTTTTGGCAGCCTCAGCCTCTTCCTTTTTGCCCTGTCCCATAAGCGCACCAATCTGCTTAGATGCCTTGTTCATTTCGGCACGCATATCATCAGCCTGCTGCTGTGTGGCACGTCTCTTGTCATCAAGCTCAATTACTTCATCAACAAGACCAAGCTTATGCTCTTGAAATTTCTTTTTAATATTTTCTTTTACTGCGTCTGGATTCTCACGTAAAAACTTAATGTCTATCATGTCTATTCTCCTAATCTGATTTTAGTTCTTCTTAGCAAACTTAACCTTCATAATGTACCAAAGCTGTGTTGCTATGAAGATAGATGAATATGTACCAGCAATTACACCAGCAAGAAGTGGTAATGCGAACTCTCTGATAGATGAAACACCTAATATGAGAAGCATAAGTACCATGATTGCTGTAGTAATAGATGTTGAAATACTACGTGATAATGTCTGTGCCAAAGAACTGTTTGCAAGTTCAGCAAGGTTCTCTGGTGTTTCGGTTCTAAGTGCCTTGTGATTTTCTCTGATACGGTCAAATACAACGATTGTATCGTTGACAGAGTAACCAATAACTGTAAGCATACATGCAATAAACGCAGAACCAACAGATATACGTGCAAATGCATAAAGAGCAAGTACAACAAGCACATCATGGATAAGTGCAATAATTGCAGATGATGCAAATCTTAAATCCTTAAATCTGAACCATATATATACTAGCATGCAAAGTACAGCAACAATAACTGCGATAGTTGACTGACTGCGCATTTCCCCTGAAATTGTAGAACCAATACTCTGTGATGTAATTGATTCCTCAGTAACATCAAACTTGCTCTCAAGCATTTCGTTAAGACTGCTTCTCTCATCAAGTGTAAGTGTACGTGTCTTAAAGATTGCCTGATTGCTTCCATCAACTGTTGTTGTCTGGATGCTGCCCTCACTTACACCAAGTGTATCGGCGATTTCTGGAACAACCTCAGCATCTAACTCTGAAAGTGAATATGTCTTGTTAAAGTCAACTGTTGTAGATGTACCACCTAAGAACTCAAGTGAGTAGTTAAGTCCTGTACCATCCTTAGCCTTAAATACGCCCATTGTAATGAAGCCTGCTGCAATAATTACAACTGAAATAGTAATAAAGATTGCCTTCTTTGATACGAAATCAAACTTTGTAGGCTCCTTAGCCTTACCATATGCCTTAGGTGAACGAATACCAATTGCATAGAATGAATTGATAAGGATTCGTGTAATAACAAGTGCTGTAAACATTGATAAAACAACACCAAGAGCAAGTGTAATAGCAAATCCCTTAACTGTACCAGAACCAATGATACCAAGAACTGCTGCTGCAATAAGTGTTGTGATGTTTCCATCTAAGATAGCTGAAAGAGCCTTTGAGAAGCCTGTCTCAATTGCTGAGATAACTGGTCTTCCAGCCTTTATCTCCTCACGGATACGTGCGAAGCAAATAACATTTGCATCAACCGCCATACCGATGGAAAGAATCATACCTGCTATACCAGGAAGTGTAAGTGTAATATCGAATGCCTTTAAAATACCAATAAGCATTGCTGTGTAAAGTGCAAGTGCAAGTGAAGCAACAACACCTGGCACTAAATACATTGCAATAAGGAAAAGCATTACAATCACAAGACCAACGCCTGCTGCAACAAGTGATGTGCGAAGTGCATCTGAACCAAGCTGTGCACCAACTACCTGAGACTCAAGCTCTGTAAGCTCAATGTCAAGTCCACCGATTCTAATATATGAAGCAAGCTTGCTAGCCTCTTCAAAGGATTCCATACCCTCGACTACGCAGCTACCATTGGTTATTTCTGAATTTACAGATGGAACTGATACGAATTCACCATCATAGTAAATACCAATTGACCAGCCATTAGCATATGCCTCTTTTGTTGCTGTAGCAAAAGCCTCTGTGCCTTCGTCATCAAATGTGAGCTGAACAAGATACTCTGTTGCTCCAGTAGTTTGATTGGTCTGAGAAGTAGCCTGAGCACTCTTTACATTAGTACCAGTAGCAACTATTGAACCATTATCAATAAGTGTCTGAATATCAGAATTTAATACGTAACCATCGGTACCGTATGTGTAGTTGGCATTGCCGTCTGCATCATATTGAGAGATGAAATAAAGTGTACCAGGTGTACCAAGTTCCTCCAAAAGAGCATTTGCATCTGAAACACCAGGGATTTCAACTGTAATACGCTTATCACCAACACGATAAACATTTGCCTCTGTAGTAGAGCTTTCTTCACCTAAGTCATTTTCAATACGCTGCTGGAGCTTTAGGATTGTATCCTCCATCTGCTCATCAGTAGGTGTATCCCCAACGGCCTCATATGTAATGCTGACACCACCGTCCAAATCAAGGCCAAGCTTGAGACTGTTATTATTTTTAGCAACTGTGCCTGTAAGTACCATAGCCCCATAATATCCAAGTAATCCCAGGATAATTACGAAAGCTATAAGGCAGGCAATCCCCTGTCCCTTTTTTAAACGCTTCATTTTTGTTTTATTCTCCTATTCTATTTATTTAAGCCACCCTAAGCTTCAAGTTCAGCCTGGTGAACCTTTAATGCAATTGCACATTCGATACGCTTTTTCTGGAGCTCGCAGCCTACATGATAATTACCCAAAATGCTACCTGTGAAATTGTATGCATTAGCTGCACAACCACCGCTGCAGTAGAACCTTGCGAAGCAATTCTTACATTCCTCTTTAGCGTATACATTACAATGCTTAAATTCGTTGACTACTTCTGTCTTTTTAACGCCATTCCAAACATCACCCAAACAGAAATCTGTGTTTCCTACGAATTGGTGACATGGATATAACTCGCCAGTTGGTGTAACAGCCATATACTCTGTACCTGAACCGCAACCAGAAAGTCGCTTGTATACACAAGGTCCGCCCTCTAAATCTATCATGAAATGGAAGAAATTGAAGTCTTCGTCTGTGCCCTGACGGCGCATCATTTCAGCTGCAAGATTATCGTATTCTTCAAATAGCTTTGGTAAATCCTCTTCTCTGATGGCATAATCATCTGTCTCCTGCGCAACTACAGGCTCTACAGATATTTGCTTGAAGCCCTCATTAGCTAAATGAATAACATCCTTTGAAAAATCTAAATTATTTCTGGTAAAAGTACCACGAATGTAGTATTTATCCTGATTTCTAGATTCAGCTAACTTTTTGAATTTAGGCATTACGATATCATAGCTTGGCGCACCTTTTCTGAATGGACGCATTAAATCGTGGATTTCAGGGCGTCCGTCGCAGCTAAGTACCACATTGCCCATCTCTTTATTAACAAACTCCTGTACCTCGTCGTTTAACAAGACACCATTTGTTGTAAGTGTAAACCTGAAATTCTTGTCATGCTCCTTTTCGATAGAGCGGCCGTAGGCAACCAAATCCTTAACCACCTGCCAGTTCATAAGTGGCTCGCCACCGAAGAAATCCACTTCAAGATTTCTACGGCTTCCTGAGTTGGCAACCAAAAAGTCCAGTGCCTGCTTGCCCACTTCATAGCTCATGAGCTCGCGCTTTCCAGTATGGTATTCTCCTTCCTCGGCAAAACAGTATTTGCATGCCAAGTTGCAATCATGTGTTATATGTAAGCAAAGAGCCTTTACCACTGTAGGTCTTGCGGCAAAATTAGCAATATGTGGCTCGTAATTATCCTCTGTAAATAAAGCTTTGTCAGCTATAAGCTGATTTATCTCTGAACGAATTTCCTCGATATCTTTTTCCGAAATTTCTGGATGGGCTTTTTTCATGCTTTCTACAGCCCCATCCTCTCCCTGCTTTTGCCAGAAAGCAAGAAAATCATAGGTGACCTCATCCACAACGTGAATAGCACCACTATTTATATCTATGACAACGTTGTAGCCGTTGTTTTTAAACTGATGTATCAATAAATCTAAGTCCTTTCCTTAAACGCACAATAGACCGTTCCTCTAATTTGCATTAGAAAGGACCGGTCGTTTGCGTGCATTAAATATTAATAAATGTTACAAGATTAGTTCTTGTGCTCACAGCTCTGGTTTCCAACTGTACAAGAAGTCTTGCAAGCACTCTGGCATGATGTCTGGCACTCGCCACATCCGCCTTCTTTAACTGTGTTCTGTAATCTCTTTGTGTTAAGTGTTTTAATATGTTCCATATCGTATCTCCTTTCAGTGACTATTAAAAGTCAGAAAACTAATGTAGATTATACTACAGGTACAGGAAAATATAAAGTCTTTTCCTATTCTGCAATAGTATTAGTGCTATTCACAACTGCATTTTCAACGCAGAAATCGGTAGCCTTTTCTGTTTGATAAGCCAATCTGAAGTATCTCTCTCCACCATAACCATCTACTGTAAATTCACTGTAGAATTCTTCTTCGTCTGTGAAGCCCATCTGGGAAATAATAGGTGTAATAAACTCCTGATAGCCTTCTTCATCTACTTCAATGCCTTCTGCCTCAGCGATAGCTTCAAGAATAAGCTCTGTCTCTGTTGACTCTTTAACGCTTTCAGTAATGGATGAAACCATCTCATCATAATCATAACCCATTGAGTCCATATATTCCTTCAAGCTTGTACCATAAGCCTGGTACTGAAGATCTTGGATATGCAATATCAAATCAACTCTTGCCTGAACTAAACCCTCTGGAATCTCTGAAACTGTGGAGCTATTGATGATAGAATTTAAAACTGCTGTTTCAGTATCACTTTCAAGATTCTGCTGAAGTGTGGTCTCATATTCCTCTTTGAGGGAAGCCATATAATCGTCAACAGTATCAAAATCGAAATTCTCTGATACGATTTCATCTGTTAAATCTTCCTGAGAAGCTACAGCCTTTGCTATATAGTTAATCTGGAAGGTAAATATAACTGTCTGGCCTGCCAAATCTTCAGCCTGATATTCTTCTGGGAAAGTAACCTCATAAGCTACCTCTTCGCCAACACTATGGCCAACCAAGCCAGCAGTAAAGCCATCAATAAATCCTGTTGTACCTCCTGCCTGGCTGTTATTGGCAATATCCAGCATTTGGTCTTCTGCAGAACCACCATCAAAGGCAACTCCATCCTGGGAGCCCACATAGTCAACATTGACTATTGAATCTTCCTTAACCTCAGTTTGGCTATCATCTGGGACATATAAAGCATTGCTATCAAGCTGCTGTTGAACATAATTATCAAAGCCTTCTTCGGTGTACTCATATTCACCTTCGACTGTTACTTCAATGCCTTTATATTCACCTAAAGTAACATAATCATTTACATCATATTCAATTTCTGCTTGAGCAGTATTTTCTTCAGTTGTATCAGTATCTTCAGTTTTCTTTTCTTCTTTTCCACAAGCTGTTATGGATAGAGCCATCACTGCTACCATGCCAAAGGCAAGTAATCTATTACTCATTGACTATCCTCCTTAATAAACAAATCTTGCACAAGTTTATCATAGAACAGAGGATAAATCAAAATCGAAATCAACTACGGACTCTGTCAAACATAACATTCATATCGTAGATTTTTTTAGCCAGCTCATCTGTAAGCTCGCCATCAATCAGTCGCCACTGCCAATTTCCTGTCTTAGTTCCAGGTACATTGATACGATTGTATTTTCCCAAGCCAAGATAATCCTGCATCTGGGCTATAAATAAATTTGCAACTGAGCTCATGCCACCGCGAATCATTCCCCAATTGAAGCCCTCTGAACGGGAAATGCCCAAGTATTTGCTGGCATAATCTCTATCCTTTTTGTTTGCCTCCTTGTACCACTCCATCACAGTTGCATTGTCATGGGTTCCTGTATAGCAAACACAATTTTTCTCATAAGTGTGAGGTTGGTAATTATTTGGTTCCCCAGAATCAAAGGCAAATTCAAGCACCTTCATTCCTGGCCATTTGCTATCTGCCAGAAGCTTTACTACTGTAGGAGAAGGCTCTCCTAAATCCTCAGCGATAAATTCTGTCTTTGGAAATTTTTTACTAAGCAGACCAACTAAATCCATTCCTGGTCCCTTCTTCCATTTTCCATTTTGGGCGGTATCGTCTTTCGCTGGTACAGCCCAGTATTCATCAAAACCTCTGAAATGGTCAATTCTCAAAACATCATAGAGCCTTGTCACTCCTTCTATCCTTCGAACCCACCATTTATAGTTATCTTTTTTTAGAGCCTTCCAGTTGTAACACGGATTTCCCCACAGCTGTCCATCTTCACTGAAATAATCTGGTGGAACTCCCGCTACCTCCACAGGATAATTTTCATCATCCAGGCTGAAAAACTCCGGCTCAGCCCAAACATCACAGGAATCTAATGCCACATATATTGGAATGTCTCCAATAACATCTATGCCTAAATCATTAATGTATCGCTTTAATTTTGACCATTGCTTAAAGAAAACAAACTGAATATATGTAAAAAATTCAATGTCCTCTGAAAGCTCCTTCGTATATTTTTCCACTGCTGACTTTTCATGTAGCCTGATATCCTCCTCTGACCACTCTTGCCAGCTCAATTGGCCAAAATGCTTTTTCAAGGACATAAACAGTGCATAGTTTTCAACCCATGGATTATTCTTTTTGAAGTGGGAAATCTCTCCCAAGCAATCCTGATAGCCTCTCTTTTTGGCCTTTTCCAGAATTTTGAATCTGCTTTCATAAATCTGACCGTAGTCAACGTAACGTGGATTGGTTCCCCAATTTTCCCCTTCAATTTCTTTTTTAGTAAGGAGTCCTTCTTCCTTCAAAGTATCCAAATCTATAAAATAAGGGTTACCTGCAAAGGTTGAAAAGCTCTGATACGGACTATCCCCATAGCTTGTAGGACCCAAAGGAAGCACTTGCCAGTATTTCATCCCAGCATCCTTTAAAAAATCCGCGAATTTATATGCTTCCTTACCAAATGTACCTATTCCATATGGCGATGGTAAAGAAGATATTGGAAGTAATATTCCACTGCTTCTTTTCATTTTGTTTATCTCCTTCATTTAACTGGAAAGTGCCGAATTACATATTCACTATCCTTTTACTGCTCCAGCAATTACACCTTTGATTATATATTTCTGTAAGCAAATATATAGTATGATTATAGGCAATACTGTCATCATAATACATGCCATCATTGGTCCCATTTCAACGTGACCATAACTTCCCCTAAAGTACTGAATGAGAATTGGAATAGTCATATATTTCTTTCTATCTAGTACTAAATATGGAAGTAAATAATCATTCCACAACCACATAGTCTCCAAGATTGCCACCGAAATAAGTGTTGGCTTAAGTATTGGTAATACAATCTGGAAAAATGTCTGGATTGGATTACAGCCATCAATCATCGCTGCTTCCTCTATTTCAAGAGGAATAGATTTCATAAATCCAGTAAACATAAATACTGCAAGTCCAGCTCCAAATCCAAGATATATTATACAAATATTAAATGGAGTATCCAAATCCAATCTATCAGCTGTTGATGACAATGTAAACATCAACATCTGGAAAGGAACTACCATTGAAAATACAAACAGACCATAACATACCTTTGAGAGTATTCCATTGACACGAGTGATATACCATGCGCACATTGATGTGCAAATTAAAATAAGCACATCTGATGTTAGAGTGATAACCAAGCTATATCCGAAGGCTGCTGCAAAGCCCTTTGAAGATAAAGCGTCTACGTAATTTTCTAAGCCTATAAAGCTTTCTGCACTTGGTAATTTAAATACTGTGTTTGTGCTGATAAACATATCTCCCTTAAGAGAGTTAATCAAAATCATGAACACTGGATAAATCCATGCCACTGCCAAAATGCACAAAACAATAAATACGATACTTTTTGCAACATTCTCTCTTGTTTTCATTATTGCTGTACCTCCTTTGATTTAGTAAATCTCAACTGAATCATGGAGATTATTATTACCATAATACAGAAAATAACTGCCTTTGCCTGTCCATAACCCTTCCACTGTGGGCCTGTTCGACTATAGAATGTATTGTAAATATTAAGGGCAAGCATTTCAGATGCATGTGCAGGCTCGCCTCCTGTTAATGCTAAGTTCTGATCAAATAACTTAAATCCATTTGTTATAGTTAAAAATGTACAAATTGTAATTGAAGGCATAACATTTGGGATTTTTATTCTAAATAAAATCTGATTTGTTGTTGCACCATCAATTTTTGCTGCTTCAATATAGTCATCTGGAATTGACTGCAAACCAGCTATATAAATAATCATCATATAACCAATTTGCTGCCAACACATAAGTATTGTCAATCCAATAAAACCATAGGTTGCATTTAATGCTAACAAAGGCTTTTCAAGAATTGAAAGTACACAGTTAAGCAGAATCTGCCAAATATAACCCAATACAATTCCGCCTATTAGATTTGGCATAAAAAATACTGTTCTAAAGAAATTCGAGCCTTTAATCTTGTTTGTAAGAGCAAGTGCTATAGCAAAGGCTATTACATTGATTAAAACTGTTGATACTATAGTAAAAAGCGCTGTAAACCAAAATGAATGCCAGAAATCCGCATCACCCAGTGCATACGCATAATTGTCTAATCCATTGAAAGTTGCTTTTTTGATTGTTGTAAATTTACAAAATGATAGGTACAGTCCCTGAACAAATGGATATATAAATCCTACGCAGAAAGCTGCTAAAGTTGGTAGCACAAATATAGGCCAATATCTTCTTATTGCTTTTTCCATAAATGTCCCTTTCAAAAATTAAGAGGGCGGGAGCCCCGCCCTCCATTAGAAGAAAAATGATACTTGTCACATCTTTTTAAATATTAGTTGTTTGCTGCTGCATACTCTGAAGCCCATCCATCTACGAATGCTGTAACTACATCATCCCATGAGCCTGTACCAGCTGCATATGCTGTAAGAGCACTTCCAACGCCATTCTTCCACTCTTCTGAAGGCATTGTTGTGAAGTTCCAAGAAACTGGAGTCTTTCCATTTTCTGTATAATCTCTATCGTTAAGAACGAAAAGGTTTGTTGTGTCAGCTGCACTCTTGAATGGAATTACACCAATCTGATCTGCAAGCATCTGTGTACCAGCCTCAGATGTTACCATCCATGTCAAGAAATCAATTGTTGCCTGAATATCTTCCTCAGAAGCCTCTGAGTTTACACACCAGTAGTTTTCTGTTCCTGTACATAGACCCTGGTTAGCCTCATCACCAGCACCAATGTAAATAGGAATCATAGCAAGCTGATCATCTGTCATACCCTTAGCTGTAAGGTTTGCATACTCCCATGAACCGTTCTGATAGAAAACTGCCTGTCCATCAGCAAATTCATTTTCTGCATCATCACCTGTCTTACCAGCTAACTCTGAAGGGTCGCATGTTGCATTATTGATGTATAAATCCCAAATTGCCTTGTAATTATCTAGATATGTTCCCTCGATTGCATCTGTAGAATCGATTCCCTTATCCTGGTATTCAAAATATATTGGAAGGTTAGCAAGGTGTGTCTTGAATCTCCAATCAGAAGAACCATCCATACCTGCTGAAGTAAATGCTGAGAAGCCTAACTCATCTGAACGAGCTGTAATATCCTCTGCAACAGTCTTTAAATCTTCAAAGCTTGCAATATCAGAAAGCTCATATCCAGCCTGCTGAAGTAATTCTGTATTTACGATAATTCCATAAGACTCAATTACATATCCGATACCTGCAACTGCATCACCATCGTACAAAGCGTATGCATCGCTTGTAAGCTCGTTATAAAGTGATGTATCCTTAAGGTCATAGCAATAATCTTTCCAGTTAGCAAGACCAACAGGACCATTTACCTGGAAAAGTGTAGGAGCCTCATCCTTGATAATCTCTGATGATAAAGTCTCCTCGTAAGTACCAGAAGCTGCTGTGATGACAGTAACTGGAACACCTGTCTCCTCTGTGTACTGAGCTGCAATCTCTTGCCAAGCCTCATCTGCTTCAGGCTTGAAGTTCAAATAGTAAACCTGACCAGAAGCTCCATCAGCTGTAGTTGTTGTTCCCTCTGCGTCACCTGTGGTTGTTGAACCATTGTCTTTTGAGCCGCAACCTGCAAATGCTGCAGTTGACATCATTGCGACTAACCCTAGTGCCAATACTTTCTTAATCTTCATTTCTTACACTCTCCTTTTTGTGTATGATTAGTTTCTATGTTTAAACATATGGAATTATCACATTCCAATGTAAAAACCACATAAAAATTATTTAATAGTTTCCCCTTGCCTTACAGATGTTGGCAAAATTATATGCTTATGTCCTTTTTTACCATTTATGATATCTGTCAAAAGTTTTACAGCCTCTGTTCCCATTTTTTCCATAGGCTGACACAATGTGGATAGCACAGGATTCATATACTCTGAAGCCTCAATACCATCGATTGCTATTAGTGCCACATCCTTTGGCACCGTTACGCCGTATTCTCTGAGAGCCTTCATTGCTCCCATTGCCATATTGTCTGAAATGGCAAAAACTGCTGTAAAATCTCTATTCTTTTTCAGCCATGCCTTCATGCCAGCATAAGCATCTGCAATGTTATAGCTACTTATTTCAATAATAAGATTGTCATCAACCTCTAGTCCAAAATCCCTTAAAGCTCTTTTATACCCCTCAAATCGTACCTGGCTAACTGAACCGTCCTCTGCTCCCGAAAGAAGAACTGCAATTCTTCTATGTCCTTGCTTATATAAAAGCTGCACTGCATCATAAGCTGCCTGATTATCATCTATGCAGACACTTGAATAATCTGTTTTATCCAAATTGCCGTATTCATTGCTAAAGGTACAGCAAACGTAAGGAACATTTATGCTAAGCATCTGGTCTTTTGTATAGTCTAGCTTTCCTCCTAGAAAAATAATTCCTTGAAGCTTTTTATCTCTTTCCATTCTAGCAGCGGTCATAATCTCATCATCAGATGTGCCAATCTGCTGCATCACCATTGTGTAGCCTGCTGCTTCAATCTTGTTTCCAATAGCAGTAATAATCTTTGTGTAGAATGGGTTTGACATACCTCTTACCACAACGCCGATATTATCAGAGGAAGACTTGCCTAATTCCCTGGCGCTAGTATTCGGAATATAATTGTATTCATTAACTACAGCTAGAACCTTTTCCTTGGCTGTATCACTGACATCTGGATGATCATTTAGTACTCTAGAAACAGTACTAACGCTAACCCCAGCCAGCCGTGCAATATCTTTTATAGTCATATAGTCCCTCTCTCTGGAAACGTTACTGGTAACGTTTCCAGCTCACGTATAAAATGTTACCCCAATATAGTTCATTCGTCAATCACCTTAACCGTTTTTCGTGGTATATCACAAAATCCCAAGTTGCAAATTGTGAAAATTTCTTAAACTTTTAGATGTGGGAGGGGACGAATAGGTTATTTGCTAAAAAGGCATAAAGCTAGTTGGGTATTATTGCTTTTGCTTTGGAATGAGCTTAAAAAAATTAAAAGCAGATTTTGAAATATATAGGCATGCGCCGCCATGGACGTCGGCGCAAGTGGGCACTTGAGACAGGACGTCGAATGTGCCACGATGGCTATATATACAAAATCTGCTTTTTTATTTTTGTTAGCGAATGTAATAGTAAAACAATAATATCTAACTAGCTTTATGCCTATGCCTTTGTAGAGAGTTTCTTAGTCCCCTCCCACAGGCTTCAACGTTAGGTTTATCGCGGTGTGATTAGGGTTGTTAAATCTACGCCTGCTGCTGCACTTGCCTGAGCAATATAATTTGGATCAGCGGCATTCTTGTAGAAATCATAGCCCATCTTGTGTGAACCATCTACGTTAGTAATTCCAGATACCATACCTTGGGCAATGTCCCCTATGTGGTCCATCTCTCTGGAAATAACCAAACCATCAATGTATTGATTATTTTCAACCACCAAGTATGCATATACTAAAGATGCTGCCTGAAGGTTTTCACCATCTACACTTGTATATCCTGTTTCAGAGCATTTAACACTTCTTACTGCTCCTGTTGGTGAAAGCATATCTGCAGTACACATAAAATCTGTTAATACATCAATGTTTGCAATTGTTACATATGGTGTACTCTGATTATGAGATACATTCTTTCCTGTCTGCCATGCACAAGGTGCATAAAGTGGAGCATTGTATGGATGTACTGCAAGTCTCCAGTCTACATTGCCTTGACTCTTGATGATGTTATTGAACTTTGTAACAAATTCTTTTCCGGAAATATAGTAAGAAGCCTCTGCCTTAGCCCACTGATGGTCAATACAGCAGTATACATTTGCATTTGCATTTTCTGACTTAATACCATTGTACATTACACGGAAGGCATTTGTGTATTCATTCATAAACACGTCATTAGAACCACAATTCATGTAATTCCATAGCCACCAAGCATTTACTTCATTACCAATAATAAAATTGTCTACCTGACCATTGCCTATGCCAGAATAATGCTTAGCTAAATAAGAAGCTGCTGATGCCAATGCAGCAAGTCCTTCTGAGGTAGAGCCATTTAATCCATAATAATTATGGGCACCCAAGCCATCATAGGCATAAGGGCTTATATACTCAACAGGCGTATTAACATCTGCCAGAATAATTACATTTACCTGCATACCAAGGCTATTATATTTTCTTACAGAATAGTCATAGCCAGCCAATGAGTTAATCTTTGATAGTGGAATGTTAAGATTTACCTGTTTAACCCCTAGGTCTGCAGGTTGATTTAAATCTGCTATTTCCTTCTCCAGAGCTGGAAGAATTCCCTTTTTGCCAAAATCCATACGTGCTGGCGCTGCTGTAGCACATGCTTCTGGATTTGTAATATACATACTATTTGATGCAGCTGTTAGGGCTCCACCCTTTAAAACGCAAACTGTAAACTTCTTAAACAACATTGAATTAGCAGTATCCTTTCCAAGAGGAACTGTAAATGTTGCGCCGCTTGCTGCTGCAGCCTGAGCCACTTCAATTCCTGCAGGCGCCACTTGATTTGCGTCAGATGCAATCAAATGATAAACCCCATCCTCCGATGCCACAGCACCTGATGTAGCAATTACTACGTCTGCTCCCTGAATCAATACTCCGCCAATAACAACACCTGTGCTAGCTGCCGCAGTTGTTTTGCTAGACTTTGCCTCAGCACTTATGGTTGTAGTAAGGCTTACAGCTACCAGCAATGTAAGCGCAAGTGCTAAACTAGCAATTCTTTTAAACCTTTTCATATATTTAGCTCCTTTCATAAAGCTTTAAATACTGTGGAAAGTATTCATAGAATATCAGCAATTTTTGAAAAAAATGTGAAAATTATACAAAATAACTTTTAACTAAAAAAGGCATCTTCAGCAATTGACTTTAAACCAAATACTGAGGATGCCCTTTCCTTTTAACTTACTATTTATTGGTGTTCCTTCAAAGCGTATGCTATGTTAATAGCGTGGTCGGCACAGCGTTCCAAATCCGTAACCATATCTGAGAAAATGACACCAGCTATTGGCTCGCACTTGTTTTCCATAAGTCGCTCTACGTGATGATTAATAAGCTGCTTCTCCTGCTTATCTACCTTTGATTCAATCTTTTCAATCTTGGCAAGATTGTCGTAGTTCTCAGATGCAAAGGTATCTATAGCAAGCTCAACCACTTCCATGGAATTGTCAGCCATCTCCTTAAGCTCTTTGCTGGCCTTTTTGGAAAGCTTGGTCTTCTTATTTTTCATTCGAGTAGCGTACTCAATAATATTTTCCGCATGGTCAGAAATACGTTCTATATCTGTAACAGCAATGGTGATTGCTGATATACGTCGCAAGTTTTCAGCTGTCAAATCCAAAGCCTGTAGCTTAACCATAGCATCCTGTATTGCGTGGTTGAGAATATTTACAGTTTCTTCCCTTTCTTCAACATCCTCTACCTTTTCAGGTGAATAGTCAAAGAAGCAATCAATAGCATGCTCAAAATTTTCTGCAGCTATTGCACCCATTCTGGCAGCCTCAAGCTGAGCCTGATGAATTGCCATATTAGGTGGCACATTGTTTACCTGAGTCATAAACACAAGCTGTCTGTCCTCTGCTGCCCTTGTCTCCTCTGGAAGCTCTGGGATAAACATATAAGTGAGCTTGATAATGTAATCTGTAAATGGGAACAAAATAATTACTGCAAGGATAGCAAAGATTGTGTGGGTATTAGCTATCTGTCTGCCTGGGTCTGCTGATGTAGACTGAATCCATGTCAAAAGTGGTGTCACATTGATAATTACTATAATTACAAGTGCTCTGATAAGGTTGAATAGTAGGTTCAATATTGCAGAGCGCTTTCCGTTTCTGTTTGCAGTAAGTGCTGCAAGCAAGTTTGGTGTAACAGAACCGATGGCCGCACCTATAATCAAATATACTGCCACATCATAGTCAAGCAAGCCTTGGACAACAAATGCTTGGAAGATAACCGTTGAAGATGATGAGCTTTGTAATAATGCTGTAAATGCAATACCAAATATTAGGGCCATTATTGGATTTCTCAGTCCACTCAAAAACTGTACAAACATCTGAGACTGTGAAAGTGGCGCTATAGCAGCCTTCATAATGGTAATACCCTGAAACAGCATACCAAATCCCATGATTACCGAACCAATATGCTTGGTCAAATTGTTCTTCATGAACAAATACATTACTGCACCAATAAATAATAGAAATGGTGTGAATGTAGCTATATTAAATGCTGTAATCTGTGCTGTGATTGTGGTACCGATATTGGCACCCAAGATAACTCCAATGGCCTGAGATAATGCCATCATTCCAGAATTTACAAATCCTATAACCATAACATCTGTTGCAGATGAGCTCTGCACCAATACTGTCATAGCTATACCAACTAAAACTGCTACAAATTTGTTTGTAGTAGCCTTTTCCAAAATAATCTGTAGATTGTCACCGCAGCTATTTTTTAATCCAGTGGACATAATTGACATTCCAAATAGGAACAAGCCCACTCCACCTAGTAGCGATAATATTTCTGCAATTGTCATATTTACTCCTTTTTCTACCGTACTTTTCCTTCGCGAAAAGCAAAATAATTAAACCCTCTCATTTGTCCTTAGCTATCATATCATGCCTTGAGACAGTTGTCTAAGTATTTTGTAAAATAATGGTAATTTCTTAGTAAATATTTAAACGTATGCCTTAATATAAATACCATCTTCCCTGTATTCTTCAAAGATTAATTCTCCATTTTCACGGATTTTTGCAATTTGACCAGCCTCCGTATAAGGTATTAATTTTTCAATATATTCTCTATTTCCTCTAAGCAGCTGGGCCAGGATATCTCTAACCCTATCCAAACCTTTTCCTGTCTTTATTGATGTGTGAACGGTATAATCTGCACGCAAATCATGGTAGTCCTGCTCATCTGCCACCTTGTCAACCTTGTTAAATATTGTAAGAATTGGCTTATCGCTGACTCCTAGCTTATCCAAGGTTTCATATACGATTTCCATCTGCCTATCCATCTGAGGATTACTTACATCCACAACATGAATAATATAATCTGCGTATTTAGCCTCCTCCAGGGTACTCTTAAAGGCATCCACCAGATGATGTGGAAGCTTTCTTATGAAACCTACTGTATCTGTAAGTAGAATTTTTTGGTCATTATCCAATATTAATTCTCTAGTAGTTGGATCCAAGGTTGCAAATAAAGCATCCCATTCCAAAATATTAGCGTCCGTAAGTTTATTCAAGAGGGATGATTTTCCAGCATTTGTATATCCAACTATTGCCGCCACTGGCACACCATTTTTCTGCCTTTTTGAACGAGTCAGCTCTCTGTGGCTAACTACATCGTTAAGCTCCTTCTTTAGTTGAGAAATACGACCTGCAATCAAGCGCTTGTCCATCTCTAATTTCTTTTCTCCCGGACCACGGGTACCAATTGCGCCACCGCCACCTGCTGCAGTTCCTCCAACTCTAGACATATTTTTTCCAAAGCCAGTAAGCCTAGTCATTTCATATCTCAACTGAGCCAGCTCTACCTGAATTTTGCCCTCTGCGGTGCCTGCTCTTGCTGCGAAAATATCCAGAATAACCAAGGTTCTATCCATTACTTTGGTATCCAAAGCATCAGCAAGATTTCGCATTTGAGCTGGAGTAAGCTCATCATCGCACACTATTCCTGTAGCCTCTGTCTCCCAGATTAAATCAGCTATTTCCTCTACTTTTCCAGTGCCAACATATGTAGCAGGATTGCGTCTTTCAAGATTTTGCATGACCTGGCCTACAACTTCCGCGCCAGCAGTCTTACATAAATCTGCCAGCTCCTTGAGGGAATCCTTAGCCTCCAATTCATCATCTTCATTTACTGAAACTAATATTACTTTTTCTATAATTTTATCTGTACTAACCATGTGTTTAGTGTAACATTTTCTGGCTGCTCTTTCCACAAAGACATACCAATCAATATATGTTACCATTCCCCCACTATAATTATGTGCCGCTTGCCCCTTACCTGGCCCCGTCACACCTGATGTGGGTACAGTCACAGATTTTAGATTTGCTAAATGTGATATCTTGCATATCTATTAGTAGGTGTTCTTACAAGGTTTTACAATTCTATCAGTAAAGTATGTAGAGAGCGGACATATTTATTAGTTAAGAAGCATATGTATGAAGCTAGTTATGCATGTATTGCTTTTGCTTTGGAACGAGCTTAGAAAAATAAAAAGCAGGTTTTGTAATATATAGCCATGCGCCGCCATGGACGGCGGCGCAAGTGGTCACTTGAGACACGATGTCGAATGTGCCACGGTGGCTAAATATTCAAAACCTGCTTTTTTTAATTTTTCTTAGTGAGTGTAGTAGCAAAAGCAATACTTCATAATCTAGTTCATACATATGATTTTGAGAATTTGTAATGTCCGCTCTCTACACACATTACCTTCGAATTGTAAAAGCCGTGTAAGTACACCTACATATGCAAGATTAATCACATTAAGCAAATCTACAAATCTACTCAAATGCTACCCACATCAGGTGTGACGGGGCCAGGTAAGGGGCAAGCTGCATCTTTGACAGGGGTGGGGGAATGGTAACAAACATTTTTATTGTTGACCTTTTTGAAAAGACGTGTTACTTTTATTTAGAACTTAATAATTTTGCTAGGGGCGCATTTGCTGAGAGGTGATTCCACCGACCCTTAATACTTGAACTGGATAATACCAGCGTAAGGAAGCTGTTCATATAATGATCTCCTAGCGAATAATCGAAGGGAGATTTTTTTATGATTAATCACATGACTACTTCAAAATCTAAAATCAATTTTACAGCTAAGCAATTGGCTTTTTGCGCTATGGCAATTGCCCTTGCATTTGTACTTTCTAACATTAAATTTCTTGATTTGCCAATGGGCGGTTCAATAACCCTATTTTCTATGCTGGTTGCCTGTCTTCCTGGCTTTTGGTTTGGACCTGTTGTTGGTATTATTGCAGGAGTGGCATACGGTATTTTAAATCTTGTTATTGACCCATATGTAATCTTTCCAATGCAGCTTGTGGTGGATTACATTTTAGCCTTTGGAGCCCTTGGCTTATCTGGATTTTTTGCAAATTCAAAATGGGGATTATTCAAGGGATATATCCTTGCTGTTTTAGGCCGTTATGTTTTTGCTGTACTTTCAGGTTGGCTTTTCTTTGGAGAATACGCAGCAGATTACAATATGTTGCCACTTCCTTATTCCCTAGTCTATAACGGAATATATTTATTTGCTGAAGCTGCACTTACCTTAATTGTTTTACTATTGCCACCTGTGAAGAATTTAATGGAGAAATTAAAAAATATGGCTAACGAATAATAATATTCAGCCCTAAAAAAGGCCACTTGTCGACGTGACAAGTGGCTTTTTCAAATCATTTTTATTGTGATTTCCATATAGGTCTGTATTGCATCAGCTAATGCTATATCATAATCAAGCATAATCTCTATAATTTCTGAATTATTTTTTATCGAAAGCCCCCTGGTATATACTGGTACAACCATATGCCCCATGGGAGTTTGATACATATTTTCTGTTTTCTTTCCAGGCACAAACTCAAGCTTTGACTTAAGTCCACCCTGTTGGCTCATGGTGATTCTACCTGAGCCATAGCTAAGCAAACAATCTATCTGTCCATCCTCTGTCTGCCTCTTATAGGAAAGATACTTTTTTTCTCCTCTATCCAGGAACATCCCCTCATAGGTCTCTTTAGTAACTTCCTTATCGTTACCCATTCTTTGATTAGAAATGATGGTAATTTCGCATTTAATTCCTGTCATATACTACTTTTGCTCTCTAATAACCTCTCTAACAGCGTTTATCTGATTTGCAAGATGAGTGTGCATTATATCCTTGAGGAATGCAACATCACGTCTATCAAACCCCTCAATTATCGCCTTATGCTCCTCAATAAGCTGGGCGTAAACCGATGGATTCTTTACATATTCATATCTATATCGATACATCTGCTCTCTAGCTGAATTAATAATATTTTCCAGCTTAGGATTGGCTGCTGCTGAATAAATCACATCATGAAATGCTTCGTCAGCCTCTACAATATGTCTAACGTCATCTGTCTTAGTTGCATCTTCAAAGGCTTTCATTGCCTCTTTCAGCTCTACAAATTGAGAATCTGTCATACGCTCGCAGGCACAAACCACAGCCAACGCATCTAGTGCATCTCTAACCTCCAAAACATCCTGAAGGTCCTTCTCAGTCATTTTAGCTACCTGCGCCCCTTTTCTAGGGATTGTAACTGCCAAGCCTTCGTGCTCTAGCATACGGATAGCTTCTCTAATTGGAGTGCGGCTAACACCAAGCTTTGTGGCTAAGTGCATTTCCATTAATCTCTCTCCTGGTTTAAGCTCTCCCTTTAAAATAGCCTCACGTAAAGTGTTAAACACCACATCCCTTAGTGGCAAATAATCGTCCATTTGCAGTGTAAGGTTATCAGTCATCTATAGTCTCCTTCTATTTGTTTAATTACTTATTATTATAAAGTGTTGTTAAATACAGTTGCTTTACCATCTTGGTTTTAGTAAGTGCATCCTTTGCCGCCTTTGCGGTTTTGTTATCTTTGAAAAATCCAAAAACTGTAGGACCGCTTCCGCTCATCATAGCTCCAACTGCACCATGTTCCATCATATTTGCTTTTATATCTGCAATAATAGGATGCAATGGTATTGTCACATCCTCAAGAACATTTCCCATCTTATTGCAAATTCCCTGCAAATCCTGTCCTTTGATATCCTCGATAATTCCGTCAATATCTGGGTGAACCACCCTATCAAAGCATGAATCCAAGGCTTCATATACCTGCTTTGTAGATACCGAAATTCCTGGCTTTGCAATAAGCACCGGGCATTTTACCATTGGAGGCAGAGGAGATAATATTTCTCCAATTCCTTCGGCTAAGGCTGTTCCTCTCATAATGCAATAAGGAACATCAGCCCCTATCTTCACTCCTCTCTCCATTAAATCCTGCCTACTTAATTTCAAATTAAACAGCTTGTTAATTCCAAATAAAACCGCTGCGGCATCCGTAGACCCTCCAGCCATACCGGCAGCAACTGGAATATGCTTTTCCAAATCAATATGCACACCCTCATCAATGTGGAATTCTTCCAATAATAGCTTTGCTGCTTTGATGCAAAGATTGTCATCATTTACCGGCAAAAACTTGAGGTTTGTACTCATTGTTACATTTCCACTATCTGACTTAGTGATGCATACCTTGTCAAACAAATTAACTGTCTGCATAATCATCCTTACCTGATGATAGCCATCATCACGTATGCCAGTAACATCTAGTCCGATATTTATTTTTGCCAATGCTTTAAGATTAATACTATCCATTTATGCCGCTCCAACTCATCTTGTACATCAATGTATTTTGTACATTAATGTTCTTTGTATTCAATCTTTTAAAATTTTAACAAAGAACTCACACAATCGCAAGGATTTTGTATTAAAATAAATACAATCTAATAGTAAATATTTCTCAACAAGCATCCGATATTAGAAATAGGAAAAGGATTTCCATATGGTTTTGTAGTTTGTAAACCAGGTTAACAAGGAGGTTATATTATGGAGTTAAGTACACTATCTAGCGTTACATCTAATATTGCAGCGACCTATACAAAAACCACCAATTCTGATGGTTCCGTGACAGAGTCGTTGGAATTCAACGCATCAAAATCCGAAGTAAATGCATCTAAATTCTCCGATGAAGCAGCTGTATACGAGAAATCATCTGGGGATAATTCACTCACTACTGATAATTACAAAAAAAGCGATCGTACTGCATTAATACAACAGCTAAAAGCTGACCAGGAAAAGATGATTAACAATTTATTAGATATTGTTATGAAGACAATTAATGGTCAGGGAAGCACCTTTGCAATAGCATCTCAAGATGATATGTGGAAGTTTTTAGCTGAGGGAAAGTTTACTGCTGACGAAGAAACAGTGGCTAAAGCCAAAGAAGATATTTCCGAAAATGGTTATTGGGGTGTAAACCAAACTTCTGATAGAATTGTAGATTTTGCTATCGCCCTTTCAGGTGGCGACAGTTCTAAAGCCGATGAACTTTTGGATGCATTCAAAAAAGGTTACGAGCAGGCCACAGGCACTTGGGGCAAAGAGCTTCCAGAAATTTCAAAGAAGACCTATGATGCTGTTGAAGACAAATTTAATCAATGGAAAAATGGCACCTACAAGTCTGGAAATTCCAGTGCTTCAAATATAAGCAATAACATTCCAGCAGGCACCAACATCACCTACATGGAAAATATTTCCACCGTAAATGCCTCAACGTATATAGAGACCTAATATAAAAAGGTTCCTGGTTACATTAACAAGCATATATATTCTACGCTACGCATAGAAAGCTATGCTTTAGAATATATATAGCTTGTTAATTACCAAGAACCTTTTAATATTTTGATAATAACGTATGCTTTATTTCATCTGAGGCAAAACTCATTTCCACAGAATCCTTATAGATTTGTCTAACCAATTCTTCCTCTAGTCCAAAACAATCATCTATTATTTTAAATTCGTTTGTCAGTGTTGTATTACTAACAGTTCTATTGTCTGTATTTAAAGAAACAGGGATACCATGGTCTTTAAACAAGAATATTGGGCAATCCGAAATATTGTTGTATGCCTTAGTTTGCAGATTACTTGTAGGACATATCTCTACCCCAACGCCTAATCTGCCACATTCTTGCATCAATGCCTCGTCCTTAGCCATGGCTATTCCATGTCCCAGACGCTTCGTCCCTAACTCAAGGGCTTCTCGGATATTTGCTGCATTGCCTGTCTCACCTACATGAATTGTATATGGCATTCCAATTTTCTTGATTTGCCTAAATAGCTCTCTGTGGTTAGACATTGGATATGAGGCTTCATCGCCTGCTATATCACAAGCTACTACACCATTTCCAAGCAGCTCCATGCCAGCCTTTACCACACTCAGGTTTCTATCATCATCAAGTCCTCGCATCATGCAAAGGATTATGCCTGTTTCAATGTCAAATTCTTCTCTTGCCTGCTTTAAACCTTCCTCAACAGCCTCAATTATAGGAAGTAATTTCATTCCCTTATCCTGAGATGATGTTGGTGCAAATCGAACTTCAAGATACTTAACATTTTCATTTGCAGCATTTTTTGCCAAGTGATATGCAGATGCCTTAAGGCCAGCGGCATCCTGCAGGCAGTGATTTGGCAAAACAAATCGCTTTAGATACTCTGCCAAATTAGGACAAGACAAATCAACCTGCATCAAATCCTTTAGCTGTGACAGTGAATATTCTTCGCCACGCTCTAAAAGCAATTCTTTTGCATTTTCTAAATCCAAGGACCCATCCAAATGACAGTGAAGCTCAATTTTAGGCATTTCTTCAATAAAAGGTAGTGCCATTATTTTTCTCCTTTTAGGTTTTCAGGCCCAAAGCCTAGTGGCAACAATTCCCCTAATTTGAAAACCTTTTTTTCGTTAAGGTTATCAGTTCCAAGAATCACCTGAAATGTATCTGGGTCACAAAATTCCCTAAGGACTTGACGACATACACCGCAAGGAGCACATATTGGCAATGGCTTACCATCAAAGCCTCCCACTATGGCAATAGCTGTAAACTCCCTGTATCCTTCACTGACAGCCTTGAATACAGCAGTTCGTTCTGCACAATTGCTTGGAGTATAGCCTGCATTTTCCACATTGCAGCCTGTAAATATTTTGCCATCCTTTGTAAGTAATGCCGCTCCAACCTTATGATGGGAATATGGGGTATATGCTAATTTTCTAGCTTCAAGTGCCTTCTGTATTAATTCTTCCTGTGCAACCATTGGTTAATTCTCCTAGCGTGATTTTATATATGGCTTTCCGTTTGCTGCTGGAGCATTAGCTCTACCTACAAATGCTATAAGAGCAATGATTGTTACAACGTAAGGAATCATAGAAATAATGTTAACTGAAATTACGTTGCTTTGAGTTGCTAATGATTTTACACCATTACAGATTCCAAATATCAAGCAACCCTTTAGAGCTCCTTCAGGAGAAAACTTTCCAAAGATAACTGCTGCAATAGCAATAAATCCCTGTCCAACAATAACTGTAGGTCTAAACTGAGATACAGTTGCTAGTGTAACAAAAGCACCACCAAGACCTGCCAAAAAGCCTGAAAGGATAACACAGATATAACGTACCTTGTATACATTAATACCTAATGATTCACATGCTTCTGGATGCTCTCCACAGGCTCTTAAATAAGTGCCAAACTTTGTCTTGTAGAATACGAACCAACAAATGAATGCTACTACAAAAACAAGATAAGCCATTCCATATACATTTAATACATTGCTTCCAAATGAACCGGCCTCAAACACGCCATTGAAAAGCTTTGGCAATTTTGCTGTTGAGCTGATGGCTGGTGTATCTGATGAATTATATAAAATTCTGCAAAGGAATACGGCTACACCAGGTCCAATAAAGTTGATTGCTGTACCTGCAATAGTCTGATCAGCATGTAACGAAACACATACAATTGCATGAATAAGACCAAAAAGTGCGCCAGCTAAACCACCACATAAAAATGCTAACAAGCCATTTCCTGTTGTAAGAGCTGTGATAGCTCCAATAACTGCACCGATTGTCATCATACCCTCGATACCAATATTTACAACTCCACTTCGCTCTGAAAAGCACGAACCAAGAGCAGCAAAAAGAAGTGGTGGGGTAGCAATCAATGCCGCATTTATCAAAATACCTAAATTAGTAATTAACATATCCATTATTTTGCCTCCTTCTTTTTACCAATGCTCAGGAACAGTTCCTTAAATACATGTGCTATTGCGATAAAGATAACTACGCAACCCATGATAATATTGATAATTTCTGAAGGTGCATGAATCATTGTAAGTTTTGATCCGCCAAACTTCATGGCACCGTAAAAAATACCTGCAAATATAACACCTAAAGGATTTGAACCACCGATGAGTGCAACTGTGATACCTTCAAATCCATAGCCCTCCTGGCTGGCAAACTGAGCAATACGTCCGCCCATTCCCATAACCTGAACAGCACCACCTATACCTGCCAATGCTCCAGAGATTGCAAGAGCTGTAAGGATAGATTTTCCTGAATCGATACCTGCATACTGTGCAGAAAACTTATTAAAACCAACAGCCTTTAATCTGTATCCAAGTGTTGTCTTTTCAATTATTACCCATGTAATTATTGCAAGGACAACGGCGATTATAATGGCATAGTTGTTTCCATTTACAAGAAGTCTAGCTGAATCTAACAAATCCTTTGTTGCCTCACCACCAGATTCCTTTTTGATTCCTTCAAGATTTACAATGTAATTTGAAAGGTAGTATGCAATCCAGTTGAACATGATGAATGAAAGAACCTCATGTATTCCTCTTTTAACCTTCATAACACCACAGATAAGTGACCATATAGCACCTGCTGCAGCTGCTGCTATAAGACAAAGTGGAATATGGATGATAGCTGGAACATCAACAAAAATACCAATCATGGCTGCTGCAAGTGTTCCTACTACAAACTGACCCTCAGCACCAATGTTAAATACACCTGTTCTAAATGAAAATGCAACCGAAAGTCCTGTTAACATAACAGGTGCTGCATAAGCAAGTGTTGTAATAATGTTCTTTGGCTTACTAATAACGGAATCTATTATTTTGGCATATGCCTCAAGAGGGCTAACACCAGCCCAGATAAGGAAAAATGCACCTATAATAAATCCAATAATAATTGCTATTACCGTATACAAAAAATTGCTATGTAAAATACTGGTTTTCTTATTCATGGTTCTTACCTCCTGCCATCAAGAAGCCCAGTTCTTTTTCATCTGCATCTTTTCCTGATACGCTTCCTGTTATTTGTCCATCAAAAATAACTTCTATTCTATCTGAAAGGCTCATTATTTCATCAAGCTCAAAGGATACTAAAAGTATAGCTCTACCCTTATTGCGCTGCTCAACAATGTACTTATGAACAAACTCGATAGCTCCTACATCCAAGCCTCTAGTTGGGTTAACTGCAATAAGGAGCTGTTTGTCATTTGTAACCTCTCTTGCAATAATAACCTTCTGCTGATTACCACCTGACAAGGTTTTTGCTGCCCTATCCTCACATTTTGGTGGTCTGATATCATATTTTTCGATAAGCTCCTTTGCATTATCTGAAATAGCCTTTTTATTAAGGATTCCATTCTTTGAAAATGGAGCTTCTTCAAAATGCTGAAGAATAAGATTGTCTGCTACAGAAAACTCCAAAACCAATCCATGCTTTTGTCTATCTGCTGGAATACTAGAAACACCTGCTTCAAAAGTCTCCTTTGGTGACTTATTAAAGATATCAACGTTGTTTATAGTAATTTCGCCGCTTTCAGCCTTCTTAAGTCCTGTTAGGATTTCAACAAGCTCTGTCTGTCCGTTGCCATCCACACCAGCCAATCCAACGATTTCGCCCTCATGAACGTCAAGTGAAAGACCCTTTAATATGTCAGCTCCTCGGTAGTCCTTTGCATGAAGATTTTTAATTGAAAGAGCTAGTGGGCCTGGCTCCTGCTCCTTCTTTTCAACCTTGAAATTAACATTACGACCAACCATCATAGCGGCCAAATCGTTTTCGTTAACCTCGTCTACCTTTACTGTGCCAATATACTTACCTAAACGTATGATTGTACAATTGTCTGCACATGAAGTAATCTCTTTAAGCTTGTGAGTAATCAATATAATGCTCTTACCATCAGCAGTAAGATTTGAAATGATTTCCATGAGCTCTTCGATTTCCTGTGGAGTAAGAGATGCTGTAGGCTCATCAAGAATCAATGTGTCTGCGCCTCTATACAATACCTTAAGGATTTCTACTCTCTGTTGCATTCCAACAGAAATATCCTCTATCTTGGCGTCAGGGTCTACCTTCATACCGTATCTTTCAGATATTTCAAGAACCTTTTCTCTAGCCAGCTTTTTATCTACTACGATACCCTTTGTAGGCTCTACTCCTAAGATAATATTTTCTGTTACTGTAAATGGTTGAATCAACATAAAATGCTGATGTACCATACCTATTCCTAATTCAATTGCATGCTTAGGGCTGTTGATATCAGTTGCCTTACCATTGATAAGAATCTGCCCCTCTGTAGGCTTGTATAGGCCATAAAGTACATTCATAAGAGTACTCTTTCCAGCACCATTTTCACCTAAAATTGCGTGCACCTCGCCTTTATGCACCTTCAAATTAATATGATCATTTGCTGTAAAATCGCCAAACTTTTTAACTATTTCTTTCATCTCAACGACTACAGTATTAGGATCCATGTGGCTCGTCTTTTCCAAGCTTGTACCTCCCTTTATGTTAAATAATAATTATTTCCTCAAAACCAATCTCATTAAGTATGTCCTTTAGATAAGAAAGCTCCTCTGCAGATGGCACCCGCATGGACTTATATTCCTCTCTAACACCCATTGGTCTATAAGCTATTATTTTTATTCTGAATGGGTTTATTTTGTATAATGGTAGTAAGAACTCACCCATTGCTCTAATATTTTTTTCAGCATCATATAAGTCAGGAGCAATCACAGCCCTTACCTCATATAATTTTTTGTTTTCACCAAGAAATTTTGCATTTTCGAGAATTGTGAAATTATCAGCATCCGTAACCCTTTTGTGGTCATCATTGAAAAACGCCTTTATATCAAGCATAACTCCATCGGATACTTCTAATAGCTTAGGATATCTCTTAAATTCTATTGTACCATTACTATCTATTAAAGTGCCAAGTTTTTCTCTTTTTGCCAAGGAAAATATTTCTTCTATGAACTCAGGCTGAAGCATGCATTCTCCGCCAGAAACTGTTATTCCTCTAATAAAAGGAATCTGTTTTCTGACAATCGTCATAACTTCCTCCGCAGTCATCAGTTTGGTCTTTGGCGTACTATCATTTGGACATACCTTTATGCAGGTGTCGCAAGATATACATTTATCTGCGCTAAAAGACACTTTCCCATCCTGTAGGGAAAGTGCCTTGTTAGGACAATATTTAACACATAAACCGCAATTAATACATTCTTTGCGAGTCTCGGGATTATGACAGTATTTACAATTAATATTGCAGCCTTGTAAAAAAATAGCAGTCCTATTGCCTGGCCCATCAACGGAACTAAATGGTATTATTTTAGTTACATTACCAGGCATTTTACCTTACCTTTCTTTCAAGGATATGACCATTCTTTGCAGCACCTAGTCCAAGGGCTGTTGTATCCTGTATAACATTATTACCTGCGTCAAGCTTTTCCATTTCAGAACGCTTTACTAAATATCCGGTAACTCTAATTACATCACTATTACTTGAATAGAATGACATATATCTTAAATCCTTTGCGAAGGCACCTTTTATAATATCCATCACATACTCTGGGTTGCGATGTACTGTAAGGTCGATTGGGAAAATGTCTCCTGTTCCAGATGGAAAATACTTATGGAACTTAGATAGGACATTTAACTGATCAATAAGCTCTGCCGGTTCTTCTCCAATTGGGATACGAGTACCAGGTGTAATCCCAATATCCTCTGCCAACCCAACCTGTGCGTGAAGCAAGAAATGGCCATCAGTTCCTTCACAATACTTGTTTGTGTGAGACTGATTGAATTTGTCTATTATTTCCATGATTTCAACGCCTAGCTGGTTTGCTATCTCGTCATGACCGTAGCGACCCTGTTTGCCTTCTTTTTCAAGCAAAAGATTTACTGCGTCAGCCATGCCAACTAAACCAAACATTGCAGTGAACTTTTCTCTTTGTATAAAGCCTTCACGTGCAAGGAAATTATTTTCAAAAAATCCGCTTTCCTCAACCTCAAATTTAATTCTGGCATCCATATATTTTGCCATAACATCCATTACATGAGGAAGCTGATTGTTTTTAAAATCTTCTATTGAAGCTGACCTTTTTGCAATATTGCCAAGTATCAAGCGGCATAGTGTATAAGAGCCACCGCCTAATAGCAATCCATTATAGCAGCTTGCAATTACATAATTACCTTTAAATTCTTTGCTAAACATTTTGTGATTTGCAAAGCTTGGTTTAGCAGACACAAGTGCACATTCAACTGCTTCCTTAAGGTATTCATCACTGCTAACGCCTTCTTCATATTTAAGTGAAAGATTTGGCACAGCATCCTCTAAAACCTTTTCAGCCTCAAAAATATAATGAGCTGTCTTAGAAGGTTTTGGACCAATATCTGCATGAGCAAATGAATCCAATACGGTTCTATCCACATTCAGTAAAAACAACTTGATTAGCTTTGCTGCTGTCTTTTCATCTACTGTATCGATGAAAGGCTCAATCAAATCATCAAGCTGTCCTAAGTATACTGGATAGTTTGTAACACTTGGAACGTGCTTATAAAAAATCAAAAGAGTATTTAATGCTTCAAATAAATCTGTTGGAGGAGCCAAGTTGAGATATTTGCACCCTTCCTTCATAAGCTTTTCATAATCTGGTGCAATATAACGAGGACGTAGTGGCGCATGACCTTCACTAAGGTCGCAAATGCATCTATCTTCCTGAGGACAATTTAAAAGCTCATCAAGCCCTTCTACCTCGTCCAATACCTCAAGCAATGAGTCAGCCTTGTTTGCAAGACATGTAACCTTTTGCTCATGTGTAAGGGTTGGGCTCTTAATAATGTCCAAAATCTCGTTTCTTGTGTTTTCAACTCTCTCGTTAGAAATCGGTCTAATCATGATTTCTCCTCCTTGTTTAGAAATACCGAATTGGGGAGTCCCCAATTCGGTATCTCATCATCTAGAACTTATTTTGTTTTCGACTAAACTTAGTCTAATTCGTATACATCACCGTAAGCTGCTTCAAACTCTTCCTGTGTAGCTGGAACTGTGATTTCGCCGCTTACAATCTTTTTCTTTACGTCTTCAACTGCTGAGATAACGTCTGGTGAAAGAAGATCCTGTGTAGGTGCGATATCAACACCACCTGCAGCAAGGTCATAAACTACGTTACCGCCCTTAAGCTCGCCGTTAACTAAATCTTCTACTGTATCATAAACAGCTACGTCAACTCTCTTCATTGCTGATGTAAGAACTGTATCTGGAGCAAGATATGCCTGATCCTGGTCTACACCGATTGCATAGATACCATCGCCAGCTTCGTTACAAGCTTCGATAACACCAATACCTGTTGCACCAGCTGCCTGGAAGATAATATCTGCACCATTTGTAATCATTGTGTTTGCAGATGTCTTACCTACTGCTGAATCTGAGAATGTGTTTGCATTAATCTGCTGTACCTTACATTCTGGATTAGCATCAAGAACACCAGCTGTGTAACCATAACCAAAGCCGTGCATTGTCTCTGAAGCCATACCAAGAACGATACCAACATTGTTCTTCTCTGTTGTAAGACCTGCAACATAACCTACTAAGTAAGAAGCCTGCTCAGCCTTGAATGTAAGACTTGTAACATTGTCAAGGTCGATTGAAGCATCATCGATAATTGCAAAGTTAACATCTGGGTTAGCCTCAGCTGCTGCCTTTGTAGCATCTGCAAGCATGTAACCTACGCAGATAATTAAATCATAATCTTCGTCAATAAAGCTCTCGATGTTTCCGTTGTAATCTGAATCAGTCTTAGACTCAAGGTAGTTAACTGTAACTCCAAGCTTGCTCTCTGCTTCCTGGAGACCCTCCCAAGCTGACTGGTTAAATGACTGATCGTTAACACCACCTACATCAGTAACAAGACCAATCTTAAACTCTGAAGCATCAGCAGTTGCCTCAGCATCAGCGCCTGCCTCACTGCTCTCTGCAGCTGTATCTGTGTTTGATGCTGTGTCTGAAGCACTACCACAAGCCATCATAGATACTGCCATTGTTGCACATAAAAGTGCGGCTAAAATCTTCTTTTTCATTAGATTTCTCCTTCTCTTTCCCTTATTGTTTTTTATTACAATAACAGCAATAATAACTGTATTGTACACCCCTATGCGGTCATATGTCTACTGAAAAAATTAAATAAAAAATAAACTATTTTCCCAGCTATGACCATTACTGTCTTGCCAGCTAGATGCAAGCCCTGATAAATAAATCGGTGCGGGAATTTAAATCCACAAAATCACCATTTTCTAGCTTAATCAACGGACTCGAAAGTGCGTCCTTATTTATCATTGTAATCATTCCTCGGCTGTTATCTGACAATAACACACCTGTGCCTATATATGATTCCGCTATATTTAGTAAAAATACCTGCAGAACATTTTGATCATATTTCGCTTTGTCCTGTCGCATAAACTGTGCTATGACTTCAAAGGGACAAATGCCTGCTCTATAACAGCGATCCGCTGTCATAGCATCATAAACATCTGTGATAGCCACTATTTTCGAATAAAGATTAATAAAATCCTTCGTCAATCCGTAAGGATAGCCACTTCCATCGTTTCTTTCGTGGTGCTGCAATGCAGCCAGCTTTATTCTTCTATCAATAGCGACGTCACTTAGAAGATTATATCCTAAAAGGGGATGCTCCGCTATTCTTCCAAATTCATCTGCTGAAAGAGGCTCTGTCTTAGTCAGAATATCTCTTGGAATAAGGGATTTACCTATGTCATGGTACAAACCACACATAGTTAATACATCCAGCTCCTTTTCATCGGTAATACCAAGCCATCCGCCACAAACTCTTGATATGATTGCAACATTAACAGAATGTTTATAAGTATCTGTATCGATTTCTTGTATATTAAGCATCATGGCCATTATCCCCAGGCCAGTAGAATGCTTTTCAAAAACAGAGTGAATATCCGCTAAAAGCTTTTCATTTTCCAGCGTTCCCTGTTTATTTACAAAATCATCTATTATTTGTTCTAGTTGGCTGGAACATTTTTCATATGCTCTTTTAAATTCAACAAATTCCTGACTATTGATGATTCGCCAGGATTGGGTCTCTCCTACGAACTCATCAGGTGCATCAAAATCATATTTTTTTATTGCATCTTCTTCATCCTGAATACTCAGCTCTTTGATTCCATAGTATGTGAGATGCAATAGCTGTTGAGCTGAAACAGGAGTATTTTCCAATGCCAAAATCTGCCCTTTGGGACTGATTATTTTTTCAGCCAACAACATACCCGGTTTTATGTCATTTACATCAATGCGCCTCATAGTCAATTCTCCATTACTACATGCTATTCCCCTATTTCCTTTGCATCCAATTCGGTATCATCTGCTGCAATATAAACTTTTGCCTGCTTGCCCCATTTATTACTTGGATACAATTCAACAACCCGTTCGAAACATTCTAAGGCTAAATCGTTTTGCCCTGTAAGTCTATAACAATCACCTAATAAAAACAGTGCAGCGCCACTATTATAGGTTTCATCCATATCAACAACTGTTTTAAAGTTTATGATAGCGCTTTCATAATTTTCTTCTGTGTAAAAATTATTGCCGTCCTCATAATATCCCTGCAGAATAGTTGGTGAAAGCTGAGCATATAGCGTATCATATGCCTGTTTTCCTTGTTCACCAAGAACATCCTTTGTAACAAGCTGAATATACTCACTGGCTGTAACACTATCCCCTGAGCTATAGTAGTTTTGTGCTGCGAATAGATTATCATAGGATGTGGCTACATCCTGCTTGTCATCATATGCGCTAAGACTTTCCTTAAGAGTATCTATTTCCGCCTGTAGGTTTTCTTTTTCTGTACTAGCCTCTGCCAAAGCTTCATTTAATGACAGGATTGTCTCAGTATTTCCACCTTTAATATTATCCTTAACAGTTGGAACAACTAAAAAGAAACATATTAAAAGTCCAATAATAAGTCCAAGCAATATATTTACAAAGCTAGCTCTGGAATTATCCAACATGCTTTTGAAGGATTTTTCAGACATTATCACCGTATCATTTCCATCAGAAAATGAAACAGTATCATTCTTTCGTCTTCTGCGTCCTGTATTCTGGTCCTTCAAGCCTTCCTTTACTTCATGTATGTAACGAATTGTTGTAGTATTATTGTTATCAATTTTAGATGCCTGTAGCAAAACCTTTCTGGCATCTGCATATTTCTTTTCATGAATGTACAACAATCCCAGCAGCTGATGGGCTCTTACAAAATTTGGATTCTGGCTAATTACCTTTTTCAATTGAATCATAGCCAAATCTCTGCTTCCAGATCTGCAGTATTCTATGGCTTGATTGTATTTTTTTATCGTAGAATTAACCTTTGTGAGCATACCAGTGGCATTTTCGATTTCAGCAAGATATCTATCCGCATCAGGATTATCCTCCTGTAAATTTTTCGAAAGCACCCACTCGTTAATAGCGCGCACAAGCTCACCTGTCTGGTAATAGCACAAGCCCAACAGATTTCTTGCTCTGGTATTGTATTTATAATATTGAAGTGCTGATTTTAAAGATTCTATGGCTCCAGATAAGTCTTTGACCCTAGCCTTTTCCAGACCTTGATTATAGAATACATATGAAGTGTATATAATTTGTTTGTATAACAATATATCAGCGCCGCAGTTATAGCAAACCTTGCTATTTCCAACGTCGGCGCCACACATAAAACATTGCATCAATTATTCTCCAGTACCAACTAAAAACTTATTTTGTCCCATTGTTTTGTGCTGTCATATTAAAAAGCAAATCCGTCAAATCTGTTAAATCACGTGCTTTTATATCTTCCTCAGCCTGCTCAACCTCTATGGCAGGCTCGTATTTTTTTAATTCCTCTTCAAAATCTATCATTTTATTCCCTTATTCCTGTTGAATTTTAACTAAACGAATACCTTCTTCACTTTTTTCTGCCTCAACCTGATCATGACTTTCAGTTATTGATACATGATGGTCATCCACAGAGATATTGCAACCTGCATGCATACGTCTAAAAACCTTGATAGTCGCACCCCTGCCAGACACAATAACATCCTTCATTCTATTTAGCTTTTTAGTTTCCTCTAATACAACTGCCTCATCACGAATTCTAACCCTGAGAAGTTGCATTCGTCTGGGATCCTCTTTGTAATTAATGCCACGCTCCTGCCCAAGCCGGTCAAATTCTTCTATACCTTTTTTTATCTTCTGAACGTTAGAATTGATTGCTGCAATTTTTTTTGCCAGCATTTCGTATTCAGCAGCCCTTTCAATATCAACACCAACTGCTACAGTTGTAGTTGTGCCAAAGGAATTGCCAATATCATTTACTTCTATGCCTTGAACGGCAGAAACATAACCCCCGATAATAGAAGCATTGTTTCCATTTAGCTCAATCTTTCCATCACAGGAAATCTTGCTCTTAAAAAAGTAATCTGCTGTAATATTACCTGCACAGGATATTATAGCATATTCCACAAATTGAGCAGTAATTGAACCTTTACAATCTATTATAGTTTTTTCATTTCCCTTTACGCCAGAAAGTAAAAACAAATCCTTGCCTGTACGAATATCACAGTCTTCTATAAGACCATGTATAATCACATTCCCGGCTGCATCAATCACAGCGCCATCATGGACACCGCCGTGAATAATAACATCACCATTAAATTTAATGTTGCCAGTTTCAATTCCTACATCTCCATGCACCTCATGCACTGGAGATATCAGTATTTTGCCTTGATTAATCTCTATTTTGCCATCGATTTTCGCTGTGTAGGTAAGGTTGTCATTGGATCTGTCAAAGCCTCTACCAATTAGCGGAGGCAAATCCCTCACTGGCTTAGGCTCCAAAATTTGGCCTCTAACAGACATTCCTCTTGAGCCCTGAACTGCAGGATGATATGTGGCAATGACATCTCCTTCCTTAACAGTTTCAATGGTTTTTATGGTCATGTAATCTGCGGTTCCGTCTGGGCGAATAGTTGGCTTTCGATTAAAATCTCTATCAAAATGATATTCAAAATACCCAGGTGTACCCTGCTGCTGGGCAGTACCTTCTGCCACCTTTACAGGACGCCCAAATATAGGACTTTCTGCCAGCCTAGCCAGCATTTCCTGATCTATTCCAAAGGTAACGTTGGCGCTATTCAAGAACCCAAGCAACTGTGCAGCAGTAAACTTAGGCACTTCATTTTTCCCATCTGGAATCTTAAAAGTAAGTGTTGCTTCTAAGCCATTAGATGAGACCTGTACTTTTGGTGCTGATGCGCTAATTGGCTGAGCCATACGTCCCCCGAAATAATTATATCTTTTTAAAACTGTCCTACATAACTTCTGTTTCTGATGAAATCAAAAATCTGGCTTCGCCAGATACGCCTTTGCATAAATGCAAAGCCTAGTAAAATACGATTATTCTTAAAATAATGAGTAATAAGAACAGTTTCAAGATAATTATAGTTATTTATGAGAAATTTGTCATGAAATTTTCGCTTTTTATATATTTTTTCATTAATTTTTCACAATAAATAAAATATTCTTTAGTACTTTCCATCATTTGGAAGACCTTTAACAGCCTTAACAACACGGCTAGTGCCAAGTCTGCTTGCCCCAAGGTCGATGAACTTCTGTGCATCCTCAAGTGATGCAATACCACCTGCTGCCTTAATAAGCTTGCCGTTTGTCATGTGGTCTGCCATAAGCTTGATATCATCAAATGTAGCTCCGCCTGTAGAGAAGCCTGTAGATGTCTTGATGTAATCTGCATCAGAGTTTGAAACAACTTCGCACATCTTAATCTTCTCTTCATCTGTAAGTAGGCAGCACTCGATGATAACTTTTAAAAGCTTGCCCTTGCAAGCTGCCTTGATTGCGTTGATTTCAGCAAGAACATCATCATATCTGCCTTCCTTAACCCAACCTACATTGATAACCATATCTACTTCTGAAGCACCGTTATCTACAGCATCGCTTGCCATAAAGCACTTAGATGCTGTTGTAGCATAGCCGTTAGGGAAACCTATAACTGTACAGATTGGAAGATGTCCCCCCTGCTCCTTAACATACTCTGCAGCCTGCTTTACAAAGCTAGCTGGAATACATACAGACGCAGTCTCGTACTTCATTCCATCATCTACAATACCCTTTATGTCGTTCCATGTTGCGTCAACACCAAGTAAAGTGTGATCGCATTTGCTTAAAATATTCTTAATATCCATTATTTATATCCTCCTATTCGTATGGCTCGCTCGTTACGCCGACAAGCATTATGAATTCTCCGCTCAGCTAAAAATGCTTCGCTTGAGAATTATAATAGCTTGTCTGCTACGAGCTATTTATACATAATTCTGCATACATCAAGCTATTCGCATCGTAAGCGTGTAGGCCGCAAGCGCTTCGTAGAATAAGCCAGTAGGCATCAAGCTATTATATTACTTAAGCGAAACGTGTTGTTGAGCGAAGTAATATAATGCTTGTAGCCGTAACTGGCGTAGATAGCTGTAACACGCGTAGGCTAGCCATTTGCGCAGGCTAGCCACTGGCGTAGGCTAGCCAAAGCCTAACGCATAGAAGCTAAACGTGCCTCAACCTGTGCCATCATTGCTTCGTATTTTGCCAGCTTCTCACGTTCTTCTGCAACCTTTGCCTCTGGTGCTTTGCTCATGAATTTCTCATTTGAAAGCATTCCGCGCGAACGTGCCAGCTCTTTTTCAAGCTTTTCTTTTTCTTTTGTGAGACGCTCCTTTTCCTTTTCGAAATCCACAAGGTCCTCAAGTGGAACGAAAAGGGTAGCATCTGGAATTACAGCTGAAACTGCATCATCAGAAATGCCAGTCTTATCTGCCTGGATGAATACCTCTGTTGCACCAGCAAGAGTCTTGAAGATTGGTGTAATCTCATCAAATGTTGCTCTTACATCTGCATCATCTGCAACAATATGGATAGCTGCCTTCTTTGAAGGTGGAACATCCATATCTGTACGAAGCTGTCTCATGCCACGAACAACATCCTTTGCACGCTCTACCTTTGCTTCCTCAGCTGGGAAGTTCATTGCCTCATCAAATTCAGGCCAAGCAGAAAGCATAATTGTTTCCTCTTCGCTCTGAAGTGTGCAGAAGATTTCTTCTGTGATAAATGGCATGAATGGGTGAAGCATCTTAAGTGCATTTGTAAGTGCAAACTTAGCTGTCCAAAGGGCTGCATTCTTGCTTGCTGTATACTCCTCAGAATACATACGAGGCTTTACAATTTCGATGTACCAGTCGCAGAACTCGTCCCAAATAAAATCATATACCTTTTGAACTGCTATACCAAGTTCAAACTTATCCATGTTCTCAGTAACATCCTTTGCAAGGCTGTTTACTTTAGAGATAATCCACTTATCTTCTGTTGCAAGGTCTGCATCAACTGGCTTTGTAACTTCATTGTCAGCAAGATTCATCATGATGAAACGTGATGCATTCCATACCTTATTAGCAAAGTTACGGCTGTTTTCAACACGCTCGTTGTAGAAACGCATATCATTTCCAGGTGCGTTACCGGTAATAAGTGTAAGACGAAGGGCATCTGCACCATATTTATCAATAATTTCAAGTGGGTCAATACCATTTCCTAAAGACTTAGACATCTTACGTCCCTGTGAATCACGTACAAGGCCGTGGATAAGTACTGTAGAAAATGGCGACTTTCCTGTGTGAGCGTATCCTGAGAATACCATTCTGATTACCCAGAAGAAGATGATATCGTATCCAGTAACAAGTACATCTGTTGGATAGAAGTAATCAAGCTCCTCTGTGTTTTCTGGCCAGCCAAGTGTTGAGAATGGCCAAAGTGCTGATGAGAACCATGTATCAAGTGTATCCTCATCCTGCTTCATATGAGTGTGTCCGCACTTAGGGCAAACTGTTGGTGCCTCAGATGCTCTGGCAACAACTGTCTCACCACACTTTTCGCAGTAGTATGCTGGGATTCTGTGTCCCCACCAAAGCTGACGCGAAATACACCAATCACGGATGTTCTCAAGCCAGTGTAAATATGTCTTATCGTAGTTCTTAGGAACAAAGGTAAGCTCACCTGTCTTGATAGCTTCAATAGCTGGCTTAGCAAGCTCTTCCATTGCTACAAACCACTGTGGCTTAACCATAGGCTCTACAGTTGTCTTACATCTATCATGTGTTCCAACATTATGTGTATGTTCTTCAATCTTAACAAGAAGTCCCATTTCATCCATCTTCTTAACGATGATGTCACGAGCTTCGTATCTATCCATACCCTCAAATTCGCCACCATTTGAATTGATAGTAGCATCGTCATTAAGGATATTGATTACAGGAAGATTATGTCTCTTTCCTACCTCAAAATCGTTAGGGTCATGAGCTGGTGTAATCTTAACAACACCAGTACCAAATTCCATATCAACATATTCATCAGCGATAACTGGAATCTCACGATTAACAAATGGAAGCATTACAGTCTTACCAATGATATCCTGATATCTTTCATCCTTAGGGTTAACAGCAACAGCTGTATCACCAAGCATTGTCTCTGGACG
>SVES01000058.1 GCA_015057305.1 Pseudobutyrivibrio ruminis | reverse complement strand
ACTATGGCGTATGGATTCCTGGTATTCCAGTATTCATCGAGGCTGGTCTTGATGCAATTAATTGCAACGATGTGGTTAAGGGACTTATCCTTGATGGTATCGTAGCAGGTGTTGGTGCAGTTCTTGGTTTCGTTCCACAGATGCTTGTACTTTTCATCTTCCTTGCATTCCTTGAGGCATGCGGTTACATGGCCAGAGTTGCATTCATCATGGACCGTATCTTCAGAAAGTTTGGTCTTTCAGGTAAGTCATTCATCCCAATGCTTATCGGTACAGGTTGTGGTGTTCCTGGTATCATGGCATCACGTACTATCGAAAATGATAGAGACCGTAAGATGACAATCATGACAACAACATTTATTCCATGTGGAGCTAAGCTTCCATTTATCGCCATGGTAGCAGGTGCTATCTTTGGTGGTGCTTCATGGGTTGCACCATCAGCTTACTTCCTTGGAATTTTCTCAATCATCGTATCAGGTATTATGCTTAAGAAGACAAAGCTCTTCGCTGGCGACCCAGCACCATTCGTTATGGAGCTTCCAGCATACCACTGGCCAACAGTAGGTAACGTACTTAGAAGCATGTGGGAGCGTGGCTGGTCATTTATCAAAAAAGCTGGTACAATCATTTTACTTTCAACAATCGTAGTTTGGTTCTGTACATTCTTCGGTGTTGTTGATGGAGCATTTACAATGCTTGAGGAAGACCAGATTGATCATTCAATCCTTGCTGGTCTTGGTAAGTGTCTTGCATGGATTTTCCTGCCACTTGGCTTTGGCGATTGGGAGGCAACAGTTGCTTCTATCACAGGTCTTGTTGCTAAGGAAAACATCGTTGGTACACTTGCTATCATCTATGGTGCATCAGGTGATGTTTACGAGACAATGCGTGCAGCATTTACAGATGCATCTGGTATGGCATTCCTTGCATTCAACCTTCTTTGCGCTCCTTGCTTCGCAGCTATGGGAGCAATCAAGCGTGAGATGAACAACACTAAGTGGTTCTGGACAGCTATTGGATATCAGTGTGGCTTCGCATGGGTAATTGGACTCATTATCTACCAGGTTGGTAAGGTGTTCACAGGCGAAGGATTCACTTTTGGAACAATCTTCGGTATCGCAGCTATCTGCTGCCTTATCTACGGACTATTCCGTAAAGATAAATACAACAAATAATTCGACGACAATTTAGGTTTACATGCTCCCGCAGGGCACCCTCTGCACTCTCGCGAGGGTCCTCCTCCGGAAATGTATGCTTCGCATACTAGACTAATATTTTCTTTCGCTTTGCTCAGAAAATATCAGTCATATCCCGCCGGCGTAGGTCCTCCCTCGCTCGGCGCAGTATACCCTGCTCGCGCTTGCCAAGTTAGTGAGTCGTCGATATAAGGAGGATACGATATGGGAACAGCAATAGTAGTTCTAATTCTAGCCGCTATCGTAGGTGCAATAGTCCACTCGCTGGTTAAGGCACATAAGCGCGGCGAACATCCAGCCTGCGGCGGCGATTGTGGAAGCTGCGGTGGCAATTGCGGATGCAGGTAAAATAAATAAAGAAAATGAAAATTGCAATTGTGGTTAACACAATTGCAATTTTTTGCTATAATTAAGAAAAATAAATTGCAATTAATTGCAATTTGATAATCTGTAAATTGCAAAATGATTGGGTGGGCATATGAAAGAGATTATAAGTGAGCTAAATAGAATTAAAACAGAACTAGGGCTAACATATGAGCAGATTTCAGATTATACAGGAGTTAATCTGAGCACTGTTCAGAAGGTACTGGGAGGAAAAATTCAGTCACCAAGACTTGATACTATTGAGGCATTAAAAAAGTTATTGTATCTTTCTAAAGATGATAAGGAAGAAAAAGCAAGTCCTAGAGAAATCTCCATCGGAAATCAGGATTTTAAGACAATAATTGAAAATAATTATTTCTACATGGATAAGACCATGTTCATAAAAGAATGGTGGGAAAGTGGAGATATAGTTACCCTAATAACAAGACCTCGTAGATTTGGAAAAACACTAAATATGAGTATGGTAAATTACTTTTTTTCCAATGCTTATAAAGATTCTGGAGCCTTATTTGAAGGGCTGGAAATATGGAATAATATGGACTACAGAAGGTTACAAGGGCAGTATCCTACGATATTTATCAGTTTTGCGTCCGTCAAAGGCAGCACATATGAAATGGCAAGAGCGCAAATAGTTCAAGAAATTGTCAGTCTTTATAGAAGCAATCAGTATTTAATAGAGGAAAAGTTCATAACAGATAAAGATAGAAAATATTGGGAGCTTGTTGACTATGATATGACAGATGCTGTGGCTAGCAACGCCATTAAATTTATTTGCGAACTTATGTATCGTAAATACGAAAAGAATGTAATAATCCTTATGGATGAATATGATACACCATTGCAAGAAGCTTTTGTTGATGGCTTTTGGGATGAGATAGCTTCATTCATCAGAAATATTTTTAATGCTACATTTAAAACTAACATTTACCTCGAGCGTGCTATAATGACTGGAATTACCCGAGTTAGCAAGGAATCAATTTTTTCAGATTTGAATAATCTTAAGGTTGCATCTATTACGACTAAAAAATATGAGACAGCCTTTGGATTTACGAAAAATGAAGTTGATACAGCACTTGCTGAGTATGGCCTGAAACATCAAAAGAAACAGGTTCAAAGCTGGTATGATGGTTTTAGAATGGGTGATAGTGGTGATATATATAATCCATGGTCGATTACACAGTTTTTGGACACCAGGACACTAGATGACTACTGGGCGAATACAAGTAGCAATATGTTGATTGATAAGTTAATCAGAGAGGGCAGTGTAGATATAAAGAAACAGTTTGAAACACTGCTTAAAAGAGAAAGTATTGAAGTGCTGATAGATGAGGAAATAGTTTTTAACTTAATCAGCAAAAATGATTCCAGCGTATTTAGTATGCTGGTAGCATCAGGATATTTAAAAATTGTTAAATCATTAGATGGCTCTGGAATGAGAAAAAAGTGTTCTGTTGCAATTACAAATAAAGAAGTTCTTCATATGTTCGAAGACATGGTCAGACAATGGTTTGAAAGTGGAAATACTAAGTACAATGACTTTATAGAAGCTCTTCTTAAAAATGATTTAAAATATATGAATAGATTCATGAATGAGATTGCACTAAATACTTTTTCCTCATTTGATGTGGGAAATAAACCATCAGAATATTCTGAGCCAGAGCGCTTCTACCATGGCTTTGTTTTAGGACTGCTAGTGGATTTATCTGATAAATATCAATTGAAATCTAATAGGGAAAGCGGCTTTGGTCGTTATGACGTATGCTTAATTCCTAAAGATAACAACCAGGCTGCCTATGTTTTTGAATTTAAGGTTCATGATAGTGATGAGGAAAAGGGATTAGAAGATACAGTTCAAAATGCTTTGAAGCAAATCGAAGAAAAGAACTATGATTCAGAGCTGATAGGTCTTGGAATTGATAAAGGAAAAATATACCATTACGGATTTGCTTTTGAAGGTAAGAAGGTGTTGATAGGATAATAAATAAAGGGTTCCTAGTCACATTAACAGGCATGACTTCGTGCTGACAGAACAATGAAATTGTCAGCAAGAAGTCATGCCTGTTAATGTGACTAGGAACCTTTTTATCATCGCAACTGCTTTGCCCTATTAAATACTCCAGGGAAATGATGTTTAGTATATTCCATCATGCGGGCTCGACGAAGGGCAGTGCCAAACATACCTTCTGCCAGTGGCTTGTACAAAAGCTTGAGAGTCATGGAACTATCTGGGAGATAGCGCTTTAACTCATTGTACATTTCTGTTTCAGCTTCATGGTTGCACCAATTTAATATGTCATCACCTTTTATACCGCCTTCAAGTTGTCTAACCATAGCAGACTGAAAGCTGCGGAAATATTCTTTTGCCAATATTCCCAAGGCTTCGAAATCACAGGTTTTCCAATACTGCTGCTGCTCATATATTCTTTTAATTCTGATTTTTTGTAGCTTAAAATAATCCTCTATATCTCCACCAGTAAGCCTTGCTTGCCCCTGATTTCTGTAATGGTACAATACATCATTTAGAATTGTAAGTGAGGAAGTGTAATCCAAAAAATCACAATTAAATAAAATATCCTCTACATGTTTGATTTTTTGAAATTTAATATTATTATCATTGATAATGCTTAGCTTAAAGCATTTGTTCCAAGGGTAGCCGAGCATGGTGATTTCTTCCATTTGCATAGCCATCTTGTGGATAGTGGCAGGATCCTTGGTGGTGACCATATCGTCATCATAATCCATAAGGTCCAGGGTAATGCCTTTCATATACTCAATCTTGCCAGAGGTATTACGGTAATCTTCTGTAAAGCTATATACAAGCATATCTACAGGAGTGCGTTCCAGTGTGGCGGCGCAAACTCTAAGTAGGTTTTTTTCGTACAAATCATCTGGGTCAAGAAAGAGAACATAATCACCACTTGCATGCTCGATGCCAGTGTTTCTTGCCTCGGATACACCTAAGTTTTTATCGTGCTTCACATAGAAAAATCTGTCATCACGCTCAGTATAGCCTCGTGCAATATCCCCAGAGGAATCAGGCGAACAATCATCCACAATGATTACCTCGAAATTATCATAGGTCTGCATTTGAAGACAGCCTAAGGCGTCACCAATATAATCGCCTACCCCATAAGTAGGCATTATCACGGAAAATTTAATTGTATCATTCATAATTCAAATGATACCAAAAAGAAATTAGACTCGCAACATAACTTATTGAGTATAAAATTCAATTTTCTGCTTTTAGCGAATTTGCGTTTATATTCTTATTGGAGTATAATATGACCATAATTGAAGAGGAGGTTAAGGATGACAGATCAGGGGTTTTTAATTTTCTTTTTTGTTTTGATTTTATTAGTAGTTATTGTTGCAGTTATCACTGTAGTGTCAGCTGTTTCAGGAGCAGCGGCGGCTATAGCTGATGAAGAGGACGAAGAGGATTCGTAAGTTTAACATTTAGTAGAAGGCTTAGGGCACCTTTTTAGGTGCCCTACTATTTTAGGTGGAAGTTTTGGATATAAAAATATTAATAGCATGCCATAAGCCCTACCAAGTGGCAGCTGGCGAGGATTATATACCTATACAGGTGGGGGCATTTGGGAAAAAAGGCATAAGAGTTAATGACTGCCCAGGAGCAAAGACTCCTAAGGCATATCAGGATACAGGAGCATTACTTAGGGATGATGAGGGAGATAATATTTCCCAAAAGAATCCTTACTACTGTGAATTGACAGGCTTGTATTACGGCTGGAAAAACATTGAAGCAGATGCAATAGGCTTGGTTCATTACCGTCGATATTTTTCAATGAAATCCCGGTCATATAGAAAGAAACATGGTGCTTTTGATTCAGTGCTATCTCATGATGAGGCAGTTGCCCTGTTGACAAGAGCGGATGTAGTGGTTCCCAAAAAGAGACATTATTATATTGAAAGCTTGTATAGCCATTATGCACACACCCTTGATGGAAGTCATTTAGACCTGGCAAAGGAAATCATAGCATCTGATTATCCAGAGTATATGCAGGCATTGGTGAAGGTCTACGCCAGGTCTTGGGGATATATGTTTAACATGGCTATCATGCCAAAGACGATTTTGGAGGATTATTGCAACTGGCTATTTGCGGTTCTAGAAAAGCTGGAGACCAGAATAAATGTTGAAGAACTGGACAGCTTTTCTGCCCGTTTATTTGGAAGAGTAAGCGAAATTCTTTTTAATGTCTGGTTGGAAAAACGTATGGAAGAGGGGCTATCTGTTGTAGAATGTCCTGTAATCGATATGGAAAAAATAAACTGGGGCAAAAAGATTGCTGGGTTCTTGAAAGCAAAGTTTTTTGGAAAAAAATACAAAGCGAGTATGTAACGTTAGGGAAGCTGAATAATGAAAATATCTGTAATTACTCCTTTTTATGAAGGAGCAGAATACATGAAAAAATATATTGAGTGTATGGATGCTAACAAATCCACCCTTGAGGCGCAGGGACACCAATTGGAGGTCATACTTGTAAATGACAGCCCATGGAAAAAGCTTGAGGTAGCCTCTGGAGCAAATCAATATATTAAAGTTATTACAAATGAAAAGAACAGCGGAATACACTACAGTCGAGTGGCAGGTTTAAAAGAGGCAACTGGTGATTACATAATGTTTTTGGACCAGGATGATTTGCTGGAGCAGGCTGGCTTATTAAAGCTAGGTGAGGCTCTAGAGGCTGCAGACCTTGATATAGTTATTGCTAATGCAAAGCTGGAGCAGGCTGATGGAACATACCTAAAGTGGTACAGAACCAAAGCTCACCAGCAGCTTGCATGGGATTTATCTACGTATCTTAAAGTAGGTACTCAGATAATATCTCCAGGCCAATGCTTGATTAAAAAGAAAGCTGTCCCTGAATTTTGGAAAACAAATTTAGTTAGAGTAAATGGAGCTGATGATTATTACTTGTGGCTACTTATGATGGCAGCAAAGGCTCAGGCTTGTGTTCTTGGAGAAGCTGAATATATCCACAGATTTACTGGAAATAACATATCGGCAGATACCAGTGCCACAGATGCTTCAGTCTATGACTTTATAGACCTTTTATACGATTGTGATTATTTTGATAAGCAGGATATTATCACCTTGCATGAGATGATTACATACAAAGCACAGTTTAGAAAATCAGGTTTGATTGGCAAGATTGGTTGTTCCCTGGCAAATCTAAATATTTTTTTGACAAATATTAAGTTTAAAAAAGTGACTAAAACCGGGTATGGTTTTAACAGGTAGTAGGGAGATATGTGATGAAGGATGTAGCAATACTTCTTGCAACATATAATGGACAAAAATATCTTAAAGAGCAGCTGGATAGCATTTTGGCACAGACCTTTCAGGATTTTAGGCTGGTCATCCATGATGATGGTTCTACAGATGATACCTTGAAGATAATAAATGAATATAGGGACCATTATCCTGATAAAATTGAAATTATTTATGGACATCCTTCGGGAAGCGCCAAAGCTAATTTTATGTATCTCTTATCAGAAATAGAGGCAGATTATTATTTCCTGTCAGACCAGGATGATGTTTGGCTTCCAGACAAAATGGAAAAGTCATTAAAAGAGCTACAGGCAATACAAGCGAGTAAAAGCAGTAATAAAATTCCTTGTATCGTATTTACGGATATGTATGTTGTTGATGATAAACTAGAGATTATCGATAATTCGTTTATACGATATATAGGCCGAGATATTAATAATACAAAATATACCCAGATTATAATCGACAACCCTGCATCAGGCACGACTCTTTGCTTTAACAGAACATTGAGGGATATAGCTATATCAAGAAAGGGCGTGGATTGGAATAATGTGCCAATGCATGACGCCTGGCTTTTGGAAATCGGAGCAATATTTGGATGCGTCCAGGGAATAGATAGACCTTTTGTAAAATATAGGCAAACCGGGCAAAATATTATGGGCGCCAATGCTGAATCAAATGTGCAAAAAATTGCAAGAAATGTAGACGATGTTTCAAAGGGCTTTTTGAAAAAGAAAAAAGCTTTTATTAATGAGAGCAGATTATTTGCCAGGGAGTTGCTAAAGCTTGAGAATATGCCACAAGAGAAGCGCAGCGTACTAGAAGCTTTTGCCAATATCAGCACTAAAAACAAGCTAGCTAGAATTAAATTTTATAAGGAAAACGATTTTACCAGAGCTCACAACAATATGTGGATGAGACTTTGGCTGTAGAAAGGACAACATGGAAAAATCAGCAGTATTTTTTGACATAGATGGAACACTTTGGGATTACAACAAATACATTCCAGAAAGCACGAGAAAAGGAATAAAGCAACTTCGGGAAAACGGGCATCTTGCATTTATATGCAGTGGGCGAGCACGAGCCTTCATTCAAGACAAAGATTTGCTAAGCCTGGGCTTTGACGGAATAGTCTGTTCCTGCGGATGTCACATTGAGGTGGACGGAAAGCTTGTATATCAAAAGGTTCTTGACGAAGAGTTTGCTAAAAAAACAGTAGAGATGATTAGAGCCTACGGCTTCAGACCAATTTTAGAGGGACCAAAATACATCTACATGGATGATGATGAATTTGACCATAATGATATATTTGGAAATATTCTCCGCCGAGATGTAGGAGAGAACCTTGTTGGAATTAATGGGGATTATTATGGAAAATGGAAAATAAATAAAATGTCATGCGCAACTGAGGTAGAAGCCGATAAAAGAATCCAATGTTTTGAAAGGCTTGCAAAGGATTTTTCTATTATTGAGCATGATGAAAATGTATGTGAACTTGTGCCAGTAGGTCACAATAAGGCTACTGGTATGATGAAAGCCTGTGAGCTAGTTGGAATCAATCCTAAAAACACCTTTGCCTTTGGAGACAGTGAAAACGATATAGAAATGTTAGAGGCGGCTAATGTGGGAATTGCCATGGGAAATGGTACAGATAGAGCAAAAGCCGTAGCAAACTATGTCACTACGGCCTTTGATGATGATGGTATTTATAATGCCTTAAAGCATTTTAACCTTATTTAATTTTAGTAATTTACAGTCATACTATTTATACCAATCCATGTGTGGGCATCAGCTGGTTCTACATAAACAGCTGGAGCAACAGTTTTGCTGTATGAGCTGGCGCTGATTATGATATATGAATCTTCAAGCATTTGGTCTGTTGCAGTTTCAAGACTGACAGTGAGATTGCCATTAGCATAAGGTCCGTTGTTTCCTGGTGTATGTATGCTATGTCCAATAAGGCGGCCACTACTGCTGTAAACAGCAGCCTCAACAGATTTTACTTGCTGGGAACCAAACACGTTCACGCTGACGCTCTTGGCACCTGGCAAAATCAGTCCTGCTTTGACAGATATTTTGGCATTTGCAGTTGCCGTTTTGTAGACGTTTTGCTCATGGCCATATGAAAACCAGCCTGCCATTCCTGTGCCAGCAGAGTAGATAGTAGTTGTGCTTACTGCACTTGCGGTTCTTGAGCCGTAGCTATTGCTTCCATCAAATGCAATTGTTTGGGAAGCTGTACCAGGAGTTTTTGAAATCCTTTTTGTAATAGAGGGATTTTTTCCATCAATATATAAATATGGAGAAGTAGCGGTGTAGATTATACTGTTGCTATCCTCTGTTTTAGTTATGATAGGGTGCTCATCCTGAAATGAATGAGCAGAATCATAATCGCAGAAAAATGCTAATGTGGCTGTGGAATAATCGTTTTCCCAGTTGCTTTGAGAGGGGTTTAATTTCCAATTATGATCCTCCAGGGTACATTTTGGATATTTGCAGGCAACATTAACAGTGGGATTGGTCCACATCCTAGGCATAACAGTTCCTGAACCAGGGCCCTGGCCACTGTTGTTTACTAGATAATCACTTTTACATGAACTGCTTATAACCACATGGGCATTTTGTCTTTCCTCATAAGAAAGATTTGAAATATCCATTGTTATAGCAGCATTCTGCCAGCCCTGATTAAATGTCCATCCGATTTTGTTTGTGATATTTCTAGTCTGACCGTTTACGACAGTTGTAGCAGAATAACCTCCAATCTGATAAGTACCATCTTGTGAATTTCCCCAGTTAGTATTTATATAAGTTGTAATAGTTGAGGCATTACTTAAGAAGGCTGATGAATTAATGTGGGTATTCATCCAACACCAACATTCAATGGTGTACATATTAGTTCCATCAAAGCTCCAAGGGAAGTTTTGGACGCCACCCTCCTGATAGGCAGCACCGATTCCAACGGTGTAGTTGGAAGGCATTGCTTTTCCTGCTCCATTATGTCTAACATCATGTCTGGTTTTCCAACTATCTGCCCCTCCTTGATATGCAGTATTTGTTACAGTGTTTCCTATTACATATCTCATGGCAGAGGAATTTTTGAAAACCTTGTAGGCGAGAATATCACTAGGAGTAGCTTTATCTTCGCAGTTTGCTCTAACAGTACAATAATGTGCAGAGGTTGGAGCCTCATTGCATAGTCCACCGCAAAAGCCATTTGAGCTATGAAATAGCATTGAGATATCATTTATGGCATCCAGTCCTTCAATACTAACGTTGTCGTTCATATTGAGCCATGCTCCAGCACCTCTTTTTGACTCCACCACATAGTTAAAGAAATATTGCCCATATCCGTTTCTATCATTTGCTGCATATGTACTTCTTGCAATTAAATCCTTAAGTGGGGCATAGCTTTCAACCATAGCCTTTAGAGATGGGTTGTTACCGGTTGTGAATGCATCATAAAGGGTAAGTTGATAAGATGTTAGCCATTTAAGTTGCTCTGTTGATAAATAGGTTTCGTCACCGTCCCCTTCATAATAATATGCCAGGCATTTTAGCATCCAAATATCAAAGGTCTGTCCATTGCTGGATGCAGTTGCCAATTGATTATCGGCGGCCTTTTCGCCGGCGCCAATATATTCCCCAGATTTGGTTAAGTCTAACATTGCCTTGGAAAAGTAGGTATAAGTTTCAGGCTGTGACATTTTGGTATATATGATGTTTTTTAGGATTGTTTGAATTTCAGAATCACTATAAATCCCTGATTTTGAGGTTACGGGTTCATATCCTGCCAGGGAAAGCATCTCCCCTAAAAGCTCTGAGTTTGAAAGAAGGGAGTTGCCAAAGAAGGCATCAAAATCTTTTGCATCAAATGCGAAGTCTATGCCGTAATAGCTTTTGGAGACACCGCCTAATGCAACATAGTCTGTTGAGCTGTCAACATAGTAGCCGCCCTCTGATACGCCCTTTGACCAATTGGGATTATAATGCTGTTCGATAAATAGCTTTTCCCATATTCCTTTTATAACATTACTTTCAAAACCGGAATATACTGATAAATAATATGGATAGAAGCTGCGGGTGGGGATAAAGGAGTCATCCAATGTGTAGCCTTGGGATTCATGATCTTCGGCCGACACCTTCATTGGAAAGACTACTGATTCAATTATCACAGTAAATACAATTAGCAGCGAAGTAATTGCGATTTTAAATTTCTTTTTATTCTTCATAGTCCTCCTTTATATCAATATTTTCAGTTGCTTCCTCAAATTGGATATCTTCGTTTTTGATATCAGTTACAATATTTTCGTTTGAACTATCAGCTTGGGATGTTTCATCAGATTCTGTTTTTTCTTCTGTAGCTTTAAGCTGGTCTGATTCCGTAGAAGCTTCGGCATCTTTTGATGTATCAACTTCCTCAGAATTCTCCATTTTTTCAGAAGCTTCAAAGTCTTTGGTATCCTCAGGTTCATCGGAAACAGTTGTTTCTTCAGAAGCGTCAATATCTTCAGCTTCGTTAATTTCTTCAGCTTCTTTAGTATCGTCAAGCTCCTCTAATTCATCCTTCAATTCTTCTTGCACTTCTTCCTCTTTTAGGGTGATTTTTTCTAATTCTCCATCTATGTTTGTGTATGATGCCTTGACAGAAGAAAAGCTTGATTCATCTTCGTTTACATAAAAGGATATTTCCAAATCTGTAGGGCACATCTCTATGCCAAGGGTTGTAAGATAGGCTCCTTCCAGATAATAAATTTCGTTTTCCTGGCAAACTGAAGAATTGAAATAAGTCTCATATATATTTTGAAGTGTCATGATTGTTTCGAAATCAAATGAATATTCGCTGACTTCCATATATTCCTTTACCATCTCATGATTGGCATTTACGAATTCTACCTGCTTGAAGGTTTTTAGAGAGGCAGCAGAAGTAAGCTCGGATGTAGCCTGGCTTGAGCCAGAGGCTTCTGTTTCATCATCCACAGAAACTGGGGCTTCTTCTTCCGTTTCATCATCCTCAGAAACAGTAGGTTCTATTTCAGTATCATCTTCCTCGGAAACAGGAGGTTCTATTTCAGTATTATCCTCCTCAGGAAGAGATTCTTTTGTTTTATCTTCGTCCGCCTTAGAATCGGAAGAATCAGATGACACCTCAGATAATACCGAATCATTTTCAGCCGATTCATTTATATCGGTTAGAGCTTCTTCTTTCGCATATGCGATATTCGATGGCGCGAATGACAACACTAAGCATGTTGTAGCTATAAAGGTTAATATTTTTTTCAATTTCATTATTATTCTCCTTTGCAATTAAAATGGATAGAAGGTGCCACCAATCCAATAGCCATACACACCACTTTGATAACCAAAATCAAATTCAGTAGAGCCTGATTCTGTAGACTCAATGGAAGGCTGCTCTGTTGCAGTTGTTTTATCCTCAAGTCTTTTTATTCTTGTCTCAAAATCTGTCATATAAGAGGAGGTGTTCCCTTCTAATGCCTCCATTTGTTCTTTTAGCTTTTGTCTCTCATTGGTGTTTGATGTCTCGTTACTGTTAATTATTGTCATCAGTTCGTCATAAAGCTTTGAAAGTCCTTCGGCGCTTACATCAGCATTTTCATTTATTTTTTCTAAAAGTTCTTCCCTTTGGGTATCTGTCAAAGATTTATTTTTACTAATGATGTCTGTCAGGTTATCTTTAAGTGCATCAACGCTGGCAGAGTTTTTTAGTGCAAGCTCATCAAGCTGCTTGGACAATTCGTTAATAGAATTAGTGATAGAGATTTCTTCCCAGTCTGCAGATTCGCCAGGCAGACCATTTTCGCCAGTTACATTTTGGTAAAGGTGATTATTATATATTACGTAATCGCCAGCCTGATAACTGCCAGAAGGATCATAATCTGATGCACCTACAGAGGTAATAAAGGTGTTGTAGTTGTTGTCAATAATTTGTGTAAGTGTTAGTGGCTCCCATACAGAAGAATCAGTGCCAGGCACCACGCCTATAGCAGTTCCATGCATATTGTCAGCTACACATTTGTAAATCATGTTGTTATATATTACATATTCACCAGCGTTATAAGTTCTGTCAGCCTGCCAGTCTGAGGCACCTGAGACACTTAGAAATGTATTATAGTTGTTGTTAATTACAGTTGTGATAGAAGCTTCCTGCCAATTTGTTTTATCATTATCTGGACTAGTGCTTGTGTTCTGACCAGTTATATTTCTATATAAAATATTGTTGTACATAACATAATCATTTGGCTTGTAGGATTTATTAGGATTCCAGCTGTCGATACCATTGTATAGCTTGTAAATTATGTTGTCGTACTTGTTGTTTACTTCGTTAGTTAGAGCGTTTAGTTTTTCAACAGTTTCAGTTATATATTGATTTGCCTGGTTGAAATGTTCCAACTCCAGGTCGGATAACTTTTTATTTAAATCCTTTAGCAGCTCCAGCTGCTGGTTTGTTAGTTCATTGTTATTATCAATTTCAGATTGAAGAGTTGTCTTTAATTGCTCTAAGGTTGCGTTATTTTCGTACACATATTTTTCGAAACGGTTATTGATTTGGTCAATTGCTTTTGTATTATCAGCAGTTAATTCATCAAAATTCATTTCTGATAAATAGGTTTCAATACTATTTAAGATTTCTTCTTTTTGTTCCTGGGTGAATGCCTCGGAAGAATTTAAGTATTCGGAAATATGATTGATAATTTGCCTTTTTGCGGCTTCGTGATTTAATTCACCAGGAGTTTGCTCATCAATAGCATCTAGATATGAATTGGTAATATACTCTTCGATTTCCCCTATAGTCAATTCAGATGCAGAAACAGACTTCATGTTTTTGATGTTATTAATTCCAATTATCATAAAGTGCCCAAGTATTAAAAGCAGCACTAAGGCTAGGGTGGAAATAAAAACGGCAATGCCATTTAAGGTACCATCGGGGTATCTATAGGTACGGATTATTTCCTGCAAAAGGGTAGACTCCCCCTGTAGATTGTCTTTTTTCTTTTTCATATAAATATATTTATCTCCTTATAAAATTAAGTTAGGTATTGGGTAATAATGTTGTTGATAGTACAGTAGTTGAGAGGACTGTCCTTAGATTCAAAAGTGGCAATAAGATTATTTCCTAAGATGAAATTTCCTTCAGTATAAACTCTGATTTTATTTGCAAATTCTTTATAGTAATCATTATTTTGTATTAAGCCAAAATGCTCCCACAAAAATATTTTGCCAGTCAGTGGATGCATAATTGTAAAATCTGGTGCAATTTTAATACCATTTATGGACATTATATTTTCATATCGGAATGGAATATTATTTTCTGACAAAGCAATGGCAATTAGCGATTCAGATTTAGATCTAACAAAGAGGCCTCCAACTGTGGAGTGAGTAAGGTTTTCAGGGTGCTTATCATTTTTAGGGTAATCAGCGTTTGCCCAAAAGTGATTTTCCAGTGAGGGTTTTGCTAGATGCTCAGAAAGTAGGTCTATGTAAGCAGGGTCAGAGAGCAATTTTTCAATTTTTGAGAGAGACATTGTTACAGAACGATTGTCTTTTATGAGCTGCTTTAAATCAGCGCTTAATAACTTTAGCTTAATTTGTAAATATTTTTTTAATGCAAGCTTTTCAGCCAACGTTCGCTGAGCCTTTGGTAAGTAAATCTGCCTGCCGTTCAGGTAGTAAAACCATTTGGTGGCATTTCCATAATGACCAATAGAAAGATATCCATCAGGTAACGATTTGTAAATCTTATTTAACTTTTTAATTCTGTCCTTTAATAAATTGATTTGTTCTTCTTTTGTTATTTGAATCTCCTTTCTTTATATTGCCATTTAAACTAAATGGGATAGTTTGGCGATACGCCAAATAAGAAATTAAAAACGACACGAGCGATACTATAACATGATTAGTACAAAATTACAAGAGGGAAATTTATTTAATTTAATGTAATTTTTATAACTGATTGCATTGAGGGGAAACATATTTTGCTGATTTAAAGCGGGAATCAGGGTGAAAATAGTAAGTGGAAATTATGCGAAATGGTACATTGGTTTTAAATTATTGTGAAATTGAAAAAGTAAAACTGAAAAAACGATTATATTAGAGTTTTCAGAGGAAATAGGTTGTAATAATTAGTGTTTATAGTAGAGTAAAACTAAAAAACTAGAAATTTGGTTTTAGAATTAGATTTTGAGCTAATAATAAAACTTCAGACTTGATAATTGGGGCGTTTAAGGGGAAAAATGGTTTTAAAGAGGAAAAAAGTGCTGGTAGTAAAACCACTCTGCAATTTTACCAAAAATAAAGACTAGTATGACCTGATACGGCAGGCATATCTTGACAATGGGCTAGAACTTTTCTATTATAAGGTAAGTCAAATGCGAAGATGAAGAGGAGTAATCAGTGTCGTCCTGTAGAGAGGGTCGCTCACCGGCTGAAAGGTGACCTAGGAGCTGAGCTGACGAAGGTAGCTTCGGAGCAGGTGGTGAA
>SVES01000057.1 GCA_015057305.1 Pseudobutyrivibrio ruminis | reverse complement strand
TATCTTTTGATCAAATCCGCCCCATGGAAGGGGCGGAATTTGAGCTTACGCAATGAAGGCAAGCGGGCGAACGCCGAGGGCAAGCGAAGCAGCGTTGGCGTGCGAGGAGCCGGTGTCGTACACGCCGCACGCGCCAGCAGAGGACGCGACATTCTTGGTCCAAGTATGCCTAGCGTATTGAGTGTTAGCAATATCGCCAAGGAAATCTTGATAGCTCATGCCAGCCTTAAAGATTGCGAGCTGTTCCTTTTGAACGCCTGCATCATATCCGCTAGATTCAAAACCATCTCCACCAGTGAGGTTTTGAATAGATGGTAGTGTACATTTTTTTACGGCTGAATTATCGCTTGAGTCATACCATGCCCAGCTACTTGAAGCTCCTGCCCATGCGCTGTAGCCTTTGCATGAAGCGGATGTGTTAATTGTGTTTGTTTCCAAATTGTAGAAGCTCAATACCTTAATTCCATGATCTTCAAAATCAGCTTTTAGCCAATATCTGTATACCTTTGGTAATACCGTATTTCTGATATAAGAATTATGATAAGCTCCCGTAGTATCATTTTGACCTACACCAGTTCGGCTTCCTGCTGTCGCCTGCCATGGCGCACAACCTTGAACAGTATTTATAGTTGCATCACCTGTCCATAGTTGTCCAGCCCACAATAGTTCTGATACCCCAATTAACTGTTGTGGCATTATAGCTAAATGGTGCGTGCTCTCAGCGTAATTAGTCTGGCCATATCCGCTTGTACGATTTCCGTACCAGTAATCAATATCCACCGTCCAGTACTTGGTGCCAGTGGTCTTACCAATAATATAGTTTCCAGGATTAAGGTCTGTGAAATCTCCTGCTGCAACCCTAGCTCTAAGAGCTGAGTTTGTTGCATACATTTCATCTGAAATATCCTTGATTACTACAAATCCATTTCTTTCTGCTGCTGTCTTTCCTAAGATAGCTTTTTTGTACACCAATTTGAGGATTGTCTTAATTGTGCCATCCTCAATATCGCTAATATCTGTGTCTCCTAAATCAGTCTCTATGGTGTCAACTTTATTCACTGCAGCCTCAAACATTTCTATGGTTGGGGTTGCGGCTGGGTTTACGGATATAACCACTGAGCTTGAGTTTGACACCTTTACATTAAATGTATAGCTATATCCTGTAGGTGTTTCTCCACTAACATATGCTGGCATCCAATCAGGATGTTCATCTGCAATGCTTACCGCGTATAGAATTGAATTTCCTTCACCATCCTCTGCAATGAGACCGATTGTATTGATATAGTAAGCTTCCTGCACGCTTGTGTTATCCACTCTGGTAAATACCTGTACAGTTTTGCTATCTGTGACAGACACCCCTGATACCAAAGTTGTTTGCTTTACATCTTCAAGTGATTCGAGAGTTGCTAAATCGCCGATTGTGTAAACATGTGACGATGTTTGAAGGCTAGTGAATTTAGCTGTTGTTTCACCAGCAATCAATTTGGTCATTAAATCTTGACCAGCATTTGTGATTACTAAATCTTGCATTGTTATCCTCCTTAGGCTGTTGTTATCTGAATATGCTTGCTTCGCACAGCACTGCTTGCATATTTCAATTCTGTTTCAATTTCATAACTAGAGTTATCAATGGTCTGTAAATAAATATGTTTTCCTTTTACCATGCCTGCACCATACGTAACCCGACCATTTAACTGTCTTGCTACCTCAACCTCATCCATAACTGACCTTGCAGCTTTCACTTTCTTTATGACGTTCATAAATACAGTATTGGCATCCTCGGCCAGTGTATCGTAGATTATTGGTTTAAAATGATAAGGTTCTCCATCATAGTCATACCATGGTTTAAACTCAGCTCTTTCAAATATCGTATCAAGCAGCTTGTCTATAGCTGACCTTGTGCCAGCGTATCGATTCATCTCAAGTGATGTTTTAAGCAGGCTTAGTTTCATTTCGTTCTCGTATTCAGAACGATAATATGGTGCTCTGATGCATAGTGCCAAATAGTCATAGTATTTAGGGTCTACTTCATCAAGATTTGACCAAATGGTTAAGGACTTGGCCAACTCATGGAACTTTTTGATTTGCTTATCCAAAGCGTATGCAAAGCACTCATTTTCTACATCCTGTAGGTTAGGTGGCAATGAAAGATAGGTACTACCTATATCGTCTAAGTTATACATGGCCTACTCCTTATCATAGCCACCAAAGGTTAGCGAAATGCTTTCGCATACTGCTACTTCATCATCTTCAATGGCTTCATACTCTGGTGTTGTTATTACTATTCTTGAACCGCCTGCTGCATTCACATAGGACCTCAGAATATCAGGATTAATGGCTCTGCCTATTTTGGATTTGGTATAATTAACAAATTCATTTACCGAATCCTCAATAGCTTCTTTGATACCATCTGCTATTTCCTTTTTATCCTCTGAAATATAGTAGGTGGCTTCTAGTGTGTAACCTACCTGTGTTGGTGCATACATCTCAACCTTGTCGGTATCAGGTGTTTTGTTTAGTCCCTTAACATATTTATAGACATTTTCAAGATATTCTGATGTAGGTAGGATTCCATTTTGCAGCAAGATATAAATCTTAACCGTGGCCTGATAGTCAGTGATGATTTTGACATCGATAATATTGCTCGAATATGCTTTGGTAAATTCTTCATAAGCTTCAATAGGTCCAGCTGATGAGTACGTATTTGAAAAATTAAAGATAAGCTCTCTCAGTTCTTCATCCGTGTACTCATCATGACCACCAGCGCTTTCAGTTGTGTTTGATACGCTCTCTACTAAATTGACTGGATCAGATATTATATTCAGTTGACCTTCTATATATCCATTTCCCTTTGTTCCTACTTCGGTACAGGTAGCATTTGTATCTCCGTATTCTGAGCCTGCAGGTATTACCAAATCTTCATCTGTGGCAAAATATATCTGATCACCACAGGTTGCTCTTGTGCCTGCTGGAATTGTTATATCCTGAGGTTGCACAGCTGATAGAGTAAATCTTAATGTTACCTGGGCAGCTTCTGTGCCATCCTCAACGAAGCCAAAATTAGCTCCCCAATTCTTAAGAAACGGTCCATACATATATTGGATAAAATTCAGTTTATGTCTTTCGTTCATGATGGCTGCAAGCTGATATAGCTTACCTGCTGTTGTGTTTATTAATATTCTTCTGGAATCTGCTGGGTATAGCTCTAAAGTTTCTCCCGTTAGTTCCTCATATCTAGCCTGATAATCTGCAATCATTTCATTGGCAATGCTCTCAAAAGTTATCCCTTCCTCTGTTAGCATATCGATAGCAGGAAGGTTATCCAGTGCGCTGATATTAGACATCTCCAATCACCACCTTTACTTCATTTTCGTCTGTGAACTTAACCTCTGTCACCTTGGCTCTATCCTCCCATATGCCAGTCTGAGTGATTACCTCTGTGGCATATTTGTTTTTTGCGATATCCGAATTAAATTCGGGTGGATAATTTTTAATGCCCATAGAGCGCAAGTAGGGAGCTGTTCCATAAGGAGTGCTTGATATCGTGCTTATGCTATTTTCTATAGCATCTGTTTCTGTTTCCGTCATTGTCTTTGTACGGTTTTCTGAATACTCTAATGTCATTGTTACCTCCCTATGCAGGTATAGTTAATACTTGACCTGGGTATATAAGATTTGCATTCTTAATCTTGTCTTTATTTGCGTTGTAGATTTTGGTGTACTGAGAACCTTTGCCGTAGAATTTCTTTGATATATTCCAGAGGCAATCACCTTTTACTACAGTGTAGGTTTTGCTTGTTGATACTGCTGGAGTTGCTGAGTCTCCTATTTGGCGTGCTGATGGAATTGTTGTTATTGTGGCTACCTGGTTTGCATATTCTTTCAAAGTCACTTGGAATGCAATAAATACAGGTCTGCCATCCACATGGAGTATTTTGTAGCTTTCCTGAATACTCGTGATAACAAAAGGGTTATCCCCTACTTGCTTCCCTCCCATGACAAAGTTTTCAGCTGAACCTGAAGCTTTAGCCTGATAGAGTTTACTTTCTACATCAAGTGGCTTGATTCCAAACTTAGCATCTGCTTCTATAGTCATTGAAACTTCATCTAAGCCATCCGCGTTAAATTCAAGGTAGGATTTTTCGCCATTTCTTTCATGCTCTGCGTATGAAGCACTAGAGCTTCTTGAGAGGTCATGAAAAGATAGTACTTCGTTTCTATTTGAGATTTGTCTGCAATAAAAATCTATATCTCCAAAGCTTCCTACGTTTCCCATTCAATCACCCCTGTGTTAATGTCTTATATACCAGTTCATCTACTATGAGCTTCTTGCCTGTGTATTCCATTTCTTTAGTGGATGAGTCGTAAATTATGCTTTCGCCATCCTTAAACTCTTTCACAAACAAATTAGCTCCTGTTTTGCTTGGTGTATTTCCTTCTAGGAAGATTTTTCCTAGAATTACACCTTTTCCTATTTGGCCGTTAACCTCTTCGAAGATTGCGGCCACTGTATCACCAGGATTTGGCATCTCATAAACTGTAGATAAAAATGGTACCGCTGACACTACTGCATTTTCTCTATCCTGCAGAGTGACATTTGCGGTACCACTTCCTGTGTTTACTGATGATATTGTTGCGTAAAATAACGTCGCCATAGAACCTCCTAAAACTCCGTTACTGTTAAATGTGCTGTAATGGTTATAGTGTATTTTCCACCTGACTTTGAGTGGGTTACGCTGTCGATAAAATACTTACCATCCAGTTTTCCAAAACCTGTTAAATTGAAACAATCAGCTGCTACATATTTAGCACTTCCCATCATTTTAAGGGTTATACTTTGGCTGCTTCTTATATTCTCTCTTAAGGCAGCCTTAGCCTTCTTTTCAGCATCGCTATAGGACTCAGCTTTGTTCGTAATAAACATCTGTCTGCTTCCTGTTTTGCCTGGGATAGTGTACTCATATGTCAGTGCCTTACCTTTTTTGCTATTAGTGTATTGAATCTTTACACTGTCATATACTTGAGTGGTGGCTTTTTTGATGCTGTAGGAACCACTGCCGCCTAATTGACTATGTGAGATATCATACAAGGCCGCTTTAGCTTCATAGGTTGATTGATCATATACAACGATTTTCTTATTGTACAATTTGACAGATAGTCCGTATTCGCTGCATATTGAATAAGCGAAGGCTAAATCCGTCTTACCCGACTGATTAGCTGAATCAACACTTATATCCTCAGCATCAAATACAAGCTCTATTCCTGCCCCTTGAGCTATATCGCTCATGATTGTTTTTACTGTGGTTTTGGTCCAACTTTTATTTTTCTGTTTTACATTAAAATTACTATCGACTGGTGTAGATATTCCTGAGAGCTGTAACGTCTCAGGAAATCCCGAGTAACTCAACGAATCCACCATGAAGGTTCCGCAATAAAGCTTTCCTTCTTTGTAGTCCGCTGCCCATTCAGATAGTTGAATCCAGGCTTTAAAAGTGTCCTCAGGAGACGGGAAAAAGCCATTCATCCATTTTTGATTAATATCACTTAGATTAAGTGTTACTGTATCTGATGTGCCTGTGGCATTGTCTTTCCATGTGAATCCGTTTAAATCATTTGCAATGATATCCGTAGCTTCTACACCGTTATACTCGATTAGTATCTTAGACCTCATTGCTTCCATTACTCAGTATCCCTCCATGGTGCAATATTATCACCAGAAGATTGGTCTGCAACCTCTGGACACCACACCTTAACTCCTGCAGAGAAAATGTAGGTGTCCATTATGGTGCGATTTTCTTCGGCGTTTAATAATACTTCTACTTTTGTTTCATCTTTATAGACTATGTAGGCGATATAATCCCACATATCGCCCTGCTTAGTCTCGTAGTAATATCCGCCCATATATCCTCCTATGCAAATGATACTCTAGAATCTTCACGCTTAATTTCATCTAACATTTCTCTCAATTGGTCAATGCTCATTGTGAGGGCTGATGATACCTCTTCCTTTGAAGCGTTACCCTGAATTACTATGTTAGGACTGAAATTAACCTGTATGCCTTGTCCATTGGATGTATTGGACGAATTGCTTAATGCTGCAAGAGCATCACCTGCTCTATCAGTTCTGACACCTAATAACTGACCTACTCGTTGCCATAGACTTAAAGCGTTTTCAGAACCATCAAGAGGTATTACTGCCTCAGGTCCATCTTCTGCTAGCCATGACAGCTCTGTTGAATTGATGATACCGCCGTTAGCATTGTGGTCGATGTTTGGGTCTGCATAAGGTACTCCTGCCCATGTTTCTGTAGTAGGCGCAGGGAATGAATCCATTGAGCCAGTAAGTTTATCTGTAGTTCTTTGAACCATTCGATTAACTTTGGCCTGTTCAGTGTTAACATCAGCCACCAGCTGCATATTAATTGTTATGGTAGAGTCGATTGTGCCATTCTCAAGACCTTCCTTGATTTTTTGTCTAACCATTTCAGTTGTAGACTCAATCTCGCTCATGTTCTCAGGAGTTGTCATCCCTTCCATGAAAGACTCTGGGATTAAAGCTCCAGCTCCTTGTGCTGCTGCAATTATATCCGTATAGCGTTCATCATTTTTGATTGAATCTCCAAGTAGAGCATAGATGGCATCCTGGTCACCTGATGCAGCTCCAATCATACGGATGTTGTTGATAGCGTTTTGATACTCTTCCGGAATTTCAACACCAAGCTCTTGTAGCTGTTGCTTGGTTGTTAACAGACTCTCTAACGTAGGTGCAAGCTCTTCATACAGCTTGCCTAAATCTTTTTGAGTTTGGCTGTCTAAGTCAACCGATTCTGCTATATCAAGCTGAGCTCTATCTAACTGTGCCTGGAAGGTGCTAGCATCATAATTACCTGATAGTAAAGTTTCTAGCTCTCCTGTTAAGTTGCTATTTATACTATCTATGGTTTCTTGTATGCCTTCATCTGAGTATGCACTCATGATACCGCCAACCAGTGCATCAGCGGCTTGAAGTTGTGCGTCACCTATTTGTTGCTTGTAGCTACTTTGAAGTTCTGCAACAGCCTCGTTAAAACCTTCTGCAGTACCGCCATTATATGCATTGTAGAGTACTGCATAATTGTCGTAATAGCTTTCCTGCGCTGTTTGCTGTATCTCAGCAAGGTTTTTACCGACCTCTTCCTCTATAGCTATAAAGGACTCTGAGTCTAGACTTGACCAGTCGTAATTAACTCCAAGCAATGACATCTGAGCATCTAGGCGACCTCTAGACATCTGAGCTTGAGCTTCAGATATCTGAGCTTGAATACTTGCAATATTTTCAATTTCCTCAGGACTTAGAACATTATCCTCGAATGCTGCATTGACAGCATCACTAAGACGTGTTCCAAGATTTTGCATACTCTCTTGATTGAGTGCGTAGAATTCGTCTACCTTGGTAAGTATCTCAGCAGAATTTGCAGAACCTTCTAAGCCTGCTGCTAAACTAACTGATACTGCGTATCTTTCTTGTTCAGCATATGCGTTAAGATTACTTACATAGTCTTCAACCGCTTTTTGATAGCTTTCTTTGTCCTCCTCGGTTAGTTCAAGTCCTACCTCAACCTTCCAGTTGAGCTTATTAATTTCTGATAATGCATCAGCAACTTTCTCTGATAATTCATCCGACTCGCTTAATTCATCTAATGCAGACCTTAATCTTGAAAATGCGTCTGTTTCTGTAAGTGATGAAGCAACGTTTTCAATCTCTGAGAATGAGAGTGCAATATCTCCAAAGTGATCTGCCAGACTTTGAGCTGTTGCTTCTCTTTCTGCATCAGCTATAGCTCCTCCCAAAGCTCCAAAGGCTGCTGCGGCTGCTGTCGCTAGTGCTAGTGTGGTAGATAAAGGTCCTCCTAATATAGAGGCGATTTTCATACCCGTGCTTGCTACTTTGATTGCTGTTACTCCTGCTGCAATTCCACCAAGAGTACCTATTACAGTTCTTCTGTTTTGAATAAGCCAACTTCCTAGTTCGACACCATTCTCCAAGAGGTTTTCTAAGCCCTCTGCGGCCTTTTCTAATGCATCTGAGAAATCACCTTTGTGAGCTTCCGCAAAAGCAACTATGGAATCTGTAACATTTGGTAGTTCATCAGAAAGCCAGAAAAGAAATTCTTTGGCATCATCAGAAAAAACATCCACCACTCTGATTTGCATATCTTCTTTAGCGGATTTCCATCTTGCCAAAGCCATTTCGAGCGTATCTGTTTCGATTCCATACATTCTCTCAAGTGCGCCTGTACTATTCACAACTTCTGATTCAAGTTCTGACCATACGCTTGAGACATTGCCAGCTTCATCTGTGGTTTGCTTAACTGAGTCTAATAGATAAGAAAACTGAGAATATCTTCTGGTTCCTGCTATCTTACTCAGGCTTAAAGCTTTTTGTTCATCTGTAAAGCCTTCCATTGCTTCGTTAATCGCAATTAAAGACTCTTCCAATCCAATGAATTTACCGTTATCCCACAGGCTAACACCAATATTGTCTAACTCTTTAAGAGCAGTTGAATTACCTGCTAATCTAACGAAAATAGAATTGAGTGCGGTACCGGCTTCCTCAGCCTTTAAACCATTGTTGGCCAGAATGCCAATAGAGGTTATTGTTTCGTCAAGAGACGCTCCTAACACTCTAGAGGCACCACCAGTTTTAACAAGGGCTTGCATTGTTTGTTCTGCCGTAGTATTAGCCTCATTATTGCTGGCTATTAACTTATCCATATACATGTCTAGGTTGTTAACTTCTAGACCTAATGCATTCATGGAGTCGGTAACTAAATCACTGGTGGTCTGTAGGTCTTTTTGTGTTGCTGCTGCAAGATGAAGTATAGGATTTAATCCTTTAAGCGACTCCTCTACATCCCAACCAGCAAGAGACATATACTCAAATGCTGATGCAGATTCTTCTGCGGTGTACACTGTATCTCTGCCAGCATCAAGAGCAGCTTCTCTCATAGCTTCAAACTGTTGAGCATTAGCTCCTGATATTGATTGCACAGTGGCCATCTCCTGCTCGAACCCTGTAAAGGTTTCTGTTGCGCTGGAAATGGCTCCTCCTATAACTACACTTCCTGCAACAACTGCTGCGGCTGTACCTGCTATCAATTTGTTAGCAACACTGTTTAGTCCCGCTAAATCATTTTGAGCCTTTGTTAAATTGTTTTTCCAGCTTGTGGAAGTTGTGGCTCCTAACATTACTTCCAACAAGTATGTAGTTTTATTGGCCATTAGCTTCCTTTCTAGCTTGATCTATCTCGTTAATATCTTCAACCAGCTCAAATAAATCGTTGATTGGTAGATTCAGCAGATACTCTATTGAGCTGTTAGTTCTCATTGCTACCTGAATAGCAATCTTTCTTAATTTTTTGGCCAGGTCATCCTCACTGGCTCCTAATATAAAAAATAGATGGTGATTCTTGATGATATTGACTGCATATCCTTCCATCTGAGCGAATTAAAGAACTCAATTGGAAGGTTGGTTACTCGCATTGCAATATGTTTTGTATATGTAATGTCTTGATACTTCTGCTTAGGGTGGTAGTCCATCTTTGCCATCACCCTATCCATATACTCAGCATCAGCTGTAGTAAGGTCCTCAAGACCACTTAAATCCACTTTGTCAATTTTCTGACCTTCTAGGTCATATTGTTTAGTCAACTCGACCACGTAAGGTAGTCTATCGTTCAGATTTGTGCTTACCTCTTCGGTTGCACTGCTTGCGCTCATATCTGATGCAGCCTCTAAGCCTGCCATCTCTGTTGTGTTGTTCTCAATTTCTTTACTCATAAAATAGCCTCCTCTAAATAAAAAGGGCTCTGGGTTATCCCCAGTGCCCTAGTTGATTAAATGTAATCTAAGATATCCTTTGTGATATCTACACCAGCAATGATTGCCTTTCCATTGAACTTGTCAATCTCAATGCAAACCTGGCCGTTAATTTCTTCTTTGTAGTATGTAACCTCTTTGGTTACTGATGGCTTACCATAGCCACCTTTCTTAAGTGCACCAAAGTTAATCTCCTTCGTCATGCCACGTACTGTAATGGTACGATTCTGGAATGACTTTGTGTTATCCTCAGGGTTAACAAACTCCTGAGCACTTCTGAAGATTAATGGAGTGTTGTCCTGTGCAGCAATGCTCAATGTATCACTAGATACGTTCGAGAATGTGATAGGCAGCTCCATGCTCTGATACTGTCCTACAGCTGGGGAATCAATCTCACCTGCCATACCAGCAAGGTTGATAGTCTCGCTCATGCTTTTTAGAGTAACAAGAGTTGTTTCATCGGTTACTCCGATAATCTTGTTAGCTGCAGAAGCTGTGCCAGTGTAGACGTTATAATTATTGACTTTATCTGGAATCAGTTTAGGCATCTATTATTCACCTCCCTCAAAAGCATCCTGTAGTATCTTAGAATCCCATGTGAAACGGTTATCTATAGCTTCTACAGGTGTCCAATCAGCATATCTTGTATGGAACACAAAGTGTCCTTCGAGAATATCTGCGATTGGGTTTTCATCCTTAGCAAAGACTACACTTGCGCCTGCAAGGTAATCAGGTACTAATGCGTTAAGATCAGCGTTGTAATTGCTTACAACAGAATCTATAAGCTTATAGCTTCCATCAGCACCGATTGTTGACAGATACTCTGTCTTGAAGCGGTTCTCAAGATAATTTCCAACCATAACGCACTTAATAAAGCGGTTGTTAGGCTCTGTATTATCTGGGTATGCTGCTGTGTTGTTGCCCCATACCTTCCAACCTCCTAAGTATGCGAATGATACAATACCATAAGCATTCAAGAAGTTGTTAACCTGCTTCTTTGTCAAGTGAAGCTCTGTGCCACCATCAAGAACTACTCCATCAATTGGCACCTTCTTGTTATCAGGTGATGTAGGTACGTTACCATTGTTATTAGCAATGTATTGAAGTACAGCTGCTACAAGAGCAGATGCGTATACCTCTTCTCCTGCTAAAAGAACCTTTGGCCAGCATAGAGTTGTCCATCTTGTAAAGCATCCTAATGTATTCTTAGCTGTCTTTACATCCTGAACTGCTCTTGTTGAAGTGGACTCGATATCGACAACAGCCATAGCATTGATTAAATCACCAGCAAGTTCCGCCTTAGCTTCAAGAGCAGCTGCTACAGCTGGTAATCTTGAATAACCAGGAGCTGAAATAATATCAGCTACCATCTCAAATCTGCTATAGATTTCATCAACAAGCTCAATGCCTGTTCTAACGCCTGCGGCTGAAACACCACCGATGATATCCTCAGCTGTAACTCCTGCTGGGTTAAGCTTGGTATATGCAATCTTAAGTGTTGTCTTGTCCGCAAACTTTCCATCCGAGGTTACTGCAAGAGTTGGGTAGCCATCAGTGTTGAACTCTACTACATAATCCTTGTCAGCTTCACCTGTTTCTTCACCAGAAGTAACTACTAGTGAATTGAGTAAGATACCTTCCACTTCAATAGTTACTGAACCACTTGTGAGAGCGAAGTCTGCAGCTGCTACTGCTGTAACGTGTGTTGCCTTGGATGGGTCTAAGACGTTAATCATTACAACTGGTGCTACGCCTACCTTCTGGAATGCAGCAAGAGTTGTCTGCATCAAAGTGTAGTTTTCATAGTCTGTGCTGATGCCTAAGTAAGTTTTTACCTCATTTCTGTTTGAAACAAGGATTGGCACATTAACTGCACTGCTTGGATCATCCAAGAGATTGACTGGAGCTGTACCGATTGCCACCTGAAGTCTAGAGGCTTCGGTAGTATCAACAGATATGTCAGAATCTCTTGATGTGCTTATTCCATGTTTATAATCTGCCATTTTCTACCTCCTGTTTAAAAATTTTTTTATAGGTTAAATTTAAAAAAGAACCTTCTCTACGAAGCTCCTTCTTTGTCGTTACAACATCATCCATATTGACGAATAAATACTTAGTAAGTGGGTTGCGCTCGTAAGCCTCCTCAATTACTTCATCCGGATGATACGTGAATATTTGATTACGCCTCACTATACCCTTTAGGTTGGGGCCTAAGTACATTACACTCATACAAGCATTTCTATCCCTTCTTGATTTGCCTGTGGCAGCTTCCATCTTGTGATGTAATCACATTCGTAATAATTTGGATAGCATTCCTGATTAAAACGTTTATGACGCTGCTTTTGCATCTCATACTTACTAGCTATTATTCTTTGTTTCCAAAAATGTAGGTCTAATTGGTTCATGAGGTATGCCAAGATAAGATTCCCTTGATGCTGTTCTTCGAATAGCACAATAGATATCAGGATATGGACATTTACTATCCAGTCCCCGTTTTCATCTGTATCTTCATCATCAATCATTACCAGGATGTAGTCTTCTTGATCTAAGTCGGCTTCATCATCCTTGTAAGGTTTCTCCTGTCGATACAGGTTGTAATCTTTCCATACCTCACCATTTAGCTTTTTAAGGCTTTGAGTTTCAGTTAGCTTTTCAATTTCCTTGATTATTGCATCTTGTAAATCTAGGTCTGTCATTTAGTTACTCCCTTCAATACATTGTCTATCTCATGGACTAGACGTTTGCTAAACATGCTGCCTGCATCACGATTAAATCTAGCCAGCACTTCATCATTCTTAATGATTTGAGGAAGAGATGGGGCTGCCACGCCTCTTAAAGGTGCTTTTGATGCATTGCTTGTTCGCTGAAATAACGCAATGTTTCCTGATTTTGCCTGTTGTACGAAAGGCTTTGGCCTTTCCTCTAAAGCTTGTGGTCCATGCCTACGCATTACCTTAGCTTTTACATATTCAGGGTCTGCACTTGCAGGATCTGATGACTGAACTATGTAACGTGGAGATAACGAGGTCTTTCGACCAAAATGATATAGGTTTTGGTGTGCATCCTTATAAGTTAACGTAACGTAAGGTCTCTTGGATGTAGCTCTAGTAACCTTTAAAATATCATTAGCGTCTTTTTGTCTTACGTTGTAAACGTTAGCCGTTTCTTGCTTTATCGCCTTCTTGCCTGTATCGATTGAACGATTGGCAGCACGGGCTATAACAGCTCCCGATCTACTTGCAAGAGCTCCCAGTCTCTTTTTGACTTCCTCCTCTGATACAACAATCGTTACATTAATCATTTTTTAATCACCTTCTATACTGCATGGATTCCTAATGCAATCTGGTACACGCCTTTTACTAGAACCACTGATTGCACAAAGTATTTCTTACCATCCATCACCATTAAGGCATTGGCTGTAAGTTTGTTTCGCACATCAGATTCACGAATAAAAAGTGTGTATACGATTTTATTGATTGCAGTTTCCTTTGGATTAAGAGTAGCTTTCATTAATCCGTAAGACATCTTTGCATCCGTGCGATTGTTTTCAATAAGTACAACTTCGCATTCCTTACCATCAATTACATGCGTGGTAGCAAAATCATCTAAATCAAAAAATGCACATTCAAGGTCATCTTCGTAGCATTCACTGAAATTATTCATCTACCTTTTCCTCATCCTTGGCGTTGCCTTTTGGCTTGGTTTCTTTTGTGGACTCTGTGATGTAGCCCTTTTGCTTCATCCAGTCCTTATCAAAAGAGGACAGACCAGTTACGGTCTGTCCTTTCTTAAAGGTTTTATTGCCCACAATGATCTGAGTATTTGCAATTATCATGCAAGCTTACCTCCATTAATCTTCGTAGGTTTCCTTCTGATACTTGATTACAGCTGCCCTGAGTTCTGCAAGCTTCTCTTCGCTGCTTAATCCGCTCAATCCAATAGATTCAGCGTATGCGATTACTTCAGCCTTTGTTGTCATTGCGTTAATCTCAGCCTCTGTCTTAAGGTCTACACCTTCTGTTGGTGGCTCATCAGTGTCAACACTGTTGTCAGCCTCAGCCTCTGTAGCTACAGCATCGTAGATGTTGGCAACAAGCCATCCATCAATGTCGAGTGGGTAAGGAACTGGGCGAGAGAACATCTGAACCTCAACCATGTTATCCTTTTCGCTTGCAACTACTCTAGGCACAATCTTATCTGCATAAGATACAAAGCTGCCATTCTTAACGAATGTAACCTGTGAGTATACAGTTGTGCCAAGACCTGGACGTAAGAATGCGATTGTGCCCTTTGGAAGGAATGGCTTAGCCTCTCCATCAAGGTCCTCGTACTCTTCGTCATATGTGAACATTGTAAATACAATGCCGTTAACATTGATTGTACCATTGCAAGCAACTCCATTAGGAAGCTCTCTCTGGTCAATCGAACCTGTGTTAACTGACTTCTTGTCATAGAAATCAAGGAAGTCTTTGTCTGTCATGAGTACCATTGAAACATCACCGGTCATGACAATGTCTGTAGCATGTACGCCTCTCTTCTTGAGAATGCGTGCCATCTTGTAAAACTCCTGAATCTTTTCAGCAGCTGTCATTGTCTTGAAGTCCTTTGTGAATAGGTACTTATTCTTGAACTCGTTGTCGTAGAAACGAAGTACGTTCCTCTTGTAGTTCAATCCCTGTGCAGCATCCTCAGCACTTGCATAGTGCTTCATGATGATCTGACCAGTTGTGATAAGTTCTGTACACATAACTTCATGTGTACGTAAGATTGCCTGGCGCATGTCATCCATGTGTTCTGACTGGATTTCATTCTCACGACTTGCAGGAGTGCGATTAGACTCAGGTGACTCACCAAAAGCCTTCTTTTCAAGCTCCTCTGCTGTGATTGGCATCTTAGGTGCAATGTATGGAGCAGATACCTGCTCTGCACGATAACCTTCACTTTCCATTACGATATTTCCTGCCATAGGAATAACGAATGGAGCTATCTTTTTGTTGCCTTCTTTTGTCTCAATAAGAGCCTTCTCGGAGTAGAATACTCTACCATCAGGGAAGTATCTGTCTTTGAAGAACTGGGCAACTGGGTACATCTTCTTGATTGCATTAATCAATACTCTTGTCTCAACTACCATCTTTTCTTTCCTCCTACTTTAAATAAATTCCTTTACTTCTTAAGATTTCAAGGTGTGCAGCTGTGATTGTTGGTGCTGCAATCACTTCACTTTGTCTGAATGAACCACTTGTGTACACTGTTACAAGTGCACTTGTGTCATCCGCTGCATAGCTGGTTTCCTCAGCTGCGATAGCACTAGGCTTTCCATTTTCAGCATGAACTGAATATGTACCATTAGTGTCATCGTAATCGATAAGCTGGCCTCTTTCGATTGTTCCAGCTTCAGTGCCAGATACTGTTACTTCGATGTTTGCTACATCGAGCGGATGCTTACTATCGTAAACAAGGTTGTCCTTGTTCATTGTGTAAGCTTCAGAATTTAAAACTGACATAATTACTTTCCTCCTTTAACTGAATTTACATGATTTGCAAGTGCATCAGCATCATCTGTCTGCTCTTCACCTGCCTCAGGCTCTCCGACTCCAACTTCGTTTCCACCTGACTCTTCTGAATCCTCCTTAGCTGCGTTCAAGTATGCCTGTGCCAACTTGTCGCCATTAGCCATAGCCTGGTATGCAAGCGTAGGGCCATCAACTGGATTCTCACCATACTTAGCTTCAGTAAGAGCATCTGCTGTTACTGCATTGGCAATATTATCAAGGGACTGAATACGGTTTCTTTCAGCGTTCACGCCCTCTGTTCTTGCCTCTGCTCTCATAGCGTCAATCTCTGCCTGAGCCTCAGGGTTTTCCTGTAAAAATTCCTGTAGTGTCATGTGATTTTTTCCTCCTTCATTAGATTTATCAGAAACGGCCACTACGCCGATTTTCTGCTCTTCATTTTGCACCGGTGCAATTTCCATATTTTCAACTGGCTTGTCAAGCTGCGAAAGCATCTGTCTTAATGCTATCGCTTTGTCCTCAGGGATAATTTGAACATCCGCAGCAACAATCTTTGTTGCTAATGCTTCTGGCTCAACCTTTTGATTTGGATC
>SVES01000056.1 GCA_015057305.1 Pseudobutyrivibrio ruminis | reverse complement strand
ATAGCGCATGGATAAGCTACACTTATGATTTTGGTAGTGGAGAGAAACCTTTTACTGGCCCTACAGTTAGCAAGGAGGCAGCTGTTAATCAACAGTCAGGAATTGCTATTTCTGGCACTGGGGTTGATGCATCTACTCATGAGCTTACATGGAAGGTTACAGTAAATTCTGGCTATCAGAATGTTACAGGAGTTACAGTTCTTGATATGATTCCGGAAGGTCAGGAGTATGTATCGGGCTCTTTAAGTAATATTACATTGACTACAAGTGAGGGTACTAGCACAAACTTAACAAGTACAGCTGAGGCATATACTAATCCTAGTGATTCCACTGACACAAATAATTTGAGCTTAGAAATAGGAGAGTTGGCAGGGAAAAAGGCTGAGTTCACACTAAAGACAAGGCTTACAGATGCTGCGGTTGCTGTTTGGTCAGATAACAAACAGGGAAAATACTATAATTACGTGGAAATGGTTCAGGATGGTTACTCTGATAATCAAAAATCCAATACATATCAGACTTATTCAAGTACGGTTCTTACTACTAGTATTAGCAACTATGATTACAATAATCACACAGTAGATGTGGTAGTTGAAGTAAACACCAACAATATGGAAATGAAAGATACAGTGGTGACTAATCAGTTATCATACGAAGATTATGAGTTGACTGTAGATGGGGATATTAGTGTAAATGGCGAGGTACTTAATAATTCTTTATACAATACAGAGGCTGGCAATCTTGTTATAGACTTAGGTGATATTGATTCAGAAACCACAGTAAGCTTTACAGCTACAGTAGAAAGCGACAAATATGAGACTATAAATAATTCCACTTTTTCAATAGAGAATACCGCATCTCTTTCAACAGAGGATGTTAAGAAAATAGGCACAGACTATCAGGTGTCAGCTACATCAGATAAAATAATCATTGAAAATTCCCTGCTTCTAAAAGAAGGTACAGGTAATAGTTCAACAGGAGCAGCTACATATACTGTATATATTAATAAAGCGAGAAATCAAGTTGCAGAGGGGACTTACGTAGAAGATGTACTTGGAAGTTCTCTAGAACTAGATACACAATCAATCCAGCTATATGAATGTGAATTAAATGCAGATGGCACAGTGAATTTGCCAGCATCACCACTTGCAAGTACTGAATACACAGTTACTGTTTCAATTGATTCCACTACAAATAAAACCATAATGGATGTTACTATACCAGCAACTGATAAAGTCTATGTACTTAAGTACTCGGCACAGGTTACAGATACTAAGCTTACAGATTGTTCTAATAGCATCAGCATGTGGAAGACTGATGGAAGTACTGTGGCAGCATCAAATTTAAATCTAAAAACATCCTTTAAGGCTGGAGCAACATTTACTAGTGCCACATATCTAAACATCATTGCTGATGATGAAGATGGAAATCTTTTATCTGGCGTAAAATATGGTGTATATGATAGTAATGACAATTTGATTTTAACGGCTATTACAAAATCTGATGGCGTGGCAAGAATCATTACAACAAAGCTTACGGCCGGTGAGACATACACGGTTAAAGAAATATCTGGGCCAGCAACATATGAGTCTATTACAGAAGGAAAAACCACAGGAACTATTGTTTTAGGCAATTCTTCATCACCTTCGGAGGTAGAGTTTACATATGTAAAAAAATCAACAGAGCTTGAAATCTTTAACAGAGTTGACAGTGAAGATGGAGATTTGCTTGATGGATCAACCCTCACATTGTACAAAGATGGAGCACAGATTGATTCATGGAATTCTACTGATGCAAACAGCAAATCAATGAGAGTGTATCTTGACAGTACATATGTATTAAAAGATGAAGCACCATTTGGCTATACAGCTGGAGCTAATATTACTTTTAAAGTAGTAGAAAATAATGATGGAAAAGTTGTTGTGCAGCAGCTAGTGGATGGTGAATATAAATCAGTTTCTGCGATAAACATGGTAAATGTCACAAAGGGAAAATATAATGTTGCCATTAGCAAAATCTCAGACGTCTCTAATGAATTGCTAGAGGGTGCAACACTTGTAATTGCAACAGACGAAACAGGGCAAAATATTGTAGCTACAAGAGAAACGAGCGGAACAGTAATTAAGGATGTGAATCTGCCTGAGGGTGATTATTATTTAATTGAAACAAGGGCACCGATTGGCTTTGACATAGCTAGTGCAATCAGCTTTACGGTTTCAGAGGATACAGCTATTACAATGGTTGATAAGTATCAGAAGGCTGATTCCACTACAGGCAGCACAGGCACCTATATGACCTTTACACTTGCTCCTTCAACACTTGGTATTAGCCAGGAGCTTTTCGATTCACTTGGCGTTAAGCTTTATAAGGTTGATTCTGTTACGGGACAATTGTCTGATGATATATTGACCGATGAGGATGGTAATTATCTTCTTGAGTATCAGAGCACATATACAATTATCTCTACTAATGACCTGGAGGGCTATGACCCAATTTCACCTATTACATTTAAGGTGGTAGGTTCTACAGATGAGAATGGAGAAATTGTAGATACTATAAAGCTGGTTAATAGTGATAACACTTATAGCGAGGCTTCATTTGAAACTATAGGTGAACGTCTGACACCACAGAAAACTATAGTACCTTCAACAGTGTCATACTCAGTTTCAGCCGATAATAATTCTTCTGAGACCGAGGCGTCGGCTTACTATGGCACCGCAGTAACTACAGATGATGGATTAGTTTTGAAGGACAAGGATTTATCAGTAGGGGTTGGTTTGCAAAACACAAAAGCAGCAGATGGGCATCTTGCAAAAACTGGAGGCTTTATAGGTACAGTAGTTGGATATCTTACTGCAGTAGCATTTATCCTTGTTGGTTTATATTTGACATTTGGAAAGAAAAAAGAAAATGACAAGTAAACAATCTATAAAAAAGACTATAGGTTTAATATTTATCGCATTAGGACTGGGCTTATTGCTCAGTTCTATTGCATTAAATCTAAAGCAATACAATTCAAAAAAGAGGACAGTAGCAGAGTTTAGAGAGTATATTGAAAGCGGTGAGGCATTCCTTGATAATGATGGAAATGACCCGGTTACAGGAGATATGCTTTACATACTGAGAATCCCTTCTATTGATTCTGAAAATCCTGTGCGTGAGGGAACAGAAAGTGATGTGTTATCGGATTCCCTGGGCCATGAAGCAGATACTGCTTTGGCAGGAACTGAAGGCAACTGCGTTATCGCAGGTCATCGAAATTACAATTTTGGTAAATATTTCAATCGCTTGGACGAGGTTGAAATAAACGATTTGATTTATCTGGATACGGACAGAGCAACATATACATACGCCGTAACGGATATAAAGGTGGTGGAGCCTACTGATGTAGAGATACTTGAGCCTGTGGCAGGCAAGGAAATTCTCACTCTTTACACCTGTACACCGATCTACATAGCTACCCAGCGCTTGGTAATTATAGCGGAACGAATACAATAAAGCGAAAAAGGTTTCTTGTTAATGTAACAAGAAGCCTTTTGTTTAAATGTAATTCACAATTCTACTAGATAATTTCGACGGGCTGTGGTCTATTGAAAACGTCTCGTTATCTTGATTAAAATAATCGTAGGAAACAATTCCTGCGGATTCTGAAATAGAATCGTCCCAGGTTAAATCCACGTTGTAATATATTCCATCAATTTGAACTAAATTCCAGGCGTGCTTACTGCCCATAGATGTGCCTGTTATATAATAGCAGTTGATACCAAGACGCTGGCAAGCAGCCTGAAATGCTCTGGCATAGCCAGCACAAACAGAAGACCCTGTAATTAAAGAAGAATAAGCACTTTGGTTCATATCATTATAAGGATTGTAGGTACACATTTTGCAAATTTCATCGTGAAGGTATTTTTCCTGTTCAAGTTGTGTAGAGTATTTACTAGCCTCTGCCACAAGTGAATCTAAGGCAGAATCGTACTGGGCCTTGGTCTGTGACAATTCATCCTTTGTGATGCAATAATTTAATCTTACTTTATGTACAACATTTGAGGAATCAATTGCATAATGATATGAGGTGTGTACCCAAAATAGCTCTGGATGGTCGTTGAATAGGGAATTCATGGTGTCCTCCAGGTCATCCTCCCTAATTGGAGTATCAAGAACAAATAAATCCTCGTTGAAATTAATGATATTTTGATATACCTGATTATAAACTGAAAGCTGTGTAGAATCTAAAAACTGGGAATAGGCATGACTGGATTCACCAGAATAAGCGACCGCAGCGCTACTTATTGTTGTACAATGTATGCCGATTATAAAGAATAATAAGAAACTAATTATACAAATTCTATTTTTCATAGCTGTTCCCCTTAAATATCATTTTCAGATTATAAGAAAAAATAGTGAAAAATATATGTACAAATGTTGTATTCACAAAGAATTCACAGAGATAATACACAGGTGTGTATTAAAGTCTTTTTGTACTAGAAAATATACGGCATAAAAGACTATCTGGTAATTGACAAAAAATTATCATTTAGAGTATATTATATCTATAGGAAACTGAAATTTTTAGTTAGAGTTTACTAACAGATAGCAGTTATAATTAATTTATAGGAGCATATATGCTAGATTACAAAATCATTGAGGTCAAGCAAAGCATCTTTGAGGACAACGATGCTGATGCTGAAAAACTCAGAGCAGAGCTTAAGAATCAAAAGACATTTTTGGTCAATTTGATGTCGGCTCCAGGCTCAGGCAAAACTACCACATTATGCCAGACCATTTCCCGTCTCAAGGACGAAATGCAAATCGGTGTAATGGAGGCTGATATTGATTCTGATGTAGACGCTGCCACAATCACAAAGGCAGGTGCTCGTGCAATTCAGATACACACAGGAGGCATGTGCCATCTAGATGCAGACATGACACGCCAAGGCTTACACGAATTTGGCACAGAAGATTTAAATCTTGTCTTCCTGGAAAATGTTGGTAATTTAGTTTGTCCAGCGGAATTTGATACCGGTTCATCAAAGAACGTTATGATTCTCTCAGTACCTGAGGGAGATGACAAACCTGCTAAGTATCCACTGATGTTTTCAGTGTGCGATGTAGTGCTTATCAACAAATGCGACACACTTCAGGTGTTTAGCGATTTTTCAAAAGAGACAGTTGTAGAGCGTATCCACAAGCTTAATCCTAATGCAAAGGTCATTTTTGTTTCCGCAAAGACTGGCGAGGGATTTGACGAATGGGTTGACTGGTTGAGGGGCCAGGTGGCTGCTTGGTGCGCATAGTACGTCTTTTTGATCGGAGTAAATTTTAAGGGTTGTAAAAGGAGGAAATATTTATGGGAATTGGACCAGATAATTTGGGCGATTTCTACCCTGATTGGGTAAACGATTTAAAGGATGAAGATCTACGTCCAGAAATTCTTCAGCTTGGAAAGGTAATCACAGATAGAGCTAAGATCAAGCTTGGTCTTCAGAAGATTACAAAGTACGATCCAGAGTACTGGGCTGTAGCAAATCTTGCACCTACAAAGGAAATTGCAGAGCTTGCACTTTCCATGGGTGGCATCAGAAAGCCTAAGACATTTAAGCAGCTTCTTGAGATTACAGGTCTCGATGAGAAGACACTTGAGGAGAGATTAGAGAAGGCCAGCTGGACAGGCTTACTTGAGTGGAACTATGAGAACGAAGCTCACGAGAAGCAGTGGGTACTTCCTATGTTCGTTCCAGGTTCTGCAGAGTTCTCTAACATGAATCAGGATTTCTTAAATGAGCATCCTGAGATGGGACGTTTCTTTGAGAGAATGAGCCGTCTTCCACTTGAGGGACTTACACACATGGTGCCACCAGGAGGCGCTGGTATTGGTATGCACGTTATCCCTGTAGAGGATGCTATTTCTATGGAGCAGGAAGCAATCGGTCTTGAGAAGATTTCTTACTGGCTTGATAAATATGATGGAAAGTATGCAAAGAGCCCATGTTCTTGCCGTCTTTCTAGAAAGACATATGACGAAGGCTGCGCTGATGATCCAGAGGGTTGGTGTATCGCAGTTGGTGATATGGCTGATTACGTTGTTGAGACTAATAAGGGTGGCGTTTACATCACTCGCGAGGAAGCTCTTGAGATTTTCAAGCAGGCTGAGGACAACGGCTTCGTTCACCAGATTACTAATATCGATGGCGAGAACAAGATTTTCGCTATCTGTAACTGTAATGTAAATGTATGTTATGCACTTCGTACATCACAGCTTTTCAATACACCAAACATGTCACGTTCAGCATATGTTGCTCACGTTACAGCTGAGGATTGTGTTGCTTGTGGTAAGTGCGTTGAGAATTGTCCAGCAGGTGCTGTTAAGCTTGGTCAGAAGCTTTGCACAGCTGATGGTAAGCAGGTAGAGTATCCAAAGCAGGTACTTCCTACAGAGCGCAAGTGGTCTACAGACGAGTGGAATGATAACTATCGTGACACTAACAGAATCAACTGCTACGATACAGGTACAGCTCCATGTAAGACAGCTTGTCCTGCACATATCGCTATCCAGGGTTACCTTCGTATGGCAGCTCAGGGTCGCTACAAGGAAGCTCTTGCTCTTATCAAGCAGGATAATCCACTTCCAGCTATCTGCGGTCGTGTATGTAACAGACGTTGCGAGGCAGCTTGTACAAGAGGTACAGTTGATGAGGCTATCGCAATTGATGAAGTTAAGCGTTTCTTAGCCGAGATGGATCTTAAGGCTGAGACAAGATATATTCCTAAGAAGATTGTTCCTTCACAGAAGGGTGAATTCACTGAGAAGGTTGCTATTATTGGTGCAGGTCCTGCAGGTCTTTCATGTGCTTACTACTTAGCACTAAAGGGCTACAAGCCTACAATCTTTGAAAAGAGCAAGTACCCAGGCGGAATGCTTCGTTATGGTATTCCTTCATTTGTTCTTGAAAATGATGTTATCGACGCTGAAATCGAAATCATCAAGGAACTTGGTGTAGAGATTAAGTGTGGCGTTGAGGTTGGTAAGGACATCACTCTTGACGAGTTACGTGGTCAGGGCTATAAGGCATTCTACGTAGCTATCGGTTGCCAGGGCGGCGGTAAGCCAGGAGTTCCAGGTGATGATGCTATCGGTACAGCTACAGCTGTTGATTTCCTTCATGAGTGCTCAGAGAATGAGAAATACGATATCAAGGGTGACCTTGTTGTTATCGGTGGTGGTAACGTTGCTATTGACGTTGCTCGTTCTGCTAGACGTGTTGGAAATGAAAAGGTTTCTATGTTCTGTCTTGAAACAAGAGACATTATGCCAGCTTCACCAGAAGAAATCGAAATCGTAGAGGCAGAAGGAGTAGAGCTTAACTGCGGTTGGGGTCCTAAGGAAGTGCTTGTTGATGAGGCAGGTGCTGTTAAGGGAATCGTTCTTAAGAAGTGTACACGTGTTAAGGATGAGACAGGCAGATTTGCTCCACAGTATGATGAGAATGACACGATCACTGTAGAGTGTAAGCATGTTATATTCTCAGTAGGACAGCGTAGCGTTTACGGAGATCTCTTCAAGGGTTCTAAGGTCGTTATCGACAGAGGCCCTAAGGCTGATCCTCTTACATACCAGACAGACGAGCCAGACATCTTCGTTGGTGGTGATATGTACACAGGCCCACGTTTTGCTATCGATGCTATCGCAGCAGGTCGTGAGGGTGCTATCTCAATTCACCGTTTCGTGCAGCCACACAGCTCACTTACAATCGGACGTAACCGTCGTGATTTCATCGAGCTTGACAAAGAGAATCTTAAGATTGGTGATTACGATCACAGCCCACGTCAGATTCCTGGCGTATCTAAGACTACAGTGGACGGAGAGCTTACATTCCGCGACAAGACTGTAGAGCTTACAGAGGAGCAGATTAAGGTTGAGACAGCAAGATGTTTAAAGTGCGGTGCTTCAGTTGTTGATGAGAATAAGTGTATCGGTTGTGGTGTATGTACAACCAAGTGCGAATTCGACGCAATCAAGCTTTACCGCGAGCATCCAGAATGCTCTAAGATGACTCCATCTGAGGACAAGCTTAAATATGTGCTTCCTAACGGATTAAAGCAGCGCATCAAGGTTGCTTTCAAGCACAGATAATTAAATAAACTTTAGGTTTTTGTTTTTCATCAGAAAAACAAGAAGTCATAGGTTGAGAGACAACCCGTTACGGCTACAAGCCTGATGAATTCTTCGCTCGGCAACACGCCTCGCTTAAGAATTATCAGAGCTTGATGCCTACGGGTTGTTTTTTGTGTTATTATATGAGTAACAATTATACTTGGAGGAACTTGATGACAAATATTTACTTGTTTGCAAATGGTTTTGGTGAGACTATTCGCACACTTATAATCGCATACTTAATACTTACATTCATATTTACGGTATACTCCATTGCCAGAATGTATTATATAGAGCACAAATCAAACAATGTAAAAGCTGGCCGAGCTAGGGTAAAAGAACTACAAGCAGCTGGTAGGTTTTTGCAATTTCCTGTTTATTCTATGGAAGAAATGGCACAGGATAAGCACAAGCGTGATGTTAGGCTCATGTTTTTCCCAGCTGATAACCCAAAGAGCAAAAGATTTGCCATGGTTCTTCCAGGTGGAGGTTATGCACATCTTTGTACAAAGCAGGAGGGATATCCTGTGGCAGCCCATCTTAACAAAATTGGCGTAAATGCATTTGTGCTTGAATATAGTGCAGGCAGGGACTGTGAACCATTTTCACCTATGGCGGATTTGGGAATTGCCCTTAGATTTATAAGTGACAACTTAGATAAATTCAATGTTACAATGGATGGCTATGCACTCATAGGTTTTTCTGCTGGAGGCAATTTGGCGGGAATATTCGCCAGTCATAAATTTGGCTACATGGATTATCACCTACCTAAGCCAGGAGCAGTCATATTAGGCTATCCATGGACATGCGTGAATGACTGGTTACATCATCCTTATTGGAATATTTGGATTGGTCTACTTGGTATATGGCTTACCAATAGGGGCAGCTTTTATATGTTTGGCTTACGCCACATAAGAAAAGGAAGGCAGATGCTAGATGTGCAAAAATACATAGGCCAGGATTATCCACCAACCTTTATGTATTCTGGTTCATGGGATGTGTTGGTTCCATCCAGTCGTCATGCAGATGTTTTTGATGCAGCTTTAAAGGCAAATGGAATTCATCATGTGTACGAAAAATATTTTGGGGTCCCTCATGGCATCGGCCTTGGTGTTCGCACCAAAGCAGAAGGTTGGCTTGATAGAGCAGTAGAGTTTTGGGAATCAGTAATCTAGTAATTCTAGTTTACGTGGAGTTCCATTCTAGGCAGATTCTAGCATACATAGGTTTATTCTAGGCGTCTTTTCCTATAGTCTAAAGGTGTAACAAATGTAGCGGCAGGAGGTCACATGTTAGATTTAATAAAGACAGGTTCATTTATCTCTGAAATGAGAAAAGACAAGGGACTGACACAAAAACAGTTGGCAGATCAGGTAGGAGTCAGTGACAAGGCAGTTTCAAGATGGGAAACTGGCAAAGGCTTGCCTGACACCAGTATCATGCCAGAATTGTGCAAGGCACTTGACATTAACATAAATGAACTGTTATCCGGTGAGCGCCTGGACGTAGAGGCATATAGTGGAAAGGCGGAAGAAATAATGGTTAGTCTAGTTAAGGATGTGCAGGAAAACAAAAACGATAGAAAAGCAGTAGTGCTGGGGTTATTATTAGGCTTTGTATTATTGATGCTTGGACTGGTTGGGATAGTTACAGTCAGCGGCTGTAGAGTGGTATATTTCCTTGATATTCCATCAGTAGTATTTGTGCTGGGTATACAGCTTATTGTGTTAGGAGCTGGTGGACAGATGAAAAGCTTCATGAGAGCGTTTAAGCTGATTTTTGGAAAGAAAGCAGAGATAGAGGACGATGTTGCAGTGGTAGCTGCAGAATGCGAATTTGCTGTAAAATACGCCCAGAGAGGGGCAATCCTTGGCGGAATACTTTCCAGCATAATGGGATTTGTAGCAGTGCTTGTTATAGTGTGGAGTGAGTCACCAGATACAATTGGGCCAAACATGGCGGTAGCAGTGCTGTCATTGTTTTATGGAGTGTTATTCGTATTAATACTAATGCCTATTCAAGGGCGTTTGCGTAAGATGTATTAGAGGTGCAAGTAGAAATCATGAAAAAAGGTTCCTTGTAATTAACAAGCTATATATATTCTCAAGCGCCGCTTTCTATGCAGAGCGGAGAATATATATGCTTGTTAATGTAACAAGGAACCTTAATTATATTTTTATTCTGGAAAAGCTTCTGCTAATTCGCAGATGGTCTTTACACACATTTCTTCGCCAAGAGAACCGCTGTCTAAGATGACATCATACTCTCTGAAATCCCCCCAGCTCTTATCTGTGTAATACTTGTAATATGTTTTACGCTGCTTATCCTTTTTGGCTAAGCGCTTTTCGATACTAACATTTTCAATGTTTTCATAGCGCTCAAGCACACGTTTTTTACGATGTTCCATGTCTGCATGAATCATAACATTCATACAGCGAATACCTTCTTTGCGAAGAATATAATCTGCGCAGCGACCTACGATAACGCAAGGTCCCTTTGCTGCACAATCGAGAATAACTTTTTTCTGAGCAATAAATATTTCATCCTGAGGACTTTGAAAATACATTGTACCTGCTGCTGAAATATCAAACCACATTGCTGTAGAGGAAGTATATTCTCCTTGAGTTTCTATTAATTCCTTTGCGTAGCCACTTTCCACAGCTACACGATTAACAATTTCCCCGTCATAAAATGGAATATTCAGCCGTTTTGCAACAGCTTCGCCAATGCTATGACCGCCGCTGCCAAATTCTCTTGAAATAGTAATTACTGGATACATAGTGGTTCCCTCCAATCATTTTTCTTATTTATAGTTTAAAAAAAACTAGACAAAAAGTCAAAAAGAGTCTGATTTGTCTGATTATTAATGCAAGCTCCGGACTGGGCATATTCCCCTGAGTCTCCACAGATATCCACGCCAATAAGCCTTCTACCTAAAAGCAAATTGTTTAGAATATCTTTCATTTCATCCAGAGACATATCCCCCTGGTCCCAGTCAGTAATTGCATATTCTGTGGAAAGTACATCCTTATCAATTGAAACATAAAGTGGGATAGCTGTAGATATTTCAGAAACATTAGGCATTTCTCCCACACCAAAGGTATATACATTTTTTAAATGAGGAAGAGTTTCCTTTGCTTCTAATACCCAGCCGCCACAGGATGTGATAGCACCAAAGCTAGGAGGCTGATCGTCTGGATGATGGTCGAAGAGAATCAGATTGAAGTCTTCCTTGATTTGGCTAAGCCAAAGGAGTGACAGGTAATGATAATTGCCTGAATCTATAAAATGAATGCCATTTAAGGATGCTGCCGCCATCCGTTCTAAGAGCTGTTCCTTGGAATTATCATCAAGATAGCAGCGTGTTCCCTCCAAGTCCCGACAATCTATGGTATGCAAATTTTTAATTGAATTGAAAAATGACTGATATTCGTAAGTATCAGTCATTTTAATAATAGTTGAAACTAATTTCATTGTTTTAAAATTTTCCCTGCATTTTTTAATTCCTTGCTACCCCTTTTAGAAAATAGGTCATTCCAAATCTGTGGATGGAATAGCATTAGTATAGGAAACAGCTCAAGTCTTCCAGCCAACATGTCAAATATCAACACAATCTTCGAAAAATCTGAAAAGAATCCGAAGTTGGAAGAAGGACCAACCAAGCTTAATCCAGGACCAATGTTACTCATTGTAGCAATAACTGCTGTAAAAACTGTTGAGAAATCAAGATCCTCAAAGGATAACAAAAAGGCACTAACAAAGAATATCAGCATAAAGGTGCCGAAAAATACGTTGTTTGAACGAATGGTATCGTGGTTAACAGGCTTACCATCCATACGAGTTTTTCTGACGCTGCGAGGATGAATATAACTAATCAATTCCTTGTGAACTGCTTTGCCCATAAGGACAAATCTTGATACCTTTATACCACCACCTGTGGAGCCTGCACATGCACCAATAAACATAAGCAAAACTAAAACGCAGCGGCTGGTCTGTGGCCACAGGGCAAAGTCAGCAGTAGAAAATCCTGTAGAGGATTGAATAGATGTAACCTGAAAGGCTGCTTTTGTAAGTGCATCAAATATACCAGCGCTACTGCCAAGAATATTAAAAGTAATAATTCCAATGGAGATAGCAGTAAGAAAGCTGTACATACGAACTTCTTCCATTCTAAAAGCATCTCTGGCGTGATGGAAAAGCATATAGTAGTAAAAGTTAAAGTTTACTCCAAATATAAACATAAAAATGGCAACTATCCATTGGCAGGCCACATTAAAGCTTGCAATACTGTCGGCATAAATACCAAATCCACCGGTACCTGCTGTGGCAATTGCAGTGTTAATTGCCTCGAAAGGATTCATACCGGCAATCAGCAATAATATAAATTCTAAGGCGCATAATCCCAAGTAGATGAGATAGAGCATTTGTGCGGTGTTTTTTAACTTAGGAACCAATTTTCCTACTGATGGTCCAGGGGACTCGGCTTTCATTAGGTTAAATTGAGAACCATCACCTCCAGCTAGAGGAATTACTGTAAGCAGGAATACTAAAACTCCCATACCACCAACAAGATGAGTAAAGCTTCGCCAAAAAAGTGACGCATGGCTGAGAAGCTCAACATTATTCAAGATGGAGGCTCCTGTTGTTGTGAAGCCAGAAACAGATTCAAATAATGCATCAACGTAATGTGGAATTTCGCCGCTTATGTATAGTGGAAGTGCTCCAACAACAGAGAGAACTACCCAGGATGCTCCAGTGCAGAAAAAACCTTCTTTTAAATAAAAAGAAAATTTATTAGGGCGAAAATAACTATTTATTATTCCAAGTATTAGGCAAGGGAAGGCAATAATGGCATAGTCAAACCATACAGCTTCATGATATATAAGTGCCACCAAAACAGGCAGCATCAAAAACAATCCTAGAAAACCTACTACATAACCTAATATAAAACGAATGACGGAATGATTCATATCCGAATTACCTCAAAGTATCAAGTATAGTTGCAAAGCCAGTGTGTGTGGTAACAACCATGACAGTATCACCAACTTCAATAGTATCTGAACCGCTAGGAATGATAATAGTACCGTTGCGGTTAATAAAGGCAATCAGCACATTATCCTTAAATTGCAGTACCGAAAATGGAACGCCAACGGCCTTTGACTTTTCACTAATGTTAAACTCTATTGCCTCAACCTTTTGATCAAATAAATGGTATAAGGTGAGGATATCATCACCATCACCTGAAGCGCTCTTTGCACGTACATATGCAATAATTGACTCAGCTGTAATGTGGCGAGGGTAAATGACAGAGCCCAAATTTAATTGGGATAAAACATTGTCAAAGTTAATTCGATTTACCTTGGTTATAACCTTGGCATTGCTAACCTGGTTGGCATACAGGGTCAGGAGAATGTTTTCCTCGTCTATTCCTGTTAATGGAACAAAGCTTTCTACGTATTCTATACCTTCCTCACGGAGTAAGGATTCATCACTTCCATCACCATTTATAATAGTTGCCTTTGGAAGAGCGATAGACAATTCCTCGCAGCGCTCCTTATTTCTTTCAATGATACGGACATTGATTCTAGCCTGTAGAAGTAGCTTTGCCAGATAGAATGAAGCCTTGCCACCACCAACAATAAGACAATCCTTAACCTGTCTTGTCTTAAATCCGATTTCATTTAAGAAGGTACGAGCAAAACGTCTGGCACCTACAGCACTGACAATATCCTCGGCATGCAATGTGAAATCACCAGTAGGGATAACTACATCATTGCCTCGCTTTACGGCAGTAATCAAAACCTTGCTTGAAATAGCTGAACTAAGGTCTTTTATTGTGAGTCCATCAAGAATATTGCCTTCTTCCACTTTGAACTCAACAAGCTCTGCCTGACCATGGGCGAAGGAAGAAACCTCTAAAGTTGAAGGAAGAGATAATATAGAAGAAATCTCTCTAGCCGCCTCAAACTCAGGGTTTATAATCATTACCAAGCCAAGCTTTTCCTGTAAATATGAAATTTCTTTTGAATAATCTGGATTTCGCACTCTGGCGATGGAAGCGCAGTCACCTACCTGCTTAGCGATTGTACAGCAAAGTAGATTTAGCTCATCAGAGTTTGTAACTGCAATAATGAGATCAGCGTCTTTTATACCAGCTTCCAATTGAATACTGTAGCTAGCACCATTTCCCTGAATACCCATTATGTCGTAAAGATTTGTGAGATTATCAATTCTATCTTGATTTTGATCAATAATTACTATGTCGTGACCTTCTTTTGAGAGCCTGTCTACAAGAGTGCGGCCGACCTTACCGCAGCCTACAATAATTATTTTAAGTCCTCTTTTTGAGGATTTGTTAAAAGCCATTTTATTGCCTCCAAAAAATTACTTTGGTAAACGAAAATACCCATTTCATACTCTAGTCCAAAAGAGGCAAAAGTGCAAGTTAAATTCTAACATCCACCTTTCGAGAGATTTTCTTGGCAGCATCGTAAATTTCCTTGAGATAATCAGAGTCCTTGTTAAAAAAGTTATCAAACTTTTCTGCAGAATAGTTTTTGGCAGCGTTTTCATAAAGAGACATGTTGCCGTTTTTATCTATGGTAATGCCAATCTTTTTTAATTCTGAAGAGTATTGATTGTTTAGCTTTTTTAACTTAGCCGCTGCATTTTTTACAGAGGAGTCATTTTCCCCGTATTTGCTTGCAGAAGTAAGGGTATTATTCATAGTATCAGTGAAAGCCTTTAATTTTTCTTGGATTTGCACCTTAGTAGCATCTTCAAAGCTATAGTCCTGGAGCCTGCGCACAGCATTGCGAAGAGCGCTAGCATCAGCCATAGAAAGGGTGCCTGTAGGCTGACTATTTCTAGTAGAGCCATGAGCCAAAGATGCGTAGCGATTATAAAAAAGTCTTAAGCTTAATGAATTGGTAACACTGATACTCATAGAATCTCCTTTTAGTACACTTCTAAATAGTATATCGAAAGAAATAAAATTTTATTAAGTATTTGTTGAAGAAATTGCAAAATTCTCCTATACTATAGGAAATTTAAATTACATATTCAAAAGGAGCTTTCAATGAATCAGGAAAAAGTCATTGTTATTGATTTTGGCGGTCAATATAATCAACTTGTTGCACGCCGAGTCAGAGAATGTAATGTCTACTGTGAAATCTATTCTTATCGTACCCCGCTTGATGAAATTAAAAAAATGAATCCTGCAGGCATTATTTTGACTGGTGGACCAAACTCTTGCTATGAGGATGGAGCACCTACTTATACTAAGGAACTGTTTGAACTTGGCGTACCAGTACTTGGTCTTTGCTATGGAGCACAGCTTATGATGCATGTGCTTGGTGGCAAGGTTGAAAAGGCACCAGTTCGTGAGTATGGTAAAACAGAAACCTTTATTGACGGAGCTTATGATTCTTTATTCGCAGGCGTGGATAAGTCAACAATCGTATGGATGAGCCACTTCGATTATATTTCTAAGGTAGCTCCTGGATTTGACATCCTTGCACATACAGCAGATTGCCCGGTTGCAGCAGCAGGCTGTGAGGACAAAAAGCTTTATGCAATCCAGTTCCATCCAGAAGTACTTCACACTGTACAGGGTAAGGAAATCTTATTCAACTTTGTTCGTAACATCTGTGGAACTGAAGGCAGCTGGCGCATGGACTCCTTTGTTGAGCATACTATAGAAGAGATTCGTCAGCGTGTAGGTTCAGGTAAAGTGCTTCTTGCGCTTTCTGGTGGTGTTGATTCATCAGTACTTGCAGCACTTTTAGCTAAGGCTATTGGAAAGCAGCTTACTTGCGTATTCGTAGACCACGGCCTTCTTCGTAAAAACGAAGGTGACGAGGTAGAGTCAGTATTTGGCCCTGCTGGTTCTTTTGATATTAATTTTGTTCGTGTAAATGCAGCACAGCGTTACTACGCTAAGCTTGCTGGCGTTACAGAGCCAGAGCAGAAGCGTAAGATTATCGGTGAGGAATTCATCCGAGTATTCGAGGAAGAAGCTAAGAAGATTGGTACTGTAGACTTTCTCGCACAGGGAACTATCTACCCAGACGTTGTAGAATCAGGTCTTGGCGGTGAGTCAGTAGTTATCAAGTCTCACCACAACGTAGGCGGTCTTCCAGACTATGTTGATTTCAAGGAAATCATCGAACCACTTCGCAATCTTTTCAAGGACGAGGTCCGTAAGGTCGGCTTAGAGCTTGGGCTTCCTGAATACCTTGTATTCCGTCAGCCATTCCCAGGCCCAGGCCTTGGAATCCGTATCATTGGTGAAGTTACAGAAGAAAAGGTTCGCATCGTACAGGATGCTGACTATATTTATCGCACTGAGCTTGCTGAGGCTGGCCTTAAGAAGCTTCCAGATCAGTATTTTGCAGCTCTTTCAAACATGCGCTCCGTAGGTGTTATGGGCGACGAGCGTACATACGACTACGCAGTAGTCCTTCGTGCCGTTGAAACAGTAGACTTTATGACAGCCGAAGCTTCCGAAATCCCATTCGAAGTACTTCAGCGTGTAATGAGCCGTATCATCAACGAGGTTAAGGGTGTCAACCGCGTAATGTACGATCTTACTTCTAAGCCACCAGGAACTGTGGAGCTGGAGTAGCAGAAAAACTACGGGAGCCCGCATAAATAGCGGACTCCCGTTTTTTACGTCTACATTTCGTCTAT
>SVES01000055.1 GCA_015057305.1 Pseudobutyrivibrio ruminis | reverse complement strand
AAGGGTGAAGTCTCTGTCAGTTGCTTAACTGACAGAACCTCTCATTTTAATTTGTACTAAATCTTGACGCAGGACCACAGCTTTTTTTCTTCATATTTGATTTCTCCAGTCGCCTTATCCACCACTTGTTCTTTTACATAAATCATTTTTTTATCATATTTGATTTTACCTTTCATTCCTTTATCACGAATAAGTGATTGATGAATATAAGCATATTTATAACTGCTTTCTGCATAATTAATTTCAGTAGCTTCCTTAACTTTTAATAACTCTTTTACCTTTTTCAAATCCCCTGATGCTTTAGCTTGCTGTATCTTCTTGTCCTGTTCAGTCCGTTTGAAGCCCTTTCCATCCTTTTCATTCAAATCTTTATTAAGAGCATATTGTACTTCTCCCAAGCGGTCTAAAAAAGCATTGGCCTGTTCTTCCGAAAGTGATGCACTTTCCTTTAGCGCTTTTGTGACTTGGATAGGATCTAGCTTCAATATTTCCTTCGCAATATTAATATCATAATAATAAGTATTTAAAGAGCCATCTTTTGATACTATTTCCTCTTGCGTAGTGCCATCTTTTTTTTGATTTATAGCATCAAAATTCTCCAGGCCAAAAGATTCACCATTAAATCGCGCCTGCACATCTGTGATAACAATGTATGACTTATTCTCTATATTTTTTATTTCTGTCCAAACTTTAAAACTATCCTCTGTACGATTTGTGTTACCGCAAATTGTATCTAAAAGCCTAATCGTATTCATCTTGCATATTGCTTCTTTTGAATACATGAGATTAATCTTGTTTTCCAAGGCAACATTCATAGCTTCCGTTAGAGACTGACCTTCAACCTCTTTTCCGTCTATCTGTTTTGTACTGTTTTCTGCCACATAGCCATCTACAACTGAATCTTCCTCCTCTCCAAAAGATAATTTTACAGATGATTTATATGTCCTCGAAAAAAGATTACCCACATTTAATAATGACAAAAATTTATTCGTTGCATCTTCACCGTTCTCACTTCGCTTCATACGGAAATCAGCATTCTTGTATTTTTCGCCATGTATGTCTTTTCCCTTGAGCCTAACCTCCTTTTTTTCAAGCAAAAGGTCTTTCCATGTCATCATACCCTTACTTATATCGCTAAAAGACCTGCCTTTTAAAATTTCAAGCTCTCGCTGAAACCTTTTCCTCAAAAGTTCCTTTTTCATTCGATTTTCTTTTGTGGAATAAAGTATTGCAGACTTACTTTCTTCTAACTTGAGCTGATTGATTATAATTTCATAGTTGGCTTTCATCTCATCCTTAAGCAGGTTAAACTCATCCGTTGACTTAGGAAGAATAGTCATAAACATATCATTGAGAGATTTCTTTTTTACTCCATTTTCATACTTGACGCCATTAAACAATACATCGTTTATATTTTTTATATTTTCTTTCTTAGCAAGGTTCTTTACCTCAGCGCGCATGCCTTCATACTCACGATCTTTTGTCACATTTTCAGTATATGCATCGGCACTCAAAAGTTCAGCATTCTTCTTACACTCCTCCATCAGATTGCGAACCTTCTCATGGCGCTTGGCATAGTGTCCCTTACCGCCTTTGTCTCGCTCTCTTAGATAGTCTTCTGATATTGAAATAACAGTCTTGTACTGCTCTAAAAGCCTCGCTTGATTTACTTCTTTTTCACCTAGAAGCTCATTAAGCCGCCGTATATTCTTCTTCAAGAATTTCATTTTGGCACTATCTCCGCCAAATTTCCATGAGTCCAAAACTGCTTTCGCCTTGTTTGCAAAAACTGTTTTATCTTCTTGCTGCTTCATTTTTACCGCAACGCTGTCCACCTGGGAAAAGCTTGCCTTATTCTCAATGACTTCCTCATCCTCCTTGGAAAGTTCCATTGCTCCCACTTCCCTTGAATATACTGGGTCATGCTGGACTTCTTCATTTGCGCTTCCAGCTTTTATTTGAACTGGAGGAACATATTTTGATTGTTTTTGTATACTGTTATATATATCATCAGAATCCTTATTTAATTTATTTTCTATGAATGCATTATCAATATTTGCAGTCTTTCTTCCAAAATCTTCCACCATTTCTTCTGGCACGATTTCTAATTTTTTCTCTAATTCCTCATATGGAATGTGTCCTCCGTCCATTATTCCACCTCCTCAAAATGTGCTGCTGTAAGAGATAAAATCTGTAAATAATGTGTGACATCTTCGTCTCTTTCTCCCTCCTCAGGGATGTAGGCAACATGATTTCTCCATTCCACACACAATAAACATATACTTTCAGTTAAAAGCCTGTCATAATAAACGTTTATTTCTTCATATTCATCCACAGACTCTCCTTCCTCTAAGATAAGAATTACGCGCTTTCCATTTTTATTGGTAAGCTGACAATCAGGGATATAATCTTGAAGCTGCCAAAACAATCCTTCCGTTCTAACCCTACAGAAGGATTGTTCTAAAATATTGCGACTTGCTCTACCAGCATCCTCGGTAATGATTTTAATGTATAGTTCTGGAAGATATATAAAAAAAGGATTGCAGGAAGGAAGATAATCCATAGGGAACTCCCACGGTGAAAAAGCAAGGCATGCGATTCTATACCAGAATACTGGCTCTTGGTCCACTTCGTCTAAATTAATTGGAAACACACCAATTGTAAAATATGTTTCCCCTGTCTTAAAGGATATAGCTGGATATCCTTCGGCATCTATTGTTAGATTGTCTGTATCTACTTCCACAGGCACAGAAAAATTATCCACATATCCCTTTAATTTAGCCGCTGCCTGAAGTAAATCTGGTATCAAAATAGATGTGATATATTTTTCTGTTTCCATAGCTCCTCCTTGCTTTTCCAATTAGAATTGATATACAATTATTATAAAAAATAGCTCAATTAGCCGAGCTTATGAGGTATTATAATGTCACCAAAGAATCGAAAAATTACTCTGCATATAACCTCCATAGATTCGAGAAACCAAAGCAGCTTTAAAGATTTTGCTCCTACGAATTATGCCAATATGCTAAAAGATGCTAACACGTTTGCATTAGGTGCAGCATACAAACTGGATAATCAGTATACTGCATGCGGACTTATTATCTTTTCCGTGGAAAAATCTGTAAAACTTGAGTGGATTTATGTAGGTGAACTCTTCCGTCTTAGAAGGGTTGGTGATGCTTTGATGAATAAACTATTTGATATTGTTGGAACAAGACCAATCGAAGTTCGGTTCCCTTCTAGCGGTGAATATGATTCTCTCTATTACTTTTTCCAAAACTGGGCTTTTATATTTCATTTGGAAAATCATTTTAAGTTGGATATTACTCTTGGTGAGATAAGAAATAATCATCAACTAACTGGCACAAAGCTGCGCCAATCAGCCTTGGCAGCTTTTCATAAAGGAACAATTATACAGCTTTCGGAGCTTACAAATGATATTTGGCAAAAGCTTTCTAGTTCACTTACAAAAGTTGGACTCTCTCCCCTAAAAGGAACATATGAGCAAAGCGTAAGTGCCCTGGTACTGGATTCTTCAGGCAAACATCCTGCCTTTTTATTGTTATTTGTAAAGCACGACACCAATGTTATCGATCTTGTATATTTTAATAAGATAGGAAGTTCTGAGCCTTTGTCCCCGCTCCTACTACTGTGCTTTTCTGTTTTGATGTCAAAAAGTTACTCAGATGATACCGTGATTTCAATAGCTCCTAAATCTGAATTAACCGGGAAGCTTTTGGATACCCTTTTTCCTGCACATCATCCTGGTCTAGTTAGGGTGGGTGTACTCGAGAGCTACATGCTATAAAGGCTCTAATAATTACCAGTAACAATTGCTTTTACATCTTCATACAAATCAGGATTATCCTTCCAGTACTCCTCCTTTATTTCTTCCCATTCTTCTGATGAAAGGGCAATAGAGGTGTTTTCAATCATTCCTCGCAGTACATAAGGTGTTGAGTGAGTTCCAAACAAGCCGTCAATAAAATTCATGCCTCTTTCGTTGTAGCACTTGTGATACACCCTGGCATTTTTTATTTTGGAAGCTAGGGCAGCCTGATAAGATTTATTCAGCATTCTCATGAGATACATTTGATTATTATCCTGCAATGTGTCAAATACAACTATCTCAAGTCTGCCACTTGGACGAACGTGTACAAGCATAGCGCCTTCTACAAATCCATTTTTTACTACTACGGTAGAAATATTAGGGTCGAAGTAATCTTTGTCGTACTCAGTAAGCATAGTATCCACATATAAGCCTCTTTTTATAGCCTTTTTCCTAATCTGGCTTAGGAAATATTTTAGTGATTTTTCTTCCACATCTTTGAGAGGCACTACTCCCTTGATAACTGTGTCTTTTGTGGCTTTAGAAAAATATTTATTTTTCTTTAGGTCAGTAAGTGGCATTTCAAAGTCAACTGTATATGTAGGCAAAAACTGAAAATGCCAATCCCCGAGAAAATTGCCTAGCCCTTCATATTCTTCAATTGCAGGTATATCAACAGTCATTGTAGGCACTTCGGTATTTCCAAAATCCCAGTATAACTCTGTAATGAGCTCACAACCTATGCCATCCCCACGCCTGCTTGAATCTACATATAACCATTTGATGTGATAGTTTTCCACAGTCGTGCCATCGTCGTATTCTTTTACAAACAAAAGCACGCCGAATCCATCAAAGTTGCCATCCAAATCCCTTCGTATACACCCCAAGCCATAGAAATCATTTCTAATTAACAAATCTTCTATCAAATCATCTGGTATTAAATGCTCAAAAAGATCAATATTGTCATTTGTTATGGCTGTAATCATATTAAAGTTCCCCTCTCACCTTAAGCATTTCAACATACAAGTCCTGATAATCCTTTAAAAGCTTGATTCTCTCCATTCCCACCTGCCAGAAAGGATTTACATTTTGGATTAAAACGTAAAGATTATCATAAAGACTAAGGAAAGTCTGTTCCAATTCATCGGCAGGCACATTTTTTACAGTTTCAATATCCCAAGTTTGAATCTTTCTAGTCAGATAATCTACATTTTCTATAACATCCTCTTCAAAAAATGGAAAAGCTTCTAGTGGAGTGTCCTTAAGAGCCCCATATGTGTCCTTAAATTTTTTAGAATTTAATATTTTGGTAAGAAGTTCATTACCATCAGAAACTTCGCCTTCAATCTCTACTTGTGGATTATCTTCAAAAACATCTCGTTTATTTGAATTTTTCATATTCTATACCCAATCCCTATTAAGCTCAAAGGTCATCAACATTTGATTCCCCTTCATTTTCCAATTGATCGTCAATCATATTGCTTATATAGCGCTGTTCATCTTCAGCACGTTTTGCTATTTCCTCATAATTCTCAAATTTATTTATTCTACCGCTATCCAGCTCTGGGTGCCATCCAAAGACTCTAAAGAAGATGTTTTTACCAGGTGTTGACAATGAATTTGTTTTTTGCGTAGACAAAATGTCAATCTTATTTTCATCATCGCTCCTTAGCACTTCCTTGAACTCGTCTTCCCTTGCTTCCTCTTGTTGCTTCCTAGCATCTTCTTCCCTAAGTTCTTTTTCTCTAGCCAGTTCTTGGTGATATCTAGTCCATGTAGAAGGTAAATGAGGCATTGGCAATGGCATCACTGTTACATTTTCTTTAATCTTACCACCACTTACCTTTTCTAAAAGCTTAGCGCCACCCTTAACGGCCATATTTGCCATCCAAAACGGAAGGGCTACCGCCATAGCTGCTGTGTTGAATATGTTTCTAAAGACTCCACCCCATATATGGTCACGCACAACTTCTTTTGTAACCTGACCGAAGGAGCGATTAGAATAGGTATTGGTAAATGTTTTTTTTATGCTTCGCCCAACACTTTTAAATCCTCTAGGTATTCTTTTTGTAAAAAAGTTCTTAATACTTTTTCCAATGCCCTGTGTTTTTCTTTTTCCTTCGTCCTCTAGGTTTTTATACTCTCGTCGATTTTTAGCCTGTTCTCTCACTTCCTTTACCTGTGCAGTAAGGGCACGAGCGGCTTTAGAAAAGCTTACCCTAAAGCGCAAAAAGCTATTGCACTTGCTTTCAATGTCTTGCAAATGGGCATCCAAATTTTCCCTTTGAAAATCATTTCTATCCTCTTCTTTCTCCTCAATTTTGCCCAAGGCTTCAAAATATGCAGCCATAGATTGCCTTATGGCAGCTATAGCCGGCTTATCATCTGGTCTGCTATCCACAAATCTATTGTCAAACTTTATAACATAATTATTATATTCATCGTTAACTTTATTCTTTTCTTCCTGCCTTTGTGTCTGCTTTGGACCTTTTAGCTCAAATGGGTTGGCTTCCTTCTGATTTTTGAAATTTATTTCTTGATGCTGCAATGCAAACTGATTTTTTTCAACCAATATGTTGTCTTCATTCTTTTTCTCAAATGCATTTATCTTGTCTTTATCAATTAGATTTTCATTCTTTTCTTCTATTAAATTTTCATCTTGTTCTGTATTAATAAACTGATTTTCTTTTACTTTTTCTACTAATTGATTCCCTACATCAAATCCATCAGCCATAGTCCCCCTCCTTCCCCATTTATTTGTGTTGACTATATACTAAGCCTTAAGAATTTTATCTAATCCTCATCCTCATCTTCGTCATCGCCATTATTATATTCTTTATATTCGCTAATACTTGTTAGATAATCCTGTTGAGCTCTCTCTGCTATTCCATAGTTTTTAATACGTTTTTCCGAATATTTGCTTGCATCTTTGAAAATTCGTTTTTCTTCTTTTGTCATTCCTTCATACAAATTCTCAGATTTTCCAGTTTTATTTAATGTAGGTGACCAACCAAACAGCCTGAAGAATTGACTTTTTCCTGGCGTCTTATAATGTTTTCCGTCGAATTCTTGATTAATTAAATAATTTTTATCACCCTCCTGTGCTACATTAGTATTTCCATTTTTCCTAAGTTTCTCCATTTCTTTTTCACGAGCCATTTCTTGGTGATATCTAGTCCATGTTGAAGGTAAGTGAGGAGTCGGAAGATGAACCAATGGTATTTTGTTTAAATTAATATCAGCACCAACTGTTTTGTTTAAAGCATATGCGCCTCCTCTTAACAATCCACCAACAGCCCAAAAAGGAAGAAGTGCCGCCATTGCAACTATATTAAACGTGTTTCTAAATATTCCACCCCATATATGATCCCGCAAAAAATCCTTAGCCACCTGGCCTGCTGACCGATGGGCGAATGTATTCACAAATGGCTTTGCAATACTTCTGCCTAAGGATTTGAATCCTGCTGGAATTCTTTTCTTAAAAAACTCCTTTACAGCACTGTCACTTCCTTTGCTTTTGTTTGCCACCGAATCTTTTATAAAAATGCTCTCATCATCAACTTTTATTTCCGTTGCCCTTTTATTTATAGCTTCCTGCCTTAACTCTTTGACTTTATTAGTGCGCGCTCGAGCCGCTTTTGAAAAGCATACTTTAAAACGCAGGTACTTATTACATTTTGTTACAATATCATCTAGCTTATTACCTAACTGCACATAAGCGTTATTCCTAACTTCCTCATCTTCACTTTCTCTAGCCACCTTCCCCTTTTCTTCTTCAGAATAATACACCCTCAAAGCATCTCTTATGGCAGCCATGTCTGAACTATCATCATTTCTTGGGTCTATGTATCTCCTATCGAATCCTATAGCATCATAATACTTTTCAGTAGCCGCCTTTTTTTCTTCCTGCTTTCTAGCCTTATCTAGAGCCTTGACTTCCTTTTTACTTATTAATTTATTAAATACTGGAAGTTCATTAAATGAATCAGTCTTATTTATTTGGTCTATATTTGTAATACGGTCTTCTTCAATGCGTCTATCAAGTTCTTCTTTTTGTTTTTGTTGTTCAATCAGATCCTCTTCGTTTTTTTATCCTCCTGCAGTAGATTTTCCTGCTGTTTTTCTATTAATACATTTCCATATGAATCAGCCATAGTACCTCTCCTCCTACGCTCTTACTCCTGTGATACTGGAAGTAAAATTCTTACAGAAAATCCCTTTCCCACATCGGAAATAACGCTTATATCCCCACCATGATCCTTAATAATCTGATGAACAAAATACATTCCCATGCCTTGTCCATTTTCTCCCATGTGTGTAGCACTTCTATAGCCCCTTTCAAATACATGCTCCACTTCTGCAGCCGGCATTCCTTTTCCAGTGTCTTTATAAACAATCAATACACTATCATTTCCTGCCTCACTTACCATGACGCTTATCTCTCCGCTTTTGCCCATATACTTTAATGAGTTTTCAAAAAGATTGTAAAACAAGCGAATAAACTGCCATCTATCAGCCCTCACCATAACCTTGGCGCTTTGGCTTATTACGCTTACCTTGATTCCCCTTTTTGTTGTAAAGTCCTTCATGTACTTACTGACTTCTCTAACCACATCCAACATATCAATGATTTCATACTTGTATTCTATATTTGTACTATCATTGTCAATTACAAGCTTTAGAATGTTAGAAAGATAGCGAATGTTACCGCATATTTTTGTTATTACTTCCTTTTGTTTTTCATCATTAAGTTTTCCTTCCTCCAAAAGTTCCCCATACCCCTGAATAATTGAAAGGGGCATACGAACATTGTGAGAAAGTAAGCTTCGCATCCATTTAACATCATCCATACTTTATTATTCCACCTTTTACAGTCCCACCAAATCTGAATATGGCTCAAAGTCGGCCTTGGTAAATACTTTACCTACCTTGATAAACTCGTATTTAACAGCATTTAGATAATGCTGCATATGAACCTCTCCTCCAGCGTTTGGGTCGGCTGCTGCAAGGAAAGCGGCATTTAATATACAGTTTTTGATATTACCACCAACAAGCTCATATTTTTCTGCCAAAAATCTTATATCCACATCCTTTGCCAGTGGAGTTGTCTTCGGTATGGTTGTTCTCCACAGCATCTCTCTAGTGTCTACATCAGGGAACTGGAACTCTACAATATATTTCATACGTCTAAAGAAGGCTGGGTCGATGTTGTGCTTGTAGTTTGTGGCGAGCACTGACACACCATCATATGCTTCAACCTCCTGTAGCAAAAGAGCAGTCTTATTATTATTTGAGGACTGATTAGAGCCACCATCATCACTTCGTTTTGCAAACAAAGTATCGCACTCGTCAAAGAACAGTACTACATTACATTTCTTTGCCTCTCGGAAAATCATGGAAATAGATTTTTCAGTTTCACCTACGTACTTATCAATAACCTTTGACAAATCTACCCTGTATAGCTCAAGGTTTAATTCATGAGCAATAACCTGGGCACACATGGACTTACCTGTACCAGGAGCACCAAACAATAGAACCGAAAGGCCTCGACCATATGGATACTTCTTTGTGTAATTCCAATCGTCATAGATTTGCTTTCTAAAGTTCATCTGGTCTATGGCATGCTGCAAGGTTTCCCTTTGGGTTGGGTTCATTACAATATCATCAAAGCCAAAATTTGCCTTTACCTTTGTGGCTTTTTGGGTAAGCTCTGAGCTCATTTGATTGTAACAGCCTCTAAACAATGTCTCCCTTGGTACCTCTATATTTTTGTCCATAGTAGCAAGGGCTCTTGCATTTTTTAGGGCGTCCTTTATTTTACCTGCAGTAAACAAAAATTTTATTGCCATCTCAGGCAATTCCACATCCTTGCCTAAAGCATAATCCTTTGCAAAGAATTTCCAACACTCCTCACGCTCTGCTGTGGTAGGTGTTGGAAGCTCTAATTCAGTAAAATCATCCTTTGTAATTTCCTTCATTGGAAGCTTCTCCTTACTCATTGCAAAGGAGAGGATATCCTTTTCCATAAGCTTGCCTATTGCCAAATCCATGTAGCCAAAGAATTTTTCTTTTTCTTCTTCTCTATAGGTAAGCTCTGTAAGACAGCAGCATGCTCCTGTCAAAATGCACTCTCTAGTTACTGCCCAAAGTGCATGGTCTACATATTTAAAATCGTAATTAAACAGCTTTTTACAGTTTATTGTTATTGCCTTTAAGCCTTTTTTCTCACAGAATTTCTTTACAAAAAATCTTCTACCGCTACCTTCATCTCCGTAATAGTGGAAAATTCTAACACCTTCATCATAAGAGATTTCCATGGCATCCAATACACCCTCGTTTGCCATGATAGGGTCAAGCACTTCACCTTTTTTAGTAAGCATCTTGAAAAATCTGGTATAGTCGGCATCCAGCTTATCGTCCTCGCTGCCAAACAGGAAATCTATGAGACGCTTGTCCGGGCTCACTGTAGTAGAAAATGGCATGGCTGGATTCACATTTAATGGCATAATCGGTTGCAGCTGCTCAAGACAATGACTCATATCGTCGTAGAATTTAGCAACCTGATAGTCACTTCCATAATATATTTTTGCTGCAGATTCAATAGTAGGAACCGGCAAGCCACTATTTTGATTAATAACCTGGAAAATTGTTGCATACTCTGTCTGAAGTGATGACAGAATTGCTGCTGTAAAACAGAACACAGCAAAATTTGTATAATTAAGCTTTTCAGAAATATTTAAGAAAGGCAAAACCATGCCCTGAGCTCTAGACAGACGCCCCCTGTCCATTACATAAGAAATCATATCTGAAATATCCATATCCAGGTTATCTTCAGATACTGTTTCTTCTTCATCATCCATATCAAAACTGTTAAAGGTGCCCAGTAAATCTAATAAATCTGCAGAATCATCTTCTGCATATTCATCCTCAGAATCAGTCTCCTCGTCCAGTCCAAAATCTATTTCCTCTTGATTTTTTTCTTTTCTGTGGAAGAATTCATCAAATCGCTTTTGATTCTTGATTTCAGCAGTCTCCAGGTCTGGGTACATGACATTTCTATATCCCCCCCTATCTGAAGCATAATCCTGCTGCATCACCTTTATCTGCTCTTTTATTCTTAAGTCCACACAAGAAAACAGATAACGCATAAATTCATCATAACTTTCGAAAGGCTTTTCTCTGTCCTCTAAGTTAAATTTTTGTACCATAACCCCACCCTTATTTTAGCCAACAATTAAAACCATCTTACAGATTTAGTATTTGCCTCTTCGACTTCTCCAATTCTGCCTTCTGCAATGGTCGTGCCTGCTGCTGTTTCATCATAACCCATTAGCTGCTCTGGAAATTCGCTCACATCTATTTCTTCAAACTCTAGATAGTCATCACTGCAATAGCCAATGAAACCATCTGCACAAACCAATGTCCAATCACCTGTCATTTTTACAACATAACCAGCATAATTTCTTGGAAGCTTGCCTATAGGATCATTATCAAGCCCCGGGAAAGCTCTGATATGTAGCCAGCTTGCATTTACTACTTTGTATTTATAGTAATGAATTTCCTCTGCTGGTTCTTCAGGCTCTACTACTTCTTCCACCGGTTCTGGTTCCTCCACCACAGGAACCTCCACTGGTTGTTCTTCAACTACAGGTTCTTCAACCTCAGCCACAACAGTAGGTGCAGGCTCATCCTTTTCTATAACCATGTAGGCTGTAGCCCCTGCAATAATCACAAATAGTATTGATGTTATCGTATATACGAATTTATTCATAATTTTCCCCATTCTTATTCAGCCTTTAAGTGAATAAATATTCCCATTCCATCTTCCTTTGAACTCTTAGCGTAGATTGCCCCGTCCAAATATTCTACTATTGCATTGGCCTGGGCTAGCCCAAGTCCAGTTCCGCCTATTGCATTGCTACCCTGGTAATTGATTTCGAAAATATGCTTTAGCTCATCTTCAGGAACTCCTTCTCCAGTATCCCTTATTACGACAATCACCTCATCGACCGCCTTTGTTACAGTTACGATAATTTTGCCGTTATGCCCCATGAATTTAATGGAATTATCAATAATATTTTTAAACAGAATTTTTAAGTTCTCCTCATCTGCCCTGGCAAAGACTTCCTCCTCCGGCTCCGAAATCTGCATGACTATGCCCGCATCTTTCATCCTGTCGTGGAAGCTTCGCAGAACCCTCCGGATAACAGGGGTAATTGATATCGCGTCAAAATCCTCTGCAAATCTCGCTGTATCTGGAAGGATTCCTTTGATATCATCAAATCGAATTGCCTCGTCTAATCTGTTGCTCAAGTTAGATATCTCATTATCCGCCGCTTCGATTTTACGCTGCTTCAGCTCCACCTGATTTTCGAACTCAGTCTTCATCCTGTTGTTTCGCTCTTTGATTTCATCATATTTTTCAGAAAGCGATTGATTCTTCTCCCTTTCATCCTCAAGCTCTTCCTCAGATTCCTCTTTGCATGCTCTGGCGTATTGTACCGAGAAAACTGCAAAGCCGACGAAACTCAAAAACATTATCCATAGCTGCTCCTGATAGAAGCTAATCATCCCCACTATAAACAATGTGTACATTATTGCTAAAAGTAATCGCTGCAAATTTGTTTTCATATTCTTCTCCAATAAAGAAAACTAGTACCTACTATTATTGTTATCTATCTGAAAAAATATAACCTGCACTTCTCACCGTATGGATACAATCTCTTTTTTCTATATCTATCTTTTTTCTGAGATTTGATATGTGCACCATGACAGTTCTAACATCCCCCTCGTCAGAGCAGCCCCATATCTCCCGATACATTTTTTCATACATTATCAATTCGTCTGGATGATTTACAAATAATACCAACAAATTATATTCTGTCGGTGACAAATCCACTCTCTTTCTGTCGCCGCCCTGTTTGCTATATACCGTATGAGTTTTTTCATCAATATCAAACTGTTGAAAGTGGCGAATATCCTTGCTACTTCTAACTGGATCATTTGATTCTGCACGCCTGATATTTGCCGCCATCCTAGAAATCAGCTCACCGTAGTCGATAGGCTTTACCATGTAATCATCAGCGCCTGCATCGAAAGCATCTATCTTACTTACATTATCCCCAACGCAGCTGATGAATATAATCGGTGCATTTGTGTGCTGGCGGATAAATGGGCAAAGCTCCAATCCCGTTGTTCCTATCAACATCATATCCATAAGAATGATGTCATATTTTTCGCCCAGAATTTTCTCCTCGGTAGTCAGCCTGTCAACTGCTAAATCTACTTTGTAGCCTGCATCATTCAATCTCACAGTATAGATGAAGCTTAAATCCTCATCATCTTCTACAACCAAAACTTTCCTATTCATACTCCCCATTCACCTTTACTGAATCTCCAGGAAACTACTGAATCCTGTCATGTTAAATATTTCTTGAACTGGTTCAGTAACATTTGTAAGAACCATACGTCCTTGCTTTGACTGTGCTGTCTTTTGTCCCATAAGCAAAGCTCTAAGTCCAGCACTGGAAATATAGCTAACACCGCCAAAATCAATTTCCAGTTGGCTCATTTTTTGCAGGGATAATAAAATAGCATCCTGCAATTGCTGTGTAGTCAGACGGTCTACCTTTCCTTCCACTTCAAGTACAATTTTGTCGTTTTCAATTCTCTCATTAACAGTCATAGCTTCCCATCCCTTTCGTCTACTCTATTCCTTTGTACAACAAGCATAATTGTGTAATATCATCAAACTGTGCAGCCTCTCCCACATATTCATTTAGAGTTGCTACCACGCCATTAATAGTTTCTGTTGGGTCAGAATATTCTTCCTTGTTCAACGCATCTAGCAAATTATCCATTCCCCAGAATTCTTCCTTAGTATTTATCGCCTCTGTGACACCATCCGTATATACGTAGATTGAATCGCCAACATTCAGATTAAATGTATAATCCTTATATTTGCTACCTTCCATAACACCTAAAGGCAATCCATGTTTATCCTTTAGATACTCGTATTTTCCATCTGCCCTTCTAATAGCTGGGTATTCGTGTCCTGCATTAGTTGCAATCACCTCACCAGTTGATACTGTAAGAATTGCAAACCAAACAGTTACAAACATTGAAGCATCATTCTTTGCAACTATTTGATCATTTACAAAGGTAAGGATTTCACCTGGGGTTCCACCTACCAAGGTTCTGTTTTGAATCATTGTTTTTGAAACCATCATGAACATAGCTGCTGGAACACCCTTATCAGATACATCTGCTATAACAAGTGCCAAATGATCTGAATCTATAAAGAAGAAATCATAGAAATCTCCACCTACTTCCTTTGCTGGGTGCATAGAAGCGTATATATCGAACTCTTTTCTATCTGGGAACGGCGGAAATGCATTTGGTAGCATGGATGCCTGTATCCTGGTTGCGATTCCCAGCTCTGTACCAAGCCTTTCTCTCTCTGCCGTAACCTCTGTAACCTCTGTAATATATCCCTTCATTCTGGTAGTCAATGCCTGGAAGCTTTCTGCCAGCTTTTGAGTCTCGGTGCCAACATCTAAATCCCATTCAAACTCTAGGTTATCTCCCTCAACAGCTGCCACCTTCTTTGTAAGTAGCTGGATTGGACGAGCAATATCATTCGCAAGTAATACTGCCCCTAAAAGTGACAAAAGAATCATAACTACCGCTACTACACCAAGGATAAATACCAAGCTCATAAATGAATTAGCTACTGCCAATTCTGTAGTCTCAGATTCTGCACTTAATTGATTAATCAAATTGTTTGTAGAGGCATACACCTCCTCCTCTGGAAGCATAACTACAAAGGACCACCCCAAAGTTTCAATTGGAGCATATGCTGCACAATAGGATTTATCACCAAGTTTCAAGGTTTTATTACCTTTTTCTCCCATTGCTCCATCTATTACAAGCTTTGCAAATTCTTCATTCTCGTCTTGTCGCCAGTCTTTGCCAGCATTCTCATCTGTGACAGCAAATTCGCCTTCGCTTTCAGATGTATAAACCAGTTGACCGTTGTTATTGAAAATTATGGCGATGCCACCTTCTCCAATATCAACTGACTCTACCATTTCCTTTAGATCATCAAGATATATGCCAGCGCAGGCAACTCCTTTAAGCTCTCCGTTGTAAAATATAGGACTGCCGCACATCATTCCCACTCTTTTTCCAGTAGATTCTCTTACAATATTTGTAAAATATGTTTCCCCTGCTTTAACAGTTCCCTGATACCAAGGGCGCTCTTTAGCTTCGTAATTTTGTGGAATTCCATTTTCATCACATTTTGCTGCTGCTGCATAATCAGCCTCTATAAAAATTCCTGACTCTGTAGCAAAATAGCATGCTGCCATAGATGGGTTTCCAGCGTGAACATTTAACAAGGTCTGTGCATCGTTTCCCAAAAGCCCTGCCTCATCTTTGATTGCTGCTGAATTAGAATCTGCCTCCTTGCTATAGGTGATATGTAATGAAAGTTCACCATCATTTGCTGGATCAGGAGGCGCAATCTGCACTCGACCAAATTCGCTTTCATGAGCATATAAATATTCGGCATCAGCCCGTAGCATTTCAACAGCTTCCTTAAATTGCTCAAAGTTTGCATCAGCCTTGTTTGCATTTAGCAATGCTGTGTCCAGCAGATTTTTGGTAACCTCCCCTTGCATATAGGTTGATGATGTGTCTTCTACTGTTTCAGAGAGCTTTTTGTCGCTTTCTACTATGTAGTTATGGGTGCGTAGCATATTTATCCCAACCACTGCATTCGTAATTAAGGAACTGGCTACGATAATAACCAACATACCTAACAATAATCTAGTTTTAAGATTCTGTTTTTTTAGCTTTTCCATGCTCTTACCTTGCCTCTAAAATGTCATTCAATAGTTGTTTAAAACCATCTGTCAAAACAAATTCTTCCGGATAAAACTTTACATTGCCTATGTATTGCATAAATAGTTGCTCTTTGTTTTCATTACACAGTGGCCTAAGCCCAACGAAAAAAAAACCCATTTTTTTAAGTTTGTTCTGAGCCCATACGCTTTCTTTATCGCTGGTTGGTAAAATCAACTGTGATGTCCAAAGGCCACCTTTATGCTGATTTAGGATATCCGCCACAGCCGTCTGTAAGTCAGCACCTATCTCATCTACTCTTATGCAAAGTGTTTGCTCTCTCTCATTAATTTTTACATTTATCTGGCTTGCGTCTAATTCAGGTGCATTTTCAGTTGTATCTATTTCAAACTGAACTCCCAGCTCGCTGTACAACCTAGAGGTTATTTCTTTTATACCTTCTGTTACATAAACCCTACCAGCATTTTGTTTGTTGACTGGTCGCACCAAAATAGCTTGTGCGTATTTCTGACTATGTCCTAGTTCAAAGCTATTTCCCATTTTTGCTGTTATATAGCTTCCAAAGTTAAACGCCACTGGAATCATTCCATGCTTTTCACACATTCTCTGAGTTATCTTGTGAAAAGTTACTGCGCTAGCGTATATGCAACTGATATCAGCCTTTTTTGCAATATCGTAGGTATAACTCACAAGAGATGTTGGCAAACCAAGACCTCTATATTTCTTGCGAAATATTTGGGTGGCACCCTCCATATAGCTGTCTACAGGATGCCTGTCTATCATTGACTGTATTCCACATATATCATTATCCTTGCAAACTAAAAAGATGTTATATTTATCAAGGTTATCCTTTAATATAGCTTCATCATAGAACTCTCTACGATAATAGGTATCACCATATTCTTCTTTAATACAGGCGATTATGCCTGGCACATCCTGGGGCTCTGCCAGCCGCATGGTATATCCATCCTTGATACTTACTGGTTCTGCTTTCAATATTTTCCTGCCCCCTAGAAATGCTTTGTCAAAGTGAGAATATTCTGGCTATCCTTATACTCGTATTCAACAGTATCCATAATCTGTTTAATCATAAAGATACCCAAGCCCCCTTGTTCTCTTTCATCAGCTGGAAGATTAATATCAGGGTCATCCTTTTCAAGTGGATTGTACGGTGTACCTCCGTCGATAAAGCGGATTTTAATAGAAGAATCCTCTGTATCTATTTCCAAGTCCACCTTTCCAGCTTCATCCTTATAGGCATAACTAGCTATATTTACATATACCTCCTCAATGGCAATGCAAATACTTGTGATATGCTCCTGAGAAACCCCAATAGTCTCAAGCTTTTCTTCAACATAGTCTGTTATCTGATATAAATTTTCTATCTTTGCATCTACTGATAATCTGTCCATAATACCACCCTACCTTCTATTTAATCCTAACATAAATCAAGTCCCGAAAATTTGAACATTCTGTTAAAATTAATGTCAAATAAGCAACAGATAAAAAAAAGAGTCTCCTAACGAGACT
>SVES01000054.1 GCA_015057305.1 Pseudobutyrivibrio ruminis | reverse complement strand
TTTGTTCTCCACTGATCTCGTCTGCTACCGCCAATTTTCTTTCCGAATTCGTCAGCTATTCTTTCCATTTTTAATCTCCTTAAAGTTCCCCCGTCGGGGAACACATAATAATTGTTTCCCAACTGGGTCTCTCGTCAGAGAAAAGTCATTTCTTATTATCTACAAATAGGTGTAGGCTTACATACAGGTATGTCATACATCGCAATCTTGCCTTTTTCATCGTAGACATTTCCTGTTTCTATCATTACAAAGTACTTCTTTCCTTTTGCAATGTTATACTTGAATGTCTCGAAGTATTTGCCACCTTCTTCAAGCAATATGAAATGTGGATCATTCCAGCCCTCAGAGATAAAACCTTCTCTTATTTCATCAGCTGTTTCATATTTTGACTTTTTCATCGTTTTACCTTTCTTTACTTAGCCACCCAAGGTGGCTATTAGTTAATAACAACCACCATCGGTGTACCTTTCTAAAAAGGCTTAATACAACCATATTCAGTTTTAAGCTGCTAGTGTTACCACGGTAAGCTGCGCCCCTTCTTTTGGAGTCAAATCTTTCAACTCATTGTAAAGAGCCGCCATAGTTTCTGAAGGCCAGCGGTCATAACTTGTTACATCGTCATTCACGTTGTAATAATTGTTATGGTAAACAGGCTCTTCATCTTCAACTCGTGTTAACTGCCAATCTACATCTTTTCTTGTAGAATGACTTAAGTAATAATCATTTACTGTTCCAAACTTATCTTTATAAGTAAGAACGAATGCTCTAAAGCCTTCTTTATGTATCACATCATAGATAGCTGCTTTAAGTCTTACGTCCTGAAGTTCTGCCAAATTAACAGCATCTTCATCTGAACTAAAGAACACATCATCTTCGTAGGTTCGCTTTGGAAGATTTACATAAGTAATTACGCTACGTCTTTCCATTGCTTTACCCTCACATATCCATCTGATGTTTCAATTCGAACATCTTCATCTTCTGATATTTCAAAAAGCTCTCTTGCAAACTTCTTTAAATCATCAGTTTTATAAGGAACCTGTGAATCTGCAACAAAAATTGTATTCTCATATTCATCATCTTCAAGTAGACTAAATTCAGTTATTTTACCGAAATAAAAGTCAGCTAAGATTTCAGTATCAAAAGCATCCTTCTCATAGATTACGTTCTGCCATTCTCTCTGAACACATCCTCTAATGCAAGTTGTTTCAAATTCCTTTTTAGGATTCAAAAGCTTAATCACATCTAGCAAAATCTGCTCATAATAACTGCACTTGTCAAAAAGTTCCTCGATTTTTGAATATAAATCTTTTGAAAGGTTATACCATTCTCTAATTGAATCTTCCCCATGACCGCAATCAATATCTTTTAGGATTTCAATCGCCTGAGTATACCACTTAGCTTCTTTATACTCTTGGTAATCTCTATTTCCGTAGATAACACATTTTTCTTTCAGCTTATCATCTGGACAAACGCAATTCATCCATTCATCGCCATGTGAATATAAAAACCAAGCTTCGCATTCTGTATCAATTCTTATTACCTTATTGTTCATCGTTTTTCCTTCCTTTTCAAAAAAGAAGGATAGCCCCCAGGGGAGCTATCCTATTATTAGTAACAGCGCCCTCAAAGGCTCTTTGCCTTGATTAACAAGGTTTCATTATTAAATTAGAAAATCACTACATTGACTTTCTATCCGCAATCTCAGCCATCTTAGCTTTATTAAGCCTTGTATCGCCCTTTATGCGTGAGTAAGATAAATATCCATTCATACGGTCAATCTTTGTAAGATTTGTGCTACCGCACTCAGGACATACATCTCCTTCTACATGACTGCAACCGCAATCGTCACAGTAACCCAGTGCCAAGTTTACACCTTCATAAAATCCCATCTTCATAGCACGTTTTACAAATGTCTTTACCGCTTCTCTATTATACTTAAGAGGATAGCGAACATATTGTATCTTACCGCCATTAAACAGGTTCCAGAATCTCGCTTCTTTATCCTGTTTTTCAATCTGACTCATTTCTTCCGTCACATGACAATGGAATGAATTTGTAACATACATATTCTCTGTAATGCCTTTAATCATGTACTCACCACAGTTTTCAATGATTTCATAAGACTTAGCAAGCTCTTCTTTCCACTCCTTAGTCTTAGTTCTAAGCTGCTCAACCTGAAGACCGCAAAGACTCTCAGCTGGTGTACCATAGATTGCATAGAGCTTGCCATCCTCTGCCTTGTAGTACTCAATCTTATTGTTGATGTACTCCATAACCTTGATAGCAAATTCTCCATCTTCTCTTATGGTCTTACGATTGTAAAGCAACTGAAGTTCATTTAATGCTGTGATACCAAATGAAAGTGTTGCTGAAGGAAGAAGTGTTTCGCTTTCTTTCAGCTTCTGATCTGGTCTTAAATTACCTCCATAGAAACCACCTTCGCAATATGCTAAAGGATTGATTGAAGCTAACTGCTCTCCCATCCACTCATAGGTAAACAAGTGTAATCTTCTTATCATTTCAAGGTAATGATCAAGTTCTGCATAGAAATCTGTATGCATAGCCTGTGATTTAAGATAAATCTGAGGAAGATTAAGTGATACAACACCCAAGTTATGTCTTCCTATAAATACAGGCTTATCGTCATCATCCGCTGGATGCATGCCGCCTCTTTCATACCAAGGTGATAGAAATGCTCTACATCCCATTGGAGATATTACTGCACCGTACTTTTTGTACATACTTGCAACATATCCTTCTCCAGTAAGAGAAAGCCAATCAGGATACATAGTTTCACACGAACATTCGATACCAGCTTCAGTTAATTCACTTAACTCTTTGCCTTCTCCGTGAAGATTTTCATCATAAAGGAAAATCATCTTAGGGAATAATACAGGCTTTTTATAACCTGGCTTTCCTTGTCCTTCCTTGTGAACTCTAAGCATTATCTTGTTACCCATAACACCAAGTTCTGTTCTTGCCAAACCAAATGTGACAGCAATAAATGGGTAGTCACCTCTTGATGAAGCAACAGTATTAAACTTATGCTCCCATCCTTGAATACCCTGCTCGTAATCTCTTGCGACATCATGCAAAGCTTCTTCCTTTGCAACAGCTTCATTTCCTGTTAATCGTAAGTATTTAGCGTAGTACTCGTCATAAGACATCTTTGCGTACTTCTCTAAAACCTCATCAATCTGAGGAAGTGTGAAACCACCGTACTGCTGACTTGCAGCAGTCATTACAATATCACCGATTACATCAAAAGCAACATCTAAGCTCTTTGGCTCAGTGTAGAAGATATTTCCCATTTCAAAGCCGCCTTCAAGTACCTTCTTGATAGCGTAAAGACAACAGTTCATTGTTATCTCTCTAAATGGCTTATCATGGATATAGATATATCCTTCGTTTGCAGCATTTAAAATATCCTTTGGAATCATCTTCTCGTAACGGACTTTTCTTATCGCCTGTCCTGTGAGTGCTGATTTTGCACTTACAGTAAAGGAATTTACATTTCCATTAGATCTGTCACCACGAGAGAATGTACTATCAATCTCCGCATTAACTCTTTCTAATGTTTTTTCATTATCTTCCTTGTTATCTCGGTAATCACGATAAGCTTTTGCAACTTCAGGACGCACCTTGTCAAGCGCATTCTCAACATATCTGTGCATATCTTCTACAGTTGCAACATCCTTTCCGTCATCCTCTGCCAGACATCTAGCAATGGCACATACCGCACGTTTCTGAGAGCCAGACAAAATAATGGCAACTCTTCTCGCACTCTTTTCGATTGCTTTGATAATTCTGCAATCATCAAAAGGCTCTAACTGGCCTTTTTTGTTTTCGATTAATGGCTCGAAAACGTTCTTTGCTTCGTTCATGGTTCAGACCTCCTTTTCCCATGCATTTAAAAACTACTAACACGGGAAGAGCAAAATCTTTCCATGTAGCGTGGTTGTAGTTGCCATAGGCAACCTAGTTACTAAATTGCCTAGTGGCCCACAACAACTCTGCTGTGATTACGTATTATTTATTTGTTAGGCACAAAAAAAAGAGCGCCTAACCTCTTAACCCTCATTTGGGCAATAGTTAAACGCTCATTGTTTCCTTGAAAAATCTTAATTATAAATAATACGCTTCTTAATATACACTAATTTTTCAGAATTTTCAATATCTCCTTGTAAGATATTCTATAATCGAAATTGCAACACAGTCACTACATAATCTAATAGTATAGAAATTCTCTTTTTTTTAAACAAAATTACTAAAAGCAGAAGCCAACGATCTAATAGTATAGAAACTCTCTTTTTCTTTTAAACAATTCATTGCTTGATTCTTTTTCATTAATCTAATAGTATAGAAATTCTCTTTTTCTTTTAAACATTTGGTTTTTAGATATAAGCCTTGGAATCTAAAAGTATAGAAATTCTTTTATTCTCCTAAACTGTAATACGGTGATAATAATAGTTAAATCTAATAGTATAGAAATTCTTTTATTCTTATAAACTTTGTAGGGCCGCAATACTTTTTGGTGATATCTAATAGTATAGAAATTCTTTTATTCTTATAAACCCGTACATTGTCATAATGCACTTAATTTTCTGCCTTAAACGGCAATACATTTACTTTTATTGTATATTATGTATATCCTCTGCCATCTTTAACGACTCGTGAAGAAATTAAGTCGAAGGTTTGCAATTAATATGCGTGGCTATGGTTAACCACATCTAATAGTATAGAAATTCTTTCTTTTAAACAAAATATGAAAATATTTGCGGAATTAATCTAATAGTATAGAAATTCTCTTTTTCTTTTAAACCCGTACATTGTCATAATGCACTAAATTTCCTGCCTTAAATGGCAATACATTTACTTTGTTTGTATATTATGTATATCCTCTGCCATCTTTAACGACTCGTGAAGAAATTAAGTCGAAGGTTTGCAATTAATATGCGTGGCTATGGTTAACCACAACCACGCACCTTATTCTACTGTTGAACGTAATTCAGCCACTCACTGTTGAAGTTTTCTGAACTACCATCATATTGTAACCTAAACACTAGCTTTCTTGCAAGGTTGTAAGTTGTTACTTCGTTAACTGCATAATCTTCTCCTGTAATTGGTGATCTATAAATTTCATCAGACTTAGCAGTTTTCTTTTGAATTCCATTGATAGAATAAATAAACCACTTATATAGTGTTTCAACAAAAGCTCCAGGTATTTGCTTATCTATGATTTTTTCTGCAACATTTCCAGTTATGTCAGCAATACCTGCTGCTGGTATTATTTCGTCAGTAATAACATTTTCAACTCTTGTATTAGTTTTCTTTTCTCGGTCATAAACGACTGCTTCTCCGTTAAAAATAGTGCTCCATTTAGTTTTCTTTGTTTCAAATCTTGTATCATAATTTGCATAATCAAAGCTAAATGTTATTTTATTGTCTTGAATTTCAATGTTATCCATTTTCGCTAAAAACTGTCTTTTTGCTTGAATCGACTTAATTCTATCTGTTGCAAATATATTTGTGAATCCTGTTTTTATATCAAGACCTCTAGTAAAACTATTGTTTACATAGAATAGAACTCCATCTTGATATGAATTTCCACTATTATTTGCAAGCTGTAATGGATTGTTTACACTTCCAGCTCTGCCAGACTTTACATCTTTGAAGCTCAAATCAAAAAGTCTTTCAGCAATACGTGTTTCAAATGTCTTGAACACCTGATTATCTAAGAATGAATACTTATCCTTAAATCTATCTGACAAGCTTTCGACAACTATTATTGCATTATATTTTTTTGCCACCTTTAATATTTCAGTAATGGCACAATCAATATATGCTGCTTTAAGATTTCCAGAGCTAGTATCATAGATCCACGCCTTTTTATCTTCCTTTTTATCTTTATACGCATCTTTTAAAAGGGCGTAGTAATCTATTCCATCAATCTTATTTAGCGACCTTTTTTCTATTACATTAAAGTCCTTGTCAAATACACTTATATATACCAAATCATTAGTAGAACGTGATATTGAAACGACATTATAACCATCTTCTATTGCTTCAATGATTCTATCATTTAGCATATCAATTGTTCTATCAGATATATCATTATTTTTAGTGTATGTAAGCTGAAGGATATACTTATCTTGCATGTAGCGTTTCTGATATGAAACATCTTTTCCAGACTTAAATGCAATAACCTTATGTGTATTCATATACTCTTTAGCTTCTTTAATATCTTCGTCCGCAATATTAGTAAAGTCATTCTTAAGTTTATAAATAGTCTCGTATATTGCCTTTGGAATTGGCTCTCCATCTTCGGTCAATCTATTTACAAGGAAGCTTCCAGTCTTATGTGTAATCTTGCTTTCCAAAATACGAGGACGATAGTATATAGAAGGATTACTATTCAAAAGTATTGTAGACTTCTTCATATTTTCATCTGATAAAATTGATAAAAATACCTTTGAGTAAGGGTTCTTGTCAGCCTTTCCAGCATACAAAAATCTATTACTAATTAAAAATAAGTATCCCTGGCCATGCTCAACTAAATTTTCAATCTGCTTAAAATCAATTGAAGTCCATGACAACTTTGATGTATATATGTCAACATCTGAGAAGAATTCACCTATATCAGCATAACTATCTGTATCGTTAAGCTGTGTCATATCAAACTTAGAATACTGAACATAAGCATTTGCAAAAAGCTTATATGTATCAATAAGCATTGCAATATTCTTTTTGTATTCATCCTCTGTAATTAATCCGCCTGTTACAGCTTCTCGCTTAAACAATCCATCCTTATAGATGTCATAAATTTTTCTATCTATTGCGATACTTTTTGATACACATTCATCATCTAATACATATTCTTCTGCTGTCTTATTATTTTCAAAGAATGGTGTTGCGTGGTCTTTAAATAGAATTTTAGGTAGCATCATAAAGCTTTTTTGACCTTTTTTGAAAGTCAGAAAACTTGTTTTTGAATCTTCTACCTCTGCAACAGTTATAGGCTTAGCATCTTCAGAGAGAACAAAATAGTAATACTTGTCCTCATGCTTAATAATTGTTGCAAGATCCTTTGAAAACTTTTTCTCACCATTCCACCACATTGCTCTAAGCCTAGCTGGTGAGCCTAAACAAGTCTGTTTTTCTTCTGCTGTGTCCTTTACTGATTTTGTCAAATAATTTCGAACCAAATTCTCTGCTTTATAAGTGTTTCTAATCGCATCATATAGTTCATCAAATGTATCATAAAAAGCAAAATCTCCATCTTCATCATTTGGAAGATTTATTAAAAATAAAATATCTCTTACAGCAGTTAATTCTGCAAAAAAATCCGCTATCATTTCTTGCATATGGCGATTACCTTTAATCTTGCGTGACTTAAAGACATCACCACCTTCAAGTATTGAATAATATGTATGGACTGTTTTTACTGCATTATTATATTCGCTTATATATGCTGAAAAAGTACTTTTTTGCTCTGCAATAACGCTTTTATCCTCGTTAACCAAGTACTTATCTAAAGCTGTCATTTCATAATTTGATTTTATGATATGACTTGGCAATATTTCTAATCTTTTTTGGAGCTCTCGCCTCATTGAAGGTTTTAATGTTTCATCTTCTAGCATTTTATTAATTGCATTAGATTCTTCCTGAACTATTGCATCTGTTATTTTAGTATGGTTTCCTGTTAAAAGATGTGAAAGTTGATGAAGCTTATTTCCCTTAATGATGATTCCTGCACCATCCGAGTCCATCTGCTTTTCAAGCAATAGTGTCGCTAGAGCTTTTGATGCTTCTGAGAATGAACTGTATGATGTTTTAATCACTGATCTGACCTCATCATCAGATGTAATTGTTTCTATTTTAAATTTCTTCTCTTGTGGAGTTAGAATTTGCTTGTTAAGCATATCTAACTTTCTAAGGGCGCGAACATCTCTCTTTTCATTTCTTATTCTTGTGTTAAATTCATTTATTCTTTGATTAAGGCCCTTGAATACTATTCCCTCTTCGTTACTATTTCCTTGAATGATAGAATTGTACCCATCTATATCTGTTTGAGTTAGTACCTGCTCATAATATGAAACATTAACCATCTTAATTAATTCGTCTTGAAAATCTGTAGAATCAAATTCTGCATTTTCTAAGACATTTTTGATTTTCTCAATATTACTGCAGTAAATATTAAAGTTTTCAACTACTCGTTGAGGCATCCAGACAGTTAATGCTGTTATTCTTGTTGTAAGGAATTTACTAAACAGAGCAAGGCATCCTTTTGTTGTTTCAATATCTTTGATTGCCTCATCCTTTTTGATGCTTTTGTCGTTGGTATTCAATACATATTCAGTTAATGAATCCTGCAAGAATTTTGCTGAATTGATTTTCGAAACGGATAATTCTTTTGGTAATGACTCAGAAACGCTTTTATCTATGGCCTTAAACAGCTCTTTTTCAGCTTTATCATAGGCTTTTCTGCCTTCTTCTTTCGCATCTTTTAGCACGTTAAAATCATAAGTAAGCTCTTTTAATGCTTTGTTTGTAATATCCTTGATAAAACTGTCAACGATAGGCTTAATTCTGTCTAATGCAGCATATAAAGCTTGGTCTTGTTTTAAAATCTCATGTTCTTCTAAATTTTTTTGAGTTGTTTCAGTTGGAATTAACTCAAACCTGATTGCTTTTGTAACTTGTTTTCTTTTTGTGTAGTCTTCGTAATTTAACATGTTTTTCTTCCTCCGTTTTCTGCCTTATGGCAATGCATTACATTTTTGCATATCCTCGCATTTTTTATAGACTTGCGAAGAAAGTAGTCTTTTATTACTTCGAGTTTAATTATAGCATTTGTTCTTCCTATATCACAATTTTTGCACTAAAAAAAGAGTCTCCGCTAAAAGCGAAAACTCTAATGTTTCTTAAGCTAAAAATCCTTCAAATGAGGGATTTTAACTCTGTATTTAGTTTTTTGAATAAAATTAACAGTAATTGAATCGGTTCAACCGGTTATCCTTCGTTCGTCCAGAAGTAGATCCAGTACTCACCCATTCTAAAAATCAGCGGCACTATCAAAACCTCCTTCTAGCGAGAATTCCATTATTAGATGAGCAGTTGACCTTAATATTTCTTCTAACGTTTTTATCTCATCTTCCGAATAATCACTCACATCTTCCCATTTATATTCTGGGAGCCAGCAATCTGCATGCTTGAAGCAAACATTTTCATCTGGCGTTTCGATATGTACCAATACCTTGCCATCTTCTTTCATTTCAGAATGAACGATTTCAGTATTATCAGCTAGAGTTAAAAATGGATACATCATAATTAGTCCTCCATAATTCCTTTGCTTCATTATATCATTACGCTGTGAGTCTTGGAAGTGACTGTGATTGAGTAGCATCATATATAAAATACTCTGCCTTCTCTAACGTATTCTCATATCCTTTTTGGCCTCCGTCAAATGAGTCTATAACCTCTTTTTCCTCTGCCGAAAAGTCTTCATAGAAACGTCTGCCGTAGCCCTGTGGTAGCCAGCCTTTTTGCTGAGAACCAAAGATATTAAACTTCTTCCAAAGGTCTTTACTCTCCTTGTTAAAGGTTAAGTGAGTTGTACCTTTCTTGTAAAAAGTACATGTAAAATATTTGAAGCGAACATTTTTTGTCTGCCCTTCTCTTTCAGCCTTTGTTAGCACATCACCTATGGATGAACCCTCTGTTAAACCACCGTCAAGATAATCAAATACCTTTTCAATATCTTCCAGTTTACTTTGAACATTCCATGATTTAAAATCGTGCGAATAGCTGCTATAGGCATCCATATATGGAATGATAACCTTCTTGTTAACCATCCACGCTGAATTAGTACACCAACCGCTATAATAATGAATATTATTAGAAGTGTCGTAATAGCTGTGCTGGAACGATAAATCATCGAAAAGTTTAATGATACAATTTTCAATACCGCCAATCAGTTCTTCATTCATCTTCTTGTAAACTTCCATGATGTTATATCTTGAAAATTCGAAGTTCTGAAGTTCCGCAAGGTTATTGTTCCATTTTGACATTTGCTCATTTGTCATCTTGCCTGTAAATTTAGGATTCTGAAATAATTTACTCCAATACTTGTAATTTACCTCTTTGATAAAAGCATTGACTGTTAAAGCATCTGAATATCTACCTGCATCCTTTGCTAACTTCATTGTCAGAAGCCCCGATCTTTTTGCATAGCCTTTAAACTCATTTATAAGTTTTATTCCAGCTTCAAGCTCGATCTGATACTCTTTTAATACTGCATTTACAATATCATTCTCAGCAATCTGAGTCTCTTCTACATCAATCACATCATTCTCAGGATAATACTTAGTTCTAAGTCTATCCAAAAACTCTGATTCAAGTTCTTCCTGTGGAATGTCAACTTTAACCACCGCAATCTCTACAGAAGTCTTTCTTTCAGCTGCTTCAAATTCATGTTCCATAAATTCAATCTGAGCATTAACTTTATCAAGCTGCTGCAAGAGATATTTTCTATTATCTGAATATGCATTCTTTAATGTTTCAGCATTTAAAATACATATGATTGCACCGCCCTTTTCCTGTAACTTAAGTGCATGAAGAAGGTGCTTGTCACCACAACTAAACGGTGGATTCATAACAATCAAATCGTACTTTTTATAGGGATTGAACGCCAAGAAATCATCCGAAACAACTCGATAGTCCTTACCCTGTAAAGTAGCTCTCAAATCTTCATCTATCTCAACGCAATCAATATCTACTTCATTGTGCGACCAATCATAAGGATTAATCTTTTTTTCGATATAATCACAGATATCGCCCTTTCCAGCGGAAGGCTCTAAAATAGAGCCAACCCTTTCAAGTTTGATGTCTTCAAAGACTTTATCAAGTAGCGCCTTTGGTGTAGGATAAAATTCATCAATAGAAGTGAAATTACTGTTCATTGGCTTTCACCTCCAAACCTTTTATAATTCCAAACTTGATAAACTCTCTCACATCATCGGCATTAAATGAAGAAAGAAGTTTTTCTTCTATTGTCTTTGAAAAGTGATCTTCAAGAAGGAAATGATAGTTATTGTCATAATACTTGTAGGCAATAATAACATGATAACCATTAAGCAAACGAATCTTATAAAACTCATTGCGCTTATTATAGTCATCACTACATAAAGGGGCCTGATGAGCATATACAATTGCATCAAGCAATGCATCCTCATAAACTCTTTTTTCTACCGCCTTACCGCCAAGGATTATTGCAGCTCTGCCTTCTTCATATTCTTCTACCATATCAATTGAATCTTCATATGATATATCAAATATTTCTGATGAACTAACAATATCCTCTGAAGTATGTGTATCTAGCCAATTTTGTACGTCTTCCTCATGCTCAGCTGCAATCCAGACAAGCACGTTCTTTTGCATTTTACAAAGATAATCTTTCATTGTTTTACCTCTCATAAATATAATGAGAGACTATCCCCATACGGAGATAGTCCCTTTAATAGTTTCTATCTCCATTTTGGAGAATTATTTACCAATACATCTTATGGATTTCGCCTGATTTTAAAACCGTATAATCTGGTTTTACAGAATAGCCTGCATTCTCATAAACTTCTTTGAGTTCATTAAATGCTGGTTCACTTTTTCTCAAAATAAAAACACATTCATACTTATTTAGTTCTTTTGCTTCAAGTATCTTTTTGTTTTGAGATTCAATCTTTCGATCAACAAGCTCCATTCTTCTTTGTTTTGCATTTCCATCAATTTCAATTGGTTTGTTTTTGTATACATATTCCATTGGGAATACCTCCTTTTAATATAAAAAAGAGACTATCCCCATACGGAGATAGTCTAAATTAATAGTTCCTATCTCCATATTAGAGAATAATGTTTACCAACAGATATCCTCTGTCAACTGCATAACGCCACCACTAATACCTGTAGGCTTAATAGTGTAGCCAGCCTTCTCGAAAATTCCTCGAATTTCCTTATAATCCTGGTCATACTTATCCGTATAGAAAATCGTACAAGTTTCACCATTCTCACGAGCTTTTATGATTCTGTCGTTTTGTCTTTTAACAGCTTCATTTATTCTTTTCTCGTGAGCTTCTTTCAATTCATTAGTAATTGGTACTGCTTCTATAATCATATGTTTACCTCTTTCAAAAAAGACTATCCCAAAAGGGATAGTCTATAATCTATAGTTTCTACTCCCTTTTAGAATTGCCTTATTTATTAAGGCTTAACATACTTTTTGAAGTAATTATCAAAGACTTCATTTGGCATCTGCTCGATACATTCATCTAGCATTCCATCAACAACATCTTTATCATAAGCATCTGAAGAAAGTTCGTAATCAAGAAAATCCTCAATTGCTTCCCTGCCTGCATTAAAGAGTGCGGTTTTTAACACTTCTTCAACACTTGTGACAATGCCGCCAGTTGCGATATCAATCGCCCAATCGACACCACATACCTTGGCATCATAACCGAACTCATCATCAACTCTCATTGCCATTGGTCTTGAATCCTTAATACACTGCTTTGGACCATAAACCTTCCATACATATTTTCCGTGAAGTCCACCCGTAGATGCTTCATATACGATTTCAATTGTATGGCCCTCATTAAGCAATATTATATGCTGTGGTAAGTCCTTACCATCATCGGTAGTAAGCTCAAAGTCTTTATAGCTTTCAGGCATATTAATAGCAATTGCCTCTGCCCTATCATAATCTTTAATATTACTCTCCGACTCAATTTCAGTTTCTTCTGCAGCAGCCTCATAATATACCTCCAATTCCTTTACAGGATAAAGATATGTAAACTTAAAATCTGCATCATCACTGTCCTTGTCAGCCTTACTGTCAAAATCAGCCTTGGATCTGATAACTATAAACGGATGACCGTTTTTATCTGCTTCAAATGTAAATGTACTTCCAGGTTCTTCAATATCTTCTGAACCTTCAAGTAACTCATATGTCTGAACGTGCTTCAAGTTTGAATCTATCCATTCATAAACATATTCATTCAACTCTTCGCATGAATCAGTATCGTTTAGCCAAATCTGAACATAAAAGATTTCATTACAATCTTCTGCCTCGATCTTTACAGTATGCTTAGTCATACCTGAAATATTGACCTCGCGAACCTTCTTTGGAGCTGCATCCTTATCATTATTAAAAGGCTTTGGCATTGCGCCAAGTTCTTTCTTCAAATGAATATAAGGATGTCCTTCCTTGTAGAAAATACGCTGTTTGCAATTCATCTCAACATCAAATTCAGTTTCTTTTATGTCATAATTTTTCATACAAAAGCTCTTTGCTTCAGTGTATGTCTTAAAATGACAAGCGTTTGAATCCTTGCTTTCTGTTTCAACTACATAATGGTAAAGACCAAATTCTTTAAGAAGTTTTTCCTCAAAGAATTTGTAAGATGATTCGCAGAAGTTACTTAGAGCCTCTTCAGTATCATAATACTTGAACTCATAATCGTAACACCATTCTGTGAAGATCTGTGAAAGCTCAAAAAAGTCATTTTCATCAATCTTGTCATCATCTATATACCCTTTAGCCTTAAGAACACTTAATGTTGTCATTAGGCTTTGCATACATTCCATCATGCAGGTGACAACAAAAGTTGTTGTATTAGCAAAGAAACGCTTTTCAACTGGCGAATATAACTCATAGCCTGATGTATACTCATTCTCTCTTCCAGCCCACTTCAAATAACTTTCTGCATAACCATTTTCTTCCAATTCACTATTCTGAATCTTCATCAATAGGTTAACAGTATTATTCTCATTGACAGGTGCGCCATACTCCTTTGTATAGTATGAGCTAAAGCCCATCTCTGAGTTATCCCACCAAACAAGGTTTAAATCACGTTCTACTTCTAAATCATAATCTTCAACGTCCTGATTAACCGGAATATAAGCGTAAGCTTCTCCAAGGCCAACTCGTATCCATCTGCAAGTAGGATCATAATCATTTGTCTTGTCAAAAGGAATACATCCTTCTACAGACATATATTTTGCTACATGGTTTAAAACATCCTTTGATGCACCATATTTAACAATTTCCTCTACCGCCAGCTTTACTTCTTTGACCTGCTTTAAATAAATCTCTCTTAAATTCATTATTCTTTCCTCTCATATAAAAAGCCACCCGAAGGTGGCTTAGTTTAATAAATCACCCTCGGTGTGTCTTCCTATAAAAAGGAAGGATTATAACTGTTTTCTGATTTCTGCTTCAAGATCAATCGTATCAAGCGCATAAGAAGGCAACCATACTAATGATGTCTTGCCATTTGCCATTTCAACCTGATAACAATCTCTACCGCATTCAGTTGCAATAAAGTCATAGGCGATAACCTGTTTTTTCATACTTTACTCCTTTTCTCTTAATTTCATTAGTGGTTCAATTCTCTCGAAATAATTATTCTTGATATTTTCTTTCCACTCTTTATACTGATTTTCTCGTCTTTCATCATCCCAGGCTTCTTCCTCTGTCTCCCAATCATATGAAAAACAAGAGCCTTGGCCTTCATCATCAATCGAGAAATATGGGGTATCTTCATACTTCATATCCGTTCTTGATAGTTTAAGAGGGTACTTTAATTTCGCCATAAGCTCATCTTCACCTCTTGAAATATCATTTCCGATATCGTACTTATAATCCACTCCATACTTATCAAGCATCTGCTCATGAGATAGAACCTTAAAATCGTTAATTCTAGCAACTGAAAGCTCATAACGAGCCACAGCCATATCGTAGTAACGCTTCTGCTCTTCCTTATTCTTAGCCTCAATTTCCTTCTCAGATAATCCTTTTGCCTTAAGTTCTTCTATATCCCAAGACCATAAACCACCAAACTGTTCAAGTACAGGTGCTTCTAAATTATCTGAAGATAAGTACTCTTTGTTTGTATCTGCTAAAAACTCAAAAATACCAGGTCCTATACTGTTTCCCATTCCTGAAAAGCAGTCTGTATAATAACTTCCACCGCCAAATTCCTTTGGAATAAGCATATAAACACGCTTTTCTTCTCCAAAGATAACTCTTTCTCCTTCAACGGTAACATAACTCCAATGACCCATTGGAAACCTCCTTGTTTAAAGACTTTTTACATTACTATGCCATCATGCTATGTCCATGAACAATTTCACGTTTAAAAACGTAATCCTGAAAGACTATTACCTCTGCAGGTACATTTCTTTCCTGTTTTTCATCTACACTGAACCCTTTGTAAAAGGAAGGTGTAGGTCTACAAAGTGTTGAAATAAACATCTTCAATTCCCCCTTTTTATACAGCCATATCTAAGCTGTTATTTGCAGCAGGAAATCTAATTACATTACATCTTCTGACTGCACGTTTTCTACAATTTGCTATAGTGCTTTCTTCAATATGTCTGTATCCTTCTACTTCAAGTATCTCGCACTCATAATATGTATTATCTTTTTCAAATAAATCTGCTGGAATAATATCACTATCCTTTCGCCCAACGAATGTGATCCATTGTACTGTTAGTGAAGTGACTACCCCATTAGAAATTTTTAAGTCTTTAACTTCAGCGGCTCCCATGCCATCTGCAACAGTTAAATCAATTACTTTCATTTTATTCAATTGTTTTTCCTCTCATTCTTAATAGAAAGGATAGCCCCCAAGGGAGCCATCCAGTTAATAGTGACTCCCTTAGTAGGCTCTTAGCCTCTAAGCGACAATAATTTTTTCACTGCTCTTTTGAACGATATTTCTATCAATCCATGATAAAACTTCTCGTTCTCCAAGCTCATCCATGCAATACTCATATAGCTTTGGATGTGTTTGTTTGAGCCTTTTGAACTTTGCAAAACCATCTAAATGACAACCTACCGGACAAAACATACATCCTGTTCTTTGCTCTCCTGTAGTGCGGAATTTACAACCTTCACAATTTCTTGCAGCACCTACATCAAACAAATTCATTTGACCTTCAATCTGGCCAACTTCAATAATATCTCCATAAGGAGCTGCTATTGATAATTTGTTTTCATATATGTACTGAAGTACATCGTTTTCAGTCCAAAATCCCATAGGGCGAGCCATTGGTCTATCAGATCCAATAATAATCCATTCTCCTGTCTCAACGTCATATTCCTTTGTTTTTCCAAAGGTAAGACATCCTGACTTCAAATAGGCTTTTTCTCTGTTTGCTGACTCATCAGCCATCAGACCTAATATTGGATGCTTTCCGGTTTTCTTTTCCCATTTTTGAACTGGTTTCTCCTTCATTTCTTGACAGCATTTTCTTGAAATTTTAAAAGGAGCATCCACAAGGACTTTCCATTTCTTATACATCTGTCTATACTCTGAATAGTTACCATTTTTATCTAGCCCATTGATCTTGTTTATCGCCCATTTTGGTGGGTTTGGCTTGCGTAAAGCCTCAATCAATTCAGCTATATCTTTACTTGGGAAATTCCAACCACAATCTGCGATTATCTGTTTCATACTCTTATCAGGCTTGATTGTTTCAACATTATCAAATGTTTTCACAAACTGTCTGATCTCTGGGTACTCCATCCAGGTATCAAGAAATACTGCAGTTACATTTCTGTATCCACAAACCTCTCTTACTAAATGGGTAAGCACCCTAGAGTCTTTTCCTCCAGAAAATGAAATATACACCTCTTTTTCTGAATACTCTCGCAAAAACATATCAATCTGCATCTTTGACCAATCTACCTTGTACCATAATGGCCACGATTGTCTCTCCAACAGTTCTTTTTTTGTAATCGACATTAACTTCCACTTCACGATTTCTCGCTACGTGGATGAATCTGACACCGAGCGTTTTTTAGCATACTTCAATGCCCACAACTTAGCCTGCCCGTTGCTGCGCGGTACAGAAACGCTCAAAGTGAGCGCTTGTTTTGTTTCTCTTCAGGCAACTCACTTTTCAGATTCTTATGCTGATCTTTATTTACTTTAGCCTCTCAGCAGCCTCGGTTAGCCGAGGTCTCGTTACTGTCTCCTTTCCATCTTTCCTCTCATTTGTTCTTTTCTCCTACAATGCTCTTGCCACACCAGGGCATGCATCATTAAATTTAGTGACTGAGTAATAGCTATTTGATTTACCAATTCTCTCTACTCCTTCACACCCATTAGCATACAAATAAATAATATCTGTATCTTTGTTTGTCTTAGTAACCGCATGGTTTACTTTGACCCAAATGGATTCAGGTGGTTTGATTACATTTCCTTCCTTGTTCATACTTTCTTTCCTTTCCTTTTTGAAACTTTGGCGCAAAAAAAGAGCGCTTAACTCATTAACCCCTATCGGGGCAGTTAAACGCTCA
>SVES01000053.1 GCA_015057305.1 Pseudobutyrivibrio ruminis | reverse complement strand
AGCGCTCCTAGTTTTACTAACCGCATGAGAGGTAAAAGCATTAAACACATTATTGAAGTTGTATCTAAAACTCCAAGAATGCCTAAAAATGCTTAACCAACCATGCATGGAATCAAAAATATATAGGGACAAAATTATTCTTAAACCTTGACTCGTTCATCACGATTAAGAAAATCTTTTTTCCAATTCTCAAACTTTTCTAACAAGTGAGATTCAATTTCATGAGGCATTCTCTTGTGTACAACATAATCCTCTCCATTCGTAGAAAACAATACCTCATGATTTTCAACAGCATTAACCAATAATCTAATTTCAGAATGATATACACGCTCAGAAACAGCGTGAAAAGTATCGTTTTGATATACAGGGACTTCTTCTCTACAAATTATATCTCCAGCATCAACATAATCTCCAATAAAATGAGAAGTAACACCTATAGTTTTTTCTTCAACAATTGCCCATTTCAACGAATCCAATCCTCGAACAAATGGAATAAATCCTGGATGAGAATTAATAACAATATTATTTTTATAAAAAGATGCTGGTAAAAGACCTGCACCGCAAACAAGCCAAACTACAGAATCATTTTCTTTAATATCAAGATATGAATTTATTAACTTATATTCATAACCAAAATTTTGAATAACTTTTTTATAATCTAAATTTTCATATAAAGTACAACTGCAAGATGGTCTATGCTCAAACAGAGGAGTAAACTTCTTTTTATATTGCAAAGGAATTAAATATACACAAACATCTTTGTAACCTTTAGCTTTTAATCCTGTTAGAACATCAAAAGTTTTTCTATGATTAATTTGATACGAAAGTAAACAGACTCTCATTATGCAGCTCTCCTTGTCAAAGCCACAATAAGAAAATCATTTACCCCCCCCACTAGAATTATCTTATTGTTTTTCAAAATAAATTTCCTCATACAGTCAGGACAAATCAAATTACTATTCAAAACTTGACCACACTCACAAACCCATCCAATCTGTTTAGCAGGAACTCCAGCCATCAGAGCATGAGGTTTAACATTTTTTGTAACAACTGCTCCTGCAGCAATAGTTGCAAACTCTCCAATTTCATGACCACAAACAATAGTACAATTTGCACCTAATGTCGCATCATGTCTAATTATAGTCTTTTTGTATTTATGTCCTTTAGGATATCTAGCTCTTGGAGTAAGGTCATTAGTAAAAACACAAGATGGTCCGCAGAATACATAATCTTCTAACTCAACGCCTTCATAAATAGATACATTATTCTGGACTTTAACACCATCGCCAATTATTACATTATTACTAACATTTACATTCTGTCCAAAAGAGCAGCTTTTACCTATTTTAGCTCCAGATTGGACATGACAAAAATACCAAATTTTAGTATTTTCACCAATCTCAACATTATCATCAATAAAAGAGGATGGATGAACATAATAACTCATAAATACAACTCAAAAAACTATAGTCGCCAAAAGCGCAATCCCGAAGCTTTTAACTCATCAATACGATAAAGACTTTTTACATCCAAAAGAACCTTCTCGCAATCAGTACATTCCTTAAATTTTTCTTTTATCTGCATTAAGGACATATTTCTGTATTCATTATGACCTACAGCGATAATTATACAGTCTGCAGGGGGCACATCTTCAAATGAAGTAAGGTCAATTTTATATTCATTTCTTGCAATATCCACATCCGCCCATGAATCAGTAACAATTGGTTTAATATCGTATTCTTTCAACCTGTTTATAATATCAACGACCTTACTGTTTCTTGTATCAGGACAATTTTCCTTAAATGTAAGTCCCCAAATTACAACGGTAGCTTTTTTAGGAGCTAATCCTGCCTCAATCATCTGCTTAATTGCGGCATCAGCAACAAACTGGCCCATACTATCGTTAACTTTTCTTCCATTAAGGATAATCTGACTATGATACCCAAGCATCTCTGCAGCATTAGTCAGATAATATGGATCGACTCCAATACAATGACCACCAACAAGACCTGGTCTAAAACCTAACGCATTCCATTTAGAATTCATTCCATAAAGGACTTCATCTGTATCTATTCCCATCTTGTCGCAGATCATTGCGACTTCATTCATAAAAGCAATATTAATATCTCTCTGACTATTCTCAACTACTTTAACAGCCTCTGCTGTCTTAATACTTGATACAGGTACCGTTCCTGCTTTTATGACTATATCGTATACTTTCTTTATCTCACAAACAACATCATTGTCCATACCAGATACAATTTTTTTTATCGAAGTTAATGTATGAACTCTATCGCCTGGATTTATTCTTTCTGGACTATATCCAATTTTCCAGTCAATTCCACATTTAAGTCCAGATTCCTTTTCAATGATAGGAACACATATATCTTCGGTAACACCAGGATAGACTGTTGACTCAAAAACAACTATAGAGCCTTTAGCTAAATTCTGACCAACAATACGAGAAGCAGACTCAATTGGATATAAATCTGGTGTATTATCAGAATTAACAGGTGTAGGCACAGCAACAATAATAAATCTTGCTTCCTTTAGTCTTGAAGGATCTGAAGTAAATTCAACGGTTGAATTTTTTATTGATTCACCTACTTCATTTGTAGAATCAATCCCCTGCGAATACTCAGAGATTCGTTTCTTATTAATATCGAAACCAATTACTTTTATATGCTTGGCAAATTCAACAGCAATAGGCATGCCAACATAACCTAGACCAACAAGAGCAAGCTTGTTTTTACCACTAATCAAATTTGTATATATATCATTAAATTCCATTATCTTGTTGCCTAATTGTTCTTTAGAAATTCTTTAATTGAAGAAACAACGTATGCTACTTCGTCTTTTGTTTTAAAAGGATCAATAGGAAGACTTAATACAGACGAACATAATCTCTCAGTAATTGGACAATCTGCAGTTTCACTTCTGGTTCCAGAGAAAGCTCCTTGTAAATGCATAGGCTTCATATAATATACATTTGTTGGTATTCCAAGCTCTTTTAGTTTTTTTTGAAGTTCACTTCTATTCACATAAGAAGGAACTTGAACTGTATATTGAGCCCATGAGCTATAAAAATCATTATCAATACAAGGAAGCTCTACATCACTAATTTCTTCTGCGATAAAGCATTCCCTGTACCATTTTGCAACTCTGTTAATATCATGTAACTCATTAGACTTAAATGACTCAAATTTCTGTAACAGAACAGCAGCTTGAATTGAATCCAATCTACTGTTAAAACCTATTCTTAGGTTATTATATTTTGAATTTGGATCATTAGGATTACTGGTATCTTTACCATGAACGCAAAGAGATCTGATCAAATCAGCCCAACTGCCATTGTCAGTAAATATAGCTCCGCCATCCCCATAACAGCCTAAAGGTTTTGCTGGAAAAAAAGAAGTTGTTGATATATCCCCGAAAGAACAGGCTTTTTTTCCTTTAAATTCTCCTCCAAAGCCTTGAGCACCGTCTTCTAATAGAAAAAGACTATACTTATCACATACTTTCTTTATTTTTTCATAATTCGCAGGCAAGCCAAATAAATCCACAGCAACCACAACTTTTGGAGTTAGACGACCTTCAGCTAATATATTTTGGACTGCTACTTCAAGTTGTTCTGGGTCCATATTATATGTTGAGGAATCAACATCGACAAAAATCGGAGTTGCACCTAAACCAGCAGGACACTCACCAGATGAAAAGAAAGTAAAATCTGGAACAAAAACAGCATCTCCTTTACCAATATTCCAAGCTTTTAAAGCAATTGTAAGTGCATCTGTGCCATTTGCACAGGTAATACAATGTTTGACACCAACATAATCGGCTAAAACTTTTTCTAGTTTTTTTACAGGCCCTCCTGATATAAAATTAGAAGATAGCAAAACATCTTGAATTGCACAATCGATCTGAGTTTTTAAGCACGCATACTGTTTTGATAAATCTCGAAACTGCATAATTTAACTTTTAATATAAAATCCCAAAACTATTTATCAAATCTACCAACAAAATCCATTGTAGAGCATTCTGATAAAGGTAGCTTAATCGGTCTATGCTCCGCTGCAGATTTATAAATTGCAAGAACAAGTTCTAAAGCTCTTCGTCCCGCTTCTCCAGAGACATAAGGTTCTCGCTCACATTTTATTGACTCAATTACATCTGCATATAGAGGAGTATGCCCATATCCATATACATTAGGAGGATTTTCTCCGTACACTTTTTTTACATCTTCAGGATCATCCTTATTATCAGCGAATCTACATTCTTCGATAATATTGTCGCTTGTACCACCTGCTTTTACGGTACCTTTATCACCAAATATGTATAATGTTTCTTCCAAATTCTTAGGATAAACGTTAGTGGTACCTTCAATCACACCATATGAGCCATTAGAAAACTTTACAACAGCGAGCCCTAAATCTTCTGTTTCTAAATAATTATGTTGAAGCTGATCGGTATAAGCCATAACTTCTTCAACATCATCTCCCATCATCCATCTTAATAAATCAATGTTATGAATGCACTGATTCATTAAGCAACCACCATCTTGTTCCCAGGTTCCTCGCCAAGGAGCCTGATCATAGTATGATTTGCCCCTATTCCATCTTACATGAGCTGCCCCATGGGATAATTTACCGAAGCGTCCTTCCAGTAATGATTTTCTTATATACTGAATAGACTTATTAAAACGATTCTGATGATTTGCACATACAACAACTCCCTTTTTATGTCCTGCAGAAATAATTTTATCTGCATCAGACAATGAAAGTGCTATAGGTTTTTCTATAATTATGTTGCAACCTTGTTCAATACAGTCCAAAGCAATCTGAGCATGTTTTCCGGATTCAGTTGCAATTGCAACCAATTGAGGTTTTTCTTTAATTAAAAGCTCACGATAATCAGTATATTGACGAACATTTTCAAGATGAAATTTGTTTGTTTTTTCTGCCATTGCTTCTGGTAACAAATCACACATTGCAACAAAATCAAGATTGTTATTTCTAGCAGCTTCGATATGATTCGGAGAAATACGACCACATCCAATTAGAGCATATCTCACTTAAAACTCCAAAATATTCTGTTCACAAATTAAATTATTAATTTCTTATGATAATCAACTATAAAAGACAATACTGGTTGAAACGTCTGTTCAATAGAAGCATGATGACAAGCATAATCTCTAATTCTTCTAATCACTCCAAATTTCGCATTATCATTGTTTACCATATTGTTATACAACTTATCATAAAAATAAACAATATTATCAAAATCAATGGAAGCTCTATTATTTGAAAATTCCAAATAAAAATCAGAAGGATATTTAATAAAAATATCTTCTTTACAACCGGAAACAACAGGGAGTCCTTTACACAAATACTCTCTTATTTTTAATGCAGAACTATATTTCATATTTTTTTTATATAAGCCAAATATTCCTAAACCAATATCAGATTCATTATATATTTTGTCTAATTCTGCTCCTGTAAGTCTTCCCGTAAAAACAACACTATTTTCAAGATGAAATCTAAGAACTAATTTTTTGTATTTTTTTAGTTCGTCTCCATCGCCCACCAGATATAGCTTAACATTTCTAAGCCCTCCTTTTTTTTTATAATTCCACAGACTCTCAATTATTCTTTCATAACCATGCCAAGAAGCAAAAGATGAAACAGCGACCAATGAAATTAGTTTATTATTTTTTGAAGGACTTTTTTCACAAATACAAGAAGGATCAATTCCATTCATAATACTAATTGTTGGTACACCATAAATTTGTTTATCGAAAGAATAGGAAACATATCGATCAATATATTTTTTAAAAGTTCTTGCGTACCATATTTCTTTAAAAAAAAGAGTCCACCCTGTAATGTTTGAGTAAAGTTCCTTATAAAACGGATAAGTAGGCAACTCAACAAGAATTAAACAGTTTGGATAGGTTATTTTTATCTTATTTAAAAAAGCAATAAAAAACTTATCTGTTTTGATATCTTTCCTAATATAGATAAAATCAGGATTATTAATTCTACTAAAAGCTTCATCGTAATAATAAGAACAAGGATACAACAAAGGTATCCTACTAAGGATTTTATAAAGAATAGATTTTGAATTAATAATTACTTCTGAAACATTTGCAATTTTTCCTAGTTCTTTTATCTGATATTCAATTTTTTTTAATACACCAGGATAACTAGAGCAATCCTTATGAATATAATAACCATTCATATAAAAACCTTAATATAAAAGCACAGAAAATCGTGTGAGAAAGCTTACCACTCCAAAATATAATCTTTTACCATAAGCTCTTAGAGGGATTTTTTCATAATAACCAGATTTGTTAAAGAACAGCACAAAGGGAAAGGCTGCTCTAAAAAATCAAATCTCGATAAAATGTTTTTTAAGGCTAGCAGATCAGCTCACCAAGACCTTCAACTAATTGTCACAAATGACCATATAAAAAACTTCCACCTAAAGCAAGAAATCCAGCTATCCTATTTTTTAAACGAGCATTCTTGTCTAGCAACATGCTATATCTATATTCTTTTATATACCCCCATATACTTTTCTTTTTTGACAAATAGACAGAATCAATCTTTTCTTTACTCATCCATCGAAAAACTTGAGAGTAGGAGCTAAATTTTCTAGATAATGCAGCCGAAAGTATATTAGGAAAATGCTCCCTGACAAATTGTTCAATTTCACATACTGCATCAATCTCGTCAAACATTTTTGGAGAAAAACTCTGATGCATAATACTTTCTGGATTTATCCAATAGTAATACAGTACCCGATCGACAAAAACAATCTTATTACACTCAGAAATAACTTTATAAGTAGTAAAAAGGTCCTCATAAAGTCTACCAACAGGAAATGGAAATCTATTCATTACTTTCCTTCTAATAAGTTTGCCGCATGCACTGTTAGAAATATTCTTTTGATATAACATATCAGATAAAGCGGAATCTGTTGAAAACATAAGAATATTATTCTTTGAACTACGAATACATTTTTCCTTATTTATTTTGATTAGTTTGCAAACAGATACATCTGCAGCATTATCTTCTAAGGCCTTGTACAAAAGCTCTAAATAATCAGGAGCAACCCAATCATCACTATCTATATACGATATGTAGTCACCAGTTGCAGTACGTGTACCATAATTTCTAGCATCAGAAAGCCCTCCATTCTCTTTATGGATAACTTTAATTCTTCTATCTTTATCCGCATAGTCATCACATATTTTCCCTGAACAATCAGGAGAACCATCATCTACAAGAATGAGTTCAAAATTTCTATATGTTTGAGACAAAATACTTTCTATACATCTTCTAAGATAAGATTCCACTTTATATATAGGAACAACTACAGATATTAACGCATTTTTATTATTCATTAATGTATCAACTTAGTAAACAAAACAATATAACCACTTATATTTGGTTAATTAAGAGATGCTATCATCATATCGTAATAATCTTCTAAAACTTTTGCCTCTTTTACAATATCAAAACCAGAACGCCGAACACTATTTGAACAATCTTTTCTTGACCTTTCTCTTGCTCTTAATATCTCATCTCTCCAGACTACTGCACTAGCATCTAACTTTAACACCCTAGTGTTTGAGTCAATCACTGATTCCTCTGTAAATCTATCAGAAAAAAAACATGGCAATCCAGAAGCCTGAGCTTCAATTCCTACAACGGGAAGTCCTTCATAATGGGAAGGCAAAACAAACACATCCATTGCCTGATATAGTTTATCTACGTCTTGTCTTACACCAAGGAATAATACATTTTTTTTCAAATCAAGGTCTGATACTTTGTTCTCAATTTGCTCTTTTAATTTACCTGTTCCAACTAAAAGCAATACAGATTTTTCTTCAACATCATGAACAGACTTAAATACATCAATAAGAAAATCGTGATTCTTTTGGTAACAGAATCTTCCGACATGACCTATGACGAACATTCCTTCAACACCAAGAGCTTTCCGTATTGCTTTTCTTATAGACTCGCTATACTTAAACTTATCTACATCTATGGCATTGTTAAAAATCTTAACCCTTCCTGACTGAATCATCTTTCTTCCAAACAGCCACTCCCCTGCAAATCTAGAACAGGCAGCAAAATGTGTTGCAAAACATTTAGAAAAAGGTCTAAGAGCATATTTTAAACAACTTTTTTTAAATTCACCTTTTCCGGCTGTACTATGATTGTGATTTATTCTTACAGGAACTCCTGCAAACCAGGCACAGAATAAGGATATAGGAGACAAAGTATTCATGCTTGAATGTACTATCAGATATTTATTTTCTTTAAATAACCTAATGAGTGTTCTTACATGTTTAAAAATATGCTGATAAGGAGGTATTACAAAATACCTCGCACCGAGTTCTATAAGATATTTTGGAGGCTGACACTCACCATCAGAGTCTATAAAAAAATCAAACTGATACTTATTTCGATCAATATTTCTGTAGTAGTTATTAATTACAGCCTCAACTCCAGCTGCATTTAGCTTTCCAATTACATGTGCAACTCTAATTGGTCTTTTATAATCTGTCATTAAAACAGTCCTTTTTTATCACAATCAAAATACCAATCGGAAAAGCTCTCTTCTATACCATAATGGAACTTGTAACCAGAATCAGCAAGCTTCTTTCCGCTTATATTCGTACTTACCATAAGTTTCTTTACTCTATCAGGATGTATTCCCTTTTTTGCAAAAAAAGGAGCCATAAGTCTTGCAGCAAACATTAGAAGTTTTCCATTTACACAAGGAATTTTATATGAAAGACCAGTTGCTTTCATCATAGAATTGCAGATCTGCTCTATGTTGTAAGCCGGCTCAAAAGTACAGTTTAAAACATCTGTTCCCTTAAATGAATTATCAATCATACGATATTTAATAAACTGAACTAACTCTTTTACGTAAATACAGGCTTTTACAGTATCTTTTCTTCCAGCATAAAAATAGTAGTGTCCTTTTATTGCATTATACAAACGAGTCATATTTCCATGCTCGCCTTTACCAAAGACAATGCCTGGTCTAACAATAGTTAATTCTCTTTCTGCGCCCTTTGCCTGCCAGATCGCATGAATTTTTTCTGCAACAAGCTTACTGATACCATATGGAGTATTTGGAGTTGGAAGAGTTTTCTCTGACTTCAATTCTTCTGCAGCACCATAAGGCGCAATTGATGATGTAAAAAGGATCTTGTTTATCCCTTTTTCTTCAGCAAAAGCTGTAACATTCTCTGCTCCAAGTATATTAGTTTCAAAATACTCATGAGATTCATGTCCAGGAGTTCTGTGAACCGCAGCTAAATTAAAAATAATATCTTCTTTCGTAGGTTCAAATTCAAAATCAATCTTCTTTCTTACATCTAGTCTAACGTAATTTACACCATCGTTCTTCTCGACAATACCAGGTACAACACCTTCTTCTCCAGGCATTACCAGATCAAGGCAAAATATATTATCTTTACTATCCTTTTTTAATTCATTTAATAAATGTATTAAATGAGTTCCAATAAATCCACTGCCACCAAATATGATGTAATTCATTATCTATAATTCCTTATGATTACTTTAAGTAATACGTTTTTTTTAACTTAAATTTTAGACTTTGTTTATTATGAGAATTGCCCGTTTCATATGCTCTTTACAAAAATAATAATTTATATGTTTTAACTCAATATCTGAAATGAGATGGTGAAAATATGCAAATCATCAATTGATTTTGATAAAATGATTTTCTTAAATATAGCTTGATATAAGCATAGTTAAAAGCAATTCACAACTCTCCAGGAAAATACAACAAATGATTAAAGAAATTAGAAATCATTATGCCACGTTAATATATATTTGTCTTGCTATCGCTGTATTTTCTGAATTGATGTCAATATCAGCCTTAGGTGTAAGCTATGACACAGTAGCGCATTTACTTAATAGAATCCATAAATTCTCCAGATGGATTTTAATCCTGATAGTCGCAGATCAACTTCTTTCAATTGGGGTTAATAAACTAAAAATCAGTCTTTTTTTTATATTACTTTTATTTGTGGCATTCTCAGCAAAAACATGGATTATTTTTGATCTGCTGTTTATACCTTTACTTTTAGCGCAAAATTGCGAAATAAAAAAAATGTATTCTGTTATTGTCTTGACTCTAATTATAGGGACAATTTTCATTATCACTCTTGACTACTTTGAAATATTCCAAAGATATGAATTTTCAAGAAATGGAACAATAAGACAATCTTTTGGTTTTTATCACCCAAATTCTTTTGGCTTAACGTTAATGCTAATTGGAATGGTTTTTACTTTATTAAAAGAAAACTTAAAAATACATCACTTTGCATTTTTAATAATGCTATGTTTCACAATTAAATATTTCACAGACTCAAGGTCTGCTTTCTACCCTTTAACAATTCTGACAATATCACTGTTTATTTCAAATTATTGTAAAAAATTCATTTCGAGTCTATTTGACATAAGACTAACAATTTTCAGTATTATTTTAATATTATCTGTTATTTTAATAATGTTCTATCTGATAATAACTGGTAACGGAATGGATTATGTAGATACTCTCATAAACGGTAGGCTTAAATTTGGCAAACAAGCTCTTGAAGAATATGGATTATCATTATTAGGACAGAAAATCACAATCTCAATAGAATGGGAAGCATCAAAGGGAGCAAAGTATTTTGTGATTGATTCCCTATATTATTATTTTCCTATTATAGTAGGTGTAATTCCTTCTCTGTTTCTTTTGGCTACATATATATATGCATTAAAACAAACTATTAAAGAAAAGAACATAACTTTATACATAATACTTATGCTGTTTGTTTTATATGGAATCCCAGAAAGTGTTGCCTTCACCTATGGTTTATGTATGTTCATATTTATTAGTCCTTTTATGAATCTTTATAAAACGAACAAATATTAAATTCAAAAGAAGCAATTATAGTTGCACCTAACAAAAATGACTAGAGTGCAACTTTATTGTCTAATCAACCAGCTTATTAATTTTCTCTAAAACATCCTCAACAGAAATAGAATTAATATTTTTTCTTTTTGGGGGATAACAATATTCAATATTTTTACCGATAAAATAATCGCCAGAACAAGGAAGTTGATTGCTAAAAAATTTCTTATGTCCACAGAAAAAACCTTTTACAGGTCCTGCAATACAAACTGCCTTTTGTTTAGCACAGTTAGATAAATGTAAAAAAACTGAATCTGGTCCAACAAATAAAGAAGATTCTTTTATAAGATTATATATTTCTTGAAAACTCAGTTTTGATGTTAAATTATGATAATTGGGATGATCACAGCAAATTATAGGATCGACACCAATCTCAACAACACAATACCCCTTGGAAAGTAACGCATATGCTAACTCAGTATATTTTCTTGTTCCCCAGTTTTTCTTTTTATCAGCACTAGCACAATGAATAACTATATAAGGACAACTAATAGAACAATTATTTTGAGTATCTGACGTCCAGAATATAGGCTGAACATCTAATTCAGGTAGACCAGCAACAGCTGACATAGCAGACAGTAGATTCTGTTTATCAAAATAAGTTGTTGGAAGATATTTTAACTCGCTGTTATGCCACAAAAAAGAAGACTGGCCACAAACAATAGTTATTCCATTAATAACACAGTTTACTATAACTGTATTACCTGCAACCTCTCTTAAAATAGGTCTTATATCTTTATTCTTATCAACAATAACAATTCCGTCGCAGTTTCTATTGAACTTACAGATCTCGTACTGGTTCTTATAAAGGATTGAATATATTTTTCTATCTGGATAAGTAATCTTCAAATATCTATATATAGGTTCTATTGCAACCGCATCTCCCAAGCCAAGAGGAAGAAATATTGTAAAACTTCCATTCTCAATTTGTTCTGAAGTAATGGAATTAACAATATAATTAGGCTCATTATGAGATGCAAAAACAGGAAGCGTCGATACTTTTGAATACGATAAATTTAAATCGGAATACTGTCTAAAAGCAAAGGGAATATTTCCCTTTGAAAAACCAATTTTAAGGAAATGTTCAAAAGGACAAAGCTCCGAATTGTAATTAGAAGAATACTTCTTTATGTAAAATTCTGTATCAAAAAAAGCAGAAGGATTATAATTTTTTTTCCACCCTTCTTTCAAATAGTGCTCAAAAAAACACGTATGATTACCTATGTCGGGGTTATACTGCTGCAAATAATATTTCTCATCGAAATAGAAATTCTTTTCAAATTTTACATGCCCTGTTTTCCTTCCATAATGAAGAAAATGGATCCAATGATCTATTATGGCTGTATTTAAATCATCATATAGGCCAAAAAAGAATTCGCAGTCAAATATTCTGAATTCAATATGATAATTTACAGGTTTATTTATGTAGAAAAGGAAAAATTTATGCTTAGGACTATTAAAAGTTGAGATTTCCTCTAGAGATGACAACTCATGGCCATAAAAAAATCTTGAACAAAAAAAATTTTTCATATGTATTATCCAATAAAGATCTTTTTTAGGTTGTTCTATTCAGTAATTCTGAAAGTTTTTTAGTATCTGTTGCTTAAAAAAAATTACTTTAATCTAACCTAATATTTATCATTAAAGTGAGTAAAACAGATTGTTATCAGATAAACTTAGACTCGACCTTTACTCCTCGTCGACACATCCTTTTAATCTTGGTTCTGATTAAAAATCTATTTAAACCATGTCTTACCCAAAATGGAGCCTTAAGACTTTCTTTTTTTCTATCACCTATTACTGAACCTTCCGGTTCCTGAGTAACAACCGTTGGCTGTATTCTATAGGTTCCATATAACTTATTCATTTCAAAATATGGTGAGAAAAGAAAATCATCAACAGGAGCTAAAAGTCTTTCTGAATATTTCAAAGCAGAAACTGCGGCTTCTCTAGATATAACGTAACACTGAGTTCCATGAGCTTTGTCCAAAGGCTGTATTATTTCATCATTGTTAGATAGTTTTATAGTCTCTTTTTTTATCCACAATCTCCAATTTGTTTCATGAGTTGACAGCTGACATATTTTTATATCTGATGGAAGCCACGATAGATCTTTCATGTAAAATTGAGCTCTATCTGAAATGATTAAGTCATCTTCCATAACTAAAGCCCAATCTTCATCTGATTCAACCAGTTTCTGCCAGCATTTTCTGTGGCTTAAAAAACAGCCGACTTCAGCTTTGCTAAGTAAACGAGGAAACAGATATCTATACTCATATTCCATCGGATACAAAATAGATGCAATTTCAGAATCAGATTTCTGTCTTCCATCAACAGCAGATAACCTTTTGACTGAAATATTAAGAGAACTTAAGCGCTCTTCAATTGAATGCCATCTGTCAATTGAACTGTCAAAATTAATCACAAACCGCAACATTATAAATATTCCACTAATATATTCATATAGCAAGAATGAAACAAATATGAATTGTATTATTGTTTGTCTTTATGATCTCTCAACTTAAATTTCATCTTTAACCCTAAAAAGCAGAAAACATAATGATTATGATAAACAGTTATAGAAAAAATTCTTTGCAATAGACTTAAAGACTGATACCCTACCCCATTATGCCTAATACAGATCTTTCTGTCCTTTTTAAACATTCTAGTAATAAGTGGCGAGCTATGAGATGACAGAGATTCTAAATGTTTAACTCCAATATTACTGATTTTATAATTTTTATGTCCTGCCTGAATATTTCTTGTAAACAGGAAATGATCTCCATAGAAAACTTTCATTTCAGCAGGAATTTCAAAATAATTCTTTTTATTTCCAAAGAAAGCTGAACCAAAGAATCCTTCCAGCTTATGAGTTTCCTGAATGATAACCTCAGTATTTTCAGGGTATGTTTCAAACTGAGATTTAGGAGTGTTAGAAATACAGTCAATTCCCAATAGTCCTACATCGTCAGATGCGGTATCAAGAAAAGCATGCACCTGTTCAAAAAGATTCTTCTGAAAAATAATATCATCATTTAAGATTCCAAAATACTTATATTCAGGTGAACTTAATCTAATACCAAGATTCCAGGCAGGATTAACAAAAAGGTTTTCTTTAGGAACATGAACCTTAACTTTTGAATAGTCTGTTTTAAAATATGAACAGGAATTATCAATAATAATAATTTCACCAACAGAACTATCCTCATTTAACTGAGATAATAACTTGTTTAAAACCTCTGTATCTTTAAGCAAGGTTGGAATAATAATTGAGAACATAGAAAAATACTACCTCGAAAAACGCAAGTTTATTGTTCTGAACAAAACTTCTTTAATTCACTTTGCAGTTCATTTTTTCTTAGTCTAAACTTACGATTCATTGAGAATGTTAAAAAGTTAAGCAGTAAATACTTAAAAAATTTTTTTCTTGTTTTTCTGAAAATGTTGTTTTTATATGAATCAGAAATATATTTAAAAACTTCTTTACCGTGGTTAAAAATCCAGTCGTCTGCATTTTTATCAAGATAAGTAAAGTAATTCTTTAAATACACAAGATACCCCGCAAAATCAGCTCTATGTCCACGAAACATAGATTCATACAGGGATGTGTTTACTGCGAATCCTGAAGTATCAGCAGTTCCACCTGGCTTAATTCCATGAAAATGAACGATTTTAGCATCTTCATTCAAGCCCCAATAAGGCTTCCAGTTATATTCAAGTGGTAAAAAATCAATTTCATCCTCACAGACCTCATTGATATACCCCTGATCAAAAAGATTAGTCTTATTAGGAATTCCTTTTTCCAAAAGAGAAAAGATTTCTTCACATTTACTGCGCATTGCTTTTACATTCATGTAAAGAATACCTGCATTAAAAATATCCCCTTTATAAAACTCTTTTGATACTTCAGGTCCAGCAGCAATGATCTTAGGTTTAGTTAATTCAGTGTCATTAATATCTTTATTAAAAATAACGTCGATATCAGTATACAAAACGTAATCATCATCATTTTCTATAAATGGGACATCCAACCGCATAAATGTCCCCGATAACTTTTTAAAATCTATCGAATTCTTTCCTGTTTTGGAAAATAAAATATCGGGAGAAAAAGTTTTCTTAAGGTCTTCAAAATGAGAAAATGTGTGACGTATAATTTTTACATTATAAGATGTTAAAATATTTAATATGTAGTGACTTTTTGGCCCATCATATAAAACTACTATGTCTAGAGAAGTGTTCTGTCTTGCAGACTTTAGTGCTACTGTAAGCAGTTCTGAATATAAAGACGCAGTGCAACAATCTTCCCCGACAGACACACACATATAACATTTCATTATTTCTTTAAAATCCTTTTAATAATGAACTAAAAAACTGAATTACGATATTCTTTTTTTGAGAATTACTCTAAGAAAACATCTCTCAGAGGACTTAACTTTCGTGTTTCAAAATTGAATCAAAGCGTTAATTTAATGAGATACAATATCAAATTGTTCTCGTAAAAAATGATAACACTTTTGAATAATGAAAAATATTCGGTTGCTGTGATAATTATCCTGAATTTTTGTTCTTCCGCAAATCCTGAATTTTTTTTATCATAAGCAGTTCTCCCAAAAAAAAGTTGGATAAATAAACATGGATAAAAAATATAATCACAGAAATGCTATTCAAAAAGAAAGACATTGAACAATGAATTGTCTACAGATCTAGTTACAAAAACTACTTTTACTCCAACAAAACAAACAAAAAAAATGAAATTATATGTCTAATAGGAGAGTTATCTTGCATTTCGAAATACTAACTCAGGAGACCTTCATATTAAAAAGCTAAGTTAGGACTATTTGAATTGACTTTTCCAAATATCAATATTTTCCTGCGGGATACAAATTTCTGTTCTAGTGTTAGCATAAATTCTATCTTCAAGCTGAGATTTTATATAGTTTCTTTCAATAATAGGTAAACAAGTATCTTTGCTGATTTCTTTAGCCCTGTTATCTACACTTATAATCAAACTTCTACACTTAAAATTAAGAGCTCTTATTCCAGCATGTAGTCTTGTACCAACATAATCAGGACGTTTTTTTAAATAATTATCAAAATCTTCTAAAGAAGATAGGATTTTAAATTGTTTTATATCTTTTAAAGTAGACAAATACGAATAATCCCCTCTTCCCTGAATCCAAATAGCAACCTCATCATAATGATTTAACAGAAAATCTAACATAAATTTATCATTTTCTACATCTTTACAATAATCAGTTACTGTTGTTACTACAATATTTGATTTTCTGGGACTAATATCCTTGCAAAAATCAGGTGTTAGATTCCACATGGAAGGACAACTGGTAAAAACAACATTATTTATGCCAATACTTTCAAGTTTCTTTAATGTATAAGAATCTCTAACTGAATGAATAGATGAATTATTCAACATATATTTTAAAAATTGTCGAGTAAAAGTATTAATTTTATCCTCATACCTTCCCCATCCTACTCCACATAAACAACAATTATTTAGCTTTCTTATGTCCGTAGGATATGCCAAATTATATTCATGAAACATATTTCCATAAAGAAGATTTGTTCCACAAAGAATTTTAATTCTATTGTCGTCTTTTTTTAACTGTTTCCATTTTTTTTCATCACATATATGTGTCGGAATATGCATTGTTATCTCAGAATTCATCATAGAAAAATGTTTAACTATATAATCCATAATGATAGAATCACCAAGATTGTCACTACCTATTGAAGTATCCAATAAAATAATATTTTTTTTGTCAATATCACAATTGATATTGAATTTGTTTTTTCCAAAAAAAGAAACCTTTAGCAAAAATTTAAGTATATTCATATATATTTATCCCGGTAGTTTAATGCAGGCATTGCAACTTAATTAACATTTTACAGATATTCTTATGGTTTTAGACATACATCAATTATATGGATGTTAATTTATCATATTGATATAACAATAAACTTTCTTAGAAGTTTTTGAAAGACATTATAAAAAGAAAAACTCATACACGGGATCTTAAATACTATACGGGTAATTAGCTGATTAATTTAGAAAAAATATCGATCTAAAAAGAAGATGCTTCAAAGAAGCGGTTGTTCATTTTATTATTAAATTGCAACAAAACAAAATGGAGCAACCGCATGACCTCATTGTATCCTAGATCAGATCTTTCTTCAAATTCTCTAAGCTCATTACTACAGTCTGTATTATCAGATCTCGAAATTAATAATCTGGCTCATGACACCAAACTTGTTGTCAGAAGTCGCCTGTTTGACCCTGCTGTATTTATTTACACGGTCATTGGAATTTTAAACAGAGACAAGGAATTTACTCTCAGGAATATTCACTACGAATACACCTGCAATATGCTTAAGAAAGGAGAAAAAGCTCTGTCTTGGGAGCCCTTTTACGATTTTCTCGATAAAAAGCAAATGCCAGTTGTCTACCGCCAATTAATAGGGCACCACGCGACAGCAGCGCGGGCAGTTGCCCTAAATTTACCGCCGACAGATATG